>NZ_BAAAKI010000024.1:0-12032 GCF_039527675.1 Luteococcus sanguinis
TCGCGGGGAAAAACATGTGAGGCACGGCACCCACCTACGCGGGGACCATGTGTGAGTCTCGTCGCCGGGTTGACGGGAGCTGCATCCGCCGGAGCGGGATCCGGCTGTGCGACCCGGGCCACCGGCGACGGAAGTGCTTCCGAGCGATGGATCTGCGGGCCGGCAGCGGTTGCTTCCCTGTCGACTTCCGGAACGTCGACCTCCGGCAGGGACAATGCCCCATCGGCCTGTGCCGAGGTGTAGTCCGGCAGCCCGAAAGTGGGCCCCTTCCACTCGCCGTCGGTCATCTCGTCCCCTTTGTCAGCCGCGGATTCCCGCGTGTCCACTGTGGCATGGACGCAGCCCTTCCGCGGGCGGTTCCGCGTCAACGGTCAGATGTCCATTCCCTCTCCGACTTGGGTCTTTCCTGAGTGCCAGCTGGCTTTGCAGGGTGCGTGGACCGGCCCGCTATGTATCGTTGTTGACGGTTCACCGGGCTATGCCGGTGACAGTTTCGGGGGAAACTTCATGACGACAAATCTGATGGGCCGTGCGCCCGAGACCGACTGGCACCAGGTGATGATCAACGGCGTGCGCTTCGATGCCGTCACCGTTGAGAACGTGCTGGACCACGTGACGAAGTCCGTGCAGGCCGACGCTCCGGGCGGACTCATCCTCACCGTCAACACCGACATCATGCGGCAGTTGCCCGCCAACCCGGACGTGCTCGAGGGATCAGCCCTCGTGATCGCCGACGGCATGCCCCTCGTGTGGGCGAGCCAGATCCTGGGGGATCCGTTGCCGGCCCGTGTCACGGGTGCCGAATTGGTTCCCGAGCTCAGCGCACGCGCCGCCGAGGAGGGCCTCAAGGTCTTCTTCTTCGGTGCGGCGCCCGGCGTCGCCCACCGCGCGTCCAAGCAGCTGCGCGAGCAGGACCCGCGCCTGCAGGTCGTCGGCTCCTACAGCCCCGAACTCGGCTTCGACAAGACCGAGGCCGGTGTCACCGAGGCCGTGCGTCTCGTCGCCGAGGCCCGCCCCGACGTCGTCTTCGTGGCACTTGGCTTCCCGCGCCAGGAGCGCATCGCGCTGAAGATGCTGGAGGCCCTTCCACAGGCCTGGTTCATCGGCTGCGGCGGCGCGCTGGACATGGCCGCGGGTGACATTCCCCGTGCTCACGACCTGTGGCAGAAGCTGGGCGCAGAATGGCTGCACCGGTTGTTGCAGGAACCCAGCCGGATGGCCGACCGTTACCTGCGCCACGGCGTTCCTTACACCATCGGCCTTCTGGGCCGTTCGATGGCCTCGCGGCTGCGCAACCTTGCCTGACCGCTCGTCCGACCACCACAGGAAGCACCGATGACCAACGACCTGAACCCTTCGGCCCCCTCGCGCGCCGAGGTGGAGCCCGTGGCCGCCGCCGTGAGCCGTCCGCTGCAGTCCCTGCGCAAGCACTGGCTGCCGGCCCTGCTCATCATGGGTCTGGGCACCGGTGCCGGCGTCGCGCTCGGCGCCACGCAGCCCGTGACCTACACCGCCGAGGCCCGGGTGGCCGTCGGGACGGGTGACCTGAGCACCGGCGCCATCGCTGGCTTCCCCCTGGCCGCGAAGGACCTCGCGTCCAACTACGCGCGCTGGATCAACGACCAGGGCCTGCGCAATGACCAGACCGAGGGCGTCACCATGGCCGCCTCGCCGATCCCGGAGTCGAGCATCATCCGGGTCGAGGGCACCGGCACCGACCTTGCTGCCGTCACCAAGGCAACCCAGGCCACCGCGGACGAGCTGGTCAAGGCCGCGAACGGTGATGGCACCAACCTCGACCCCAAGGTCACCTTCACCGCCTACACCAAGGCGAGCAACGAGTGGGCAGCCGCCAAGAGCGCGCTGACCACCGCCCAGGCCCAGCTCGACAAGCTGCTCGCGACGCCCAATGGCGCAACCACCGGCACCGTCGGCACGACGGCGCAGATCACCGCCGCCCGCGAGGCCGTCACCAAGGCGATGGCCCTGGAGACGCAGAAGCTGCAGTACATGAACGCCCTGGGCGCCAAGTACCAGGACCAGCTGGTCAACGCCTCCCAGGCGGCCGACCTGGTCGTCGTCCGCAAGGCCGAGGAGTCGTCCAACGACCGCATGTCGCTGATCCAGCGCTACGGCCTGCTCGGCCTGATCGTCGGATCGGCGCTGGCCCTGCTGGCCGCGGTCGCGCTCGACCGTCGTGAGCGACGCTGACCGTGTCGACGATCGCGCACCGGGCCACCGTCCCGGATCTCGCCTCCTCGCTGCGTGCGCCTGATCCGGCGCTCGGCGAGGACAGCGCCGACCGCGCGATCCCGCTGTATGTCTGGACCTTCCTGGCGGCGCTGTTCTTCAACATGTTCAGCGGCAATGCCTGGCTGCTGCACCTGCCGATGTCGCTGGACCGCCCGCTCTTCCTGGGCACGCTCGTGCTGCTCCTGCTGGACCCCTACCGGGAGCGCTGGCGCTGGCGTTGGGTCTACCTGGCTGGCTTCCTGACCGTCCTGGTCACCTGTTGGGCCTGGTGGAGCACGGGTGCGATCAGCGACACCTACAAGGCGTACATGCTGATCGACCGCATCATCATGCCGCTGGTCATGTTCGCCACCGGCCCGATGGTCTTCTCCACCCGCGCCCGCCGGATCCTGCTGCTCAAGTTCTTCGGCGTGCTGACGGTCTACTGGGGCATCACGGCCATCGGCGAGATCGCACACCTGCCGATCGTCTTCCCCAGCTTCATCTCCAACCCGGACGTCGGCATCGGCTACGGCCGTGCTCGCGGCCCCTTCCTGGCGTCCGAGCCGATGGGCATGGCCTGCGCGCTGGGCTTCTTCATGGGCGGCCTGCTGGCATCCCAGACGAAGGGACGCTGGCGCACGCTGGGCTACTGGGCGATGGGCCTGGGCTTCATCGGGGACGCGCTGGCGATGACCCGCACCCTGTGGATCGCCCTGCTCGCGGGCGCCCTGGTGATCGGCGTCCTGGTGCCGCAGCTGCGCCGCCGGATGCCCGTGATCATCGGCGCCTCGGTCGCCGGCACCGCCCTGGCCCTGGTGGCCATCCCCGGCCTGCTGCCGATGCTGGTCGAGCGGCTCACCACCTCGCGCTCGATCTATGACCGGGTGCTCACCAACGAGGCGGCCCTCAAGATCATCACCGCGAAGCCCTTCACGGGCGTCGGCTGGGGCAATTTCGTCGGCGTGAACGTCGACTGGGTGCGACAGGGCGACACCATCCCGCTGACGACGGTCACCATCGAGGTGCACAACGTCTTCCTCAGCCGTGCTGCCGAGACCGGCATCCAGGGTGCGGTCCTGTGGGGCCTGTGCGTGCTGCTCGGCCCGGTGGCCGTGCTGCTGAGCCGCTCGCCCAATGCCGAGGCCCGCGCCTGGAAGCTCGTCTCGATCGGCGCGCTCTTCGTCTGGCTGCTGCCCTCGGTCGGCAGCCCGAACCCCTACCCCTTCCCGAACAACATGATCTGGCTGGTCTGCGGCGTCGCGTCCCGGCACCTGTTGATCGCCCCCGCCCTGCGCGTCCCCGAAACCGATCCCCCCGAAACCGATCCAGCCGTGGAACCCGCCGAGGACATCGCACGGCTCGAGACCCAGGAGGCCTCATGATCGTCAAGGACATCGCCCGTTCGCTGCTGGAGGGCCCCGTCGCGCTGGAACGCCTGCGTCGCACCAATCGCCGAGCGATGGTCGGCAGCGGCGTCCACTTCGCCGGCGACGCATCCCGGGTGCAGCTGGCCGACGGGGTCGCCATCTTCGGCCCGTCGGTGCTGGCCGTGACCGACGGCGGGGGCCTGACCGGCTCGCGCCTGGAGATCGGCGCCCGCACCTACATCGGTGAGTTCAACAACATCCGCACCGCCGGCGCACCCATCGTCATCGGCGCCGACTGCCTGATCAGCCAGCACATCACCATCGTCGGCTCCAACCACGGCACGGTCGCCGGGCGCACCATCGTCTCCCAGCCCTGGGACGGCGACGGCGTCGTGATCGGGGACGACGTGTGGATCGGCGCTGGCGCGGTGATCCTGCCCGGTGCCCGGATCGGCAACGGCGCGGTGATCGCGGCCAATGCCGTCGTCCGCGGCGAGGTGGCCGACAACGCCATCGTCGGTGGCGTCCCCGCCCGCGTCCTCGGTGAACGCTCCCCCGAAGGGGCCTGACCACCTGCACTTCACCAACCTCCCCCATGGCCACAACCTGAAGGAGTACTCGTGAACCAGCCCCTGATCAGCGTCATCACCCCGGCTCGCAATGCCGAGAAGTACCTCGGATCCTGCCTCGACGGCGTCCGGGCCCAGACCTGGGAGAACGTCGAGCACGTCGTCGTCAACGACGGCTCCACCGACCGGACGGGCGCCCTGCTCGACCTCTACGCGGACGAACTGACCGTCGTCCACAGCACCGGCGAGGGCGTCTCGGCTGCCCGCAACCGCGCCGTGGCCGCCTCCCGTGGCGAGTACATCGCGCTCTGCGATGCCGACGACGTGCTGCTGCCGCGCCACCTCGAGACGGCGATGGCGAAGCTGTCGCAGGGTGATCGCGCCTTCGTCACCTGTGACGCCTACCTGCTCACCACCGGCGGCTTCGACCCCAAGCGCACCGTACTGCCCTGGGGATCGGTTCCCGGCAAGCTGCACCGCCTCGGCATCCTGGAGGCGAACTTCGTCTCGATCTTCACCGTGATGCCGCGGGCGATGTGGGACGAGTTGGGCGGCATGAGCACCAGCCTGCGTTACAACGAGGACTGGGACCTGTGGATGCGCGCCATCCATGCTGGCTGGGAGATGCGCATCCAAGCCAAGCCGGAGGCCATGTACCGCTGGACCCCAGGTTCGGCCATGACCAATGTGGACAAGGTGATCGAGGCCGAGGACCGGATGATGGAGACCTTCCTGGCCGAGCACGCCGACACCCTGCAGCCCGACGAACTCGACTACGTCAACCGTCGCATCAAGGACGGCAACCCCCGGGTTGTCGCCCGTCGGGGGGACGACGCGCTGCGCGAGGGTGACTACGCCACTGCCCGCGAGTCCTTCAACGAGGCCGCGCTCCTGCTGCCGCACGACCGCAAGGTGCAGGCCAAGGCGGCGAGCATGCGCCTCGTCCCGCCGACCGCACGACTCTGGCAGCGCCGTCTGCTGCACGCCGACCGGGCGACCGGACGCGACGTGCACGAACGCTGACCGACCCGGGCACTTGACCCACCAGCCACCTCACCAATCAGCCAACGACGACCCACCACGCAACAGTCATCACCACCGGAAGGAACAACATCATGGAGCTCGGCAAGCGCTACTGGACAAGCCGCTTCTCGGACTGGGCGGCACCGCTGCCCGCCGACCCCGGCTACACCCTGCTGGTTCCGGTCCCCGGTGACCTGCCCGTCTTCCTGGAGGTCGCGCTGGCCGTGACCGGCCAGCAGAAGGCCGAGCACCGCCTCGAGACGCTGGTGATCCCGGACGTCATGACGCCGCAGGTGAAGAACATCGTCGAGCGCAACCGCGCCAACTGGCAGGGCAAGCTGACGCTGCTGCCGCTGCCCCAGCCCGAGCGCACCATGCTGCCGCGGATGAAGAACCCCTCGCGCAACCACGCCGTGCAGGTCATCACCGGCATCGAGCACTCGCGCAGCACGCACGTCCTGCTGCACGACGCCGACCTCTTCCTGCTCGACAAGGGCGCCCTCGACCAGCGCTACCAGCAGGCCGTCGAGCGTGACCTGGACGCGCTGGGCATCTCGCCCGTGTGGGACCCCTGGTACAACGAGAAGGGCCTCACCCACCTGGCCGCGACCTGGGAACTGATGGCCAGCCGGGACTGGCTGCGCGCCTTCCCGCCGCACATGCACATGGGCCACACCGCCGAGATGTACGGCGAGGACCACGTCTTCGACACCACCCTGCGCGCACAGGCGCTCGGCAACCCCGCGCGCATCGCGCAGGACAACCTGAGCGACGAGATCGTCCACTTCAACTACGTGATCTCGACCTACCGCCACTTCCAGCGCTCCAGCGGCTCGTTCACCGACGACCGCTACCGCCTGATCCTCGTCCGGCTGTTGATCGACCTGTTCGCCCAGGAGCCCTTCGACTACGTCGTCCCCACCCTCGCCGAGCTGGCGAAGGGCCTGGACGACCCGACGGCGCGCGTGGTCTACCCCTCCGGTGAGAAGGCTGCGGCTGACTACGCCTCCTTCCGCTCGCAGATCCAGCGCACCTTCCACGGCGAGTGGTGCGAGGCGGAGCGCGGCGACCGCGCCGAGGCCGAGCTCGCTCCCTTCGACGCGCACTACGGCTACACGGGCGACAACCGATGACATCCGACGTGTCAGCCGGCACGGGGGTGCCGGCCAGCATCGTCATCCCGGCGCACAACGAGGGCTCGGTCATCGACCGCTGCCTGGAGTCGCTGGCGCAGGACCCCACGGGCCGGCTCTGTGAGGTCGTCGTGGCAGCGAATGGCTGCTCCGACGACACCGCTGCCCGCGCCCGTGCCTTCGACGGACGCTTCGCGCGGCTCGTCGTGCTCGACCTGCCGACCCCCGGCAAGGTCGGGGCGCTCAACGCGGGTGACGAGGCGGCCACCGCGCTGCCCCGCATCTACCTGGACGCCGACATCGAGCTCGGCCCCGGTGCCCTGACCGCACTGGTCGAGGGCCTGACCACCGACGAGGCGGTCGTCGCCAGCCCGCACATCCACTTCGACCTGACCGGGTCGGACCTGGTGGTGCGCCAGTTCTACGCCATGTTCGCCGCGCTGCCCTATGTGCGCGACGGACTGGTGGGGCTGGGCGTCTACGGCCTCTCGCCGTCGGGACGGGCGCGTTACGACAAGTTCCCCGAGCTCACCGCGGACGACCTCTACGTGCAGCGCCTGTTCCGGGACAGCGAGCGCCGCAACACCGACGGCACCTTCACGGTGCAGGTGCCGCGGACGGCCAAGGCCCTGGTCAAGGTTCGGACGCGTGTCGCGCGCGGCAATGCCGAGCTGGCCGACGCCGGCGAGGCCCTGTCGCAGGACACCCTGGACGCGTCGTCCAGCACCACCAGCACCACCCGGGCGATGCTCGACGAGGTGCGCCGCAACCCGAAGCTGCTGCCGGCCGCCGTCGCCTACGCCGGCGTCACCGCCGTTGCTCGTCGCCGTGCTGCGAAGGCGGGCGCCGACACGGCCTGGGAGCGCGACGACTCCACCCGCAACACCAGCCAAGGAGAAGCATGACCACCCGCGTTGCCTACCTGGTCAGCCAGTACCCCGCCGTCTCGCACGTCTTCATCGAGCGAGAGGTGCTCGGGCTGCGCGCCCGGGGCGTCGAGGTGCACACCTTCAGCGTCCGCAAGCCCGACCCGAAGACCCTGCACAGCCAGGTGATGCGCGACGAGGCCGCGGCCACGGTCGTCCTGCAGGAGGACCCGAAGGCGCTGGCGCTGTCGAATGCCCGCGTTGCCACGCGTCGGCTGCGTCCCTACGCCACGGCGCTCAAGCAGGCGCTGGGCAGCGGTGAGCGGGCGCTCAAGCAGCGCACCTGGCAGGTCTTCTACCTGGCCGAGGCCGTGAAGCTGTACGAGACGATGCGCGAGCGCGGCCTGCGCCACGTGCACGCCCACTTCGCCAACAACGGTGCCGACATCGCGCGGCTGGCGGTGGCGCTGGGACGCGCGATCGACGGCCCCGACGCGGGCTGGTGCTGGTCGTTCAGCATGCACGGCCCGACCGAGTTCGAGGAGGTCACCGCCTTCGACCTCGCCGCCAAAACTGAGCAGGCAGACGGCGTCGCGTGCATCACCGACTTCACCCGCAGCCAGCTGATGCGCATGGTCGACCCGGCCGTGTGGCCGCGGCTGGACATCGTCCACATGTCCGTGGAGCCGGATCGGTTCGCCCCGCCGGCCTCGCGGGAGCACGACGGCGCGCTGCGCGTGCTGGACGTCGGACGACTGGTGCCCGAGAAGGGTGGTCCGGTGCTCGTGGACGCCGTGGGCCAGCTCAAGGATCGTGGCGTGGACGTGCAGGTGCGCTTCGTGGGTGCTGGTGACCTGATGGAGCGGCTGCGCGCCGAGGTCGCCGAGCGGGGTCTGGACGACCGCATCGAGCTGCTGGGCAACCGTTCCCAGGAGGAGATCCTGGAGCAGTACCACTGGGCCGACGTGTTCGCGCTGCCCAGCTTCCAGGAGGGCCTGCCGGTGGTCATCATGGAGGCGCTCAGCACCGAGCTCCCCGTCGTCTCCACCCGGATCAACGGGATCGGTGAGCTGGTCGTCGACGGTGTCACGGGACGCCTGCTGACCCCCGGACGCGCCGACCTGGTGGCCGATGCCCTGGAGCAGCTCGCCGGCGATCCCGAGCTGCGCAAGCGTCTGGGTGCCGCCGGTCGCCAGGCGGTGCTGGACGGCTACACCACCGAGAAGACCTCGGAGCAGATGGAGCACTTCCTCACCGGCGTCCAGCAGCGGACGGCCGCGAAGACCCGCTGAACTTCACCGCAGACGAGAATCGCCACCCGGATCTTCCGGGTGGCGATTCTTCGTTGCGGCCGATCCGCCGCGCTGCTCAGCCGCGGCGCAGCACCTTGTTGAGCATCGCCTTTGACCCGTCGATGCCAAAGGTGAGCAGGCCGTAGACGACCATGCCGGGGGCTGCAGCGATGCCACAGACGAACAGTGCGAGGGGCCCGTAGGGGATCACGCTGCCCACCAGGAAGGTGTGCGCTGCCCACGCGCCCAAGCCGGCAACCGCGGCGCCGGCGAAGCCCTGCAACCACGGCACCTGTGCCCACGGGGACGCAATGGGAGTGCGCAGACGGCTGGCCATCAACACCTGCAGCAGGGCGGCGGAGACGACGCGTCCGATGGCCGTGGCGACCACCGAACCCATGGCGCCGAAGGGCTTGATCAGGATCACGGTCAGGCCGAGGTTCACCACGGTGCTGGACAGGCCGTACCAGAGCGGCAACTCGCTGCGTCCCAGACCCTGGGCCCACAGCAGCTGGATCTGGGCCAGCAGCAGCATGCCGAAGCTCAGCAGCACCAGGCAGGCCACCTCACCGGTCAGCGTGGAGCCCAGGTGCAACCAGGCATTCACGCCGAACAGTGCTGCGGGGGCACCGACGGCCACCCAGCCCCACACGCCGCGGACCCACTGCAGCTGGAGCTTGGACACCCGTTCGGCCGCCTCCTCCTCCGACAGCGTGGCGAGGTGGTGGCCGACGGCCGTCTGCATCGGGACGTAGGCATTCATCGGCACATTGCCCAACGTCTGGGCGAAGTTGCTGCCGGCGCCGAAGGGGGTGGTCTGCGCGGAGGCATAACGTCCGACGAGCATGATGTCGCCCTGCGCACCGATCACGTTCATGATCGAGCTGAGCTGCACCTTCCAGGCGTAGGAGAGGAATTCCTTGGCCGTCGCCCAGTCGGTGAACTTGAAGCTCTTCAGGTCGAGCTTCCTCAGCGCGGCGGGGACGATCAGCACCGTCGGCGCGATCTGCTGCAGCAACTGGGTGTAGGCGATGCCGTGCAGGCCCCAGCCATAACGAATCGTCGCGATCATGCCGACGACGTAGATGGCGTGCCCCGCGAAGGTCGACAGCGAGTTCCAGGCGAAGGTGCCATGCGCCCAGACGACCTGCTGGAAACCGCCGCGCAGCTGGCTGATGACGATGATGATCGCCATGGAGCGCAACAGGAAGACCGCTCCAGCCGGGTCGGCGGCAGTGGCCGGGAACAGGCCCATCAACTGCGGCGCGAACACCCAGGTGACGCCCAGGATCAGCGCGGACGTGATCGCGGAGAAGCCCAGCAGGGTCGTGAGCAGCCTGGTCAGGCCGACCTTGTCACCCTTGCCGACCAGGATGGTGAAGTATCGCGCCGAGCTGGCGGCGACGCCGCCGTCGAGGGCGGCGATGAAGAGCTGGACGGCGACGGCCACCAAGAAGATGCCGTAGATGGTCTGGCCGAGGCCCTTGATGATGAATGGCGTCAACGCAAGGTTGATCAACAGAGGGGTGAACTGGCCCAAGGCCTGCCATGCCGTACCTTGCAGGATGGCCTTTCGACCCGTTGCGTGGGGCGCGTGCGAATCACTCGGCCCGGTCTCCGGCGAGGAGGCCACGATGCCGTCATCCGGCTCAAGGTCCACGTCGCGTGGTTGGTCAGCATTCATTTTTTCCCCCGTGTTGTCCAGCCTGCCCATGCTAACTGCGGGCCCGTCCAGCACTCCTGCCGCCGACTGAACGCGCGCTGAGACCCAGCAGCATCGCGCGCGGTGAGGCAGCATGCTGGGTTGCTCAGAGTGGGGATCCCCATGCGAAGATTGGGACGAACGTCCCACCCCACCCCCCACACACCGTTCATTCGGTAGACCTTCACGGAGTCCTCGTGCAGTCACGCTCGCACCATGCCCTCGTCCTCGCCGCCGTCCTCCTCCTGTCCCCGCTGCCCGCCGCGTGCAGTGCGGAGACCTTCAGCTTCACCAGCACCGCCGCCGACCACGACATCGACGACGGCCAGGGCAACGTCTGGCGCAGCCGCGCCGGCCTGAGTGGTGGGCAGGGGTTCTCGACCCTGCTGGCCGGAAAGACCATCACAGGCGCCAAGACCTCCGAGATCTTCACCACGAATGTCTGGGGCAAGCAGTCCTACTCGATCCCCGTCCCTGAGAAGGGTGACTACACCGTCACCCTGTACGCCGCGGAGGACTTCTTCCGCCAGGGCGGGCAGCGCGTCTTCCACGTCGACGCCGAGGGCACCCGCGCGGTCTCGAACATCGACCTCGCCGCAACCGCTGGTTACGCGGCCGCCTATCGCAAGGCCTTCACCGTGGAGGTCACCGACGGGGCCCTCGACCTGGCCCTTGCCGGCGACGTGAACAACCCGCTCCTCAGCGCGATCCGCGTGCAGCAGGGCAGCGGCGATGCGAGCAGCGACCCCGTGATGGTCCCCACCCAGGAGGTCTCGGCCTCCAGCGCCGCGACCTCGTCCGAGACCCCCACGCTGAGCCCGTCGGCCACCACCTCGTCGCCCACGGCCAGCAGCACCTCCACGGTTGTCTACAAGCCGACCGGCACCAACACCTCGGGCCGGGCCGTCGGCTTCGCACCCGACTCCTTCTGGTTCAGTGACGTCTCGAAGGCCCCGCTTGCCGCGAACAGCGCGGCCCAGGCGGCTGACCTGGCCAAGCAGGTGCGTGACTACTACGGCGGCGTCGCCGCCTTCAACGCGCACCAGTACAACGTCGCGCTGGAGACCGTTGGCGCGGACGTCCCCACGGTGGACGTGACCTGGGTCGACTGCCAGAACAAGGGCAGCCTCCCGGCCGAGATCTACACCGGCAGCGCCTTCTTCAAGAAGGTCCCGATCCCCGCCGAGGCCGCCCCGGCGGTGGGCACCGACGGCCAGTTGAGCATCTACCAGCCCAGCACCGACAAGTTGTGGGAGTTCTGGCAGGCCAAGAAGGTCGGCAACACCTGGCAGGCCTGTTGGGGCGGACGCATTGACAAGGTCTCGTCCAACCTCGGGCAGTTCCGCGAGGGCTACGGCGTCTCCGCGACCAACATCGCGCTGGCGGGCGGCATGATCACCCTGGCCGACGTGCGCCGCGGAAAGATCAACCACGCCATGTCGGTAGCGATCATGGACCCTGCCCCGTACACCCAGATCTCGTGGCCCGCGCAGCGCTCCGACGGTCACCCGGCCGGCAAGGGGCTGATCCGTGAGGGCCAGCGCCTTCGCCTCGACCCCGCTCTGGACCTGTCGAAGTACGACCTGACCCCGATGGGACGGATGGTGGCCGAGGCCGCCCAGACCTACGGCTTCATCGTGACCGACAAGAGCGGCGCCGTGGCGGTACCCACCGAGAGCGGGTTCGGCGAGAAGGCGACCACGGGCAAGAACCCCTGGGACACCCTGCTCACCGTCCCCGACTACAAGGTGCTGGAGAACTTCCCCTGGGACAAGACGCAGTTCATGCCCGTCGACTACGGGCGCCCGTGATCGAGGTTTTGCCCACCGACCAGCCCGGTTGACG
>NZ_BAAAKI010000024.1:12068-119978 GCF_039527675.1 Luteococcus sanguinis
GGCGCGCAGTTCCTCGGCGGCCTCGGCCTGTTCGGCCTTCTCGGCGCGGACGAGCGTCGTCAGGATCTTGACGACCTCCTTGGCGACGCCAGCAGCGGAAGCAGGGTTCTGGCCGGTGACCAGGTTGCCGTCGACGCTCACGGCCTCCTCGAAGTCCTCGCGGGCGGCGACCAGCTCGGCGCCTTGGGCCTCCAACTCGCTGGAGAGCAGGAAGGGGACGGCGTCGCTGAGGCCGATCGCGGCTTCCTCGGAGTCGGTGAAGGCCGAGACCTTGCGTCCCTCGACGATCCGCAGGCCGTTGGTCAGCTCGACGTCCAGCAGGCCGGACGGGCCGTGGCAGACGGCCGAGACCACACCGTCGGTCTCGAAGACCTCTCGGACGAGGCGCTGCAGGTGCGGGTTGCCGCGGAAGTCGACCATCGTCCCGTGTCCGCCGACCAGGTAGATCGCGTCGTACTGGTCGGCCTCGACGAACTCGATCTTGGCCGTGTTGCGCAGCCCGGCCTGGACGGTGGCGTCGTTCTCGTAGAGCTCGGTGATCTCGTCGCGCTCGCTGTTCGGGTCGATCGGCGGGGTGCCGCCCGTGATGGACGCGAAGTCGACGGCGTGGCCAGCGTCGCGGAAGACCTTCCACGGGTCTGCGGCCTCGCTGAGCGTGTAACCGGTGGGGTGCCCCGACATGTCGTCGGCGCTGGTCAGGACAAGCAATACCTTCTTCATCCCTCCAGCCAAGCGGGTCGGTGTTCGGGGCGAAAGGGATTCAGCGCCCCGCGAAGTTGCTTTCGTGGCGCTCGCCGACTGGTTGGCCAGAGTGCTCGGGCAAGGTGGTTGACCGGACCGACAAGCTCAGAAGGAAAGGTGGGCGAAGGCCGGGATCAGCGTCACCATCAGGCCGGTTGACATCCAGAACATGCCGAAGTTCATGGCGAAGTCGTTCAGGTCGGACGGGCGGTTGACGGACGAACGGATCGCCCGCACCAGCGCGGACAGACCGGCCCACAGCAGCCACGCCATCAGCGGGAGGCCGACGACGGCGATCCACCAGGCGCTGGAGTGGCCGCTGGCCATCGCCGAGGAGTGGTGCATGCCATGGGCTGCGGTGGCTGACGCGGACGGGGTGGCACCCATCGACGCCATGGCCGGCATCGAGGGCATCGGGCTCATGGACGAGCCGACAGGAATCGAGGCCATGGAGTGCATCATGATCGACATGCCGACCAGGTGCCAGACCATAGCTGCGAACATCAGCGTGCAACCGGCGGCATGGGCTCGGTGGCCCGGCTTGGCCTGGATCGCGCGCCACGCGAACCACACGACGCCGATCGCCATCAACGCGATGAAGACCCACAGCGGCACCACCTTCACCAGCGGACGCCAGACCGAGCGCGGCACCATCACCAGCATGACCAGCGCCATCAGCAGGTGCAGGCCGTGGGAGACCCGTCCCGCTCCCTTGGCTGTCGCCAGCGCCCGTGACTCCCACAGCGTGGAGAAGAGGAAGAGGACGAGCAGTGAGACGAACTTCACGGGGATCGCGGTCAGGGTGAACATCGGGTCGCTTCCGGACGGGGACACTGGTCACCCAGTAGTCGTCGGCAGGGTCGGCAAAGTTCCCAGGACTTTCGCGGACGTGCGCTCAGACCCCGGTTTCGGCGTAGCGGGCGGATGTCTCCGGATGTTCCGCCGCCCCCACACTCGCCTCGACCGGTGAGACCTCGTTCACGGTGGCGGGCATGGCACGCGGCAGGAAGAACTCGAAGACGGCACCCGTGGGCGGGATGTCACCGTCCTCGTCGCGGGGAAGCTCGAAACCGGTCGCGTCCAGGCACACCACGTCCCCGCCGTGGGCTCGGGCATAACCACGGGCGATCGGAAGTCCCAGGCCGGATCCCTTCGTGGTAGAGGCCGTGGCCGCCAGCCGCACCAAGCGGTCGAAGACACGCTCGCGGTCGTCCGGGGCGATACCGGGGCCCGAATCGACGACGCGCACCACGGCCATCTCCTGCTCGGCGATCGGGTCGACGCGGCTGGACAGATCCACCACCACGGTCCCCTCGGGTCCAGCAGCCCGTGCGGCATTGTCGACCAGGTTGCGCAGCACCGAGGTGATGCCCTGCCGGTCGCCCTTCACCAGCAGGTCAGGTCCGCGGACGAGGAAGCGCAACCGCGGCATCGTCAGCGACATGCGTCGGCCCTCGGCTGAGGCAAGGTCCGCCAGGTCTAGGGTCTCGGGGCGCAGCTCCGGGCCGGCGTCGACGCGGGCCGCCTCCAGCAGGGAGTTCACCAGTTCACCGCCCCGATGCGCCTCGCGCGCCAGCAGGTAGGAGAGCTGTTCGCGCTCCTCCACCGCATCCTCCGGCAACTGGATGATCGACTCGGCCGCCGCCTTGATGCCCGCGAGCGGGGTCTTCAGCTCGTGGGCCGCGTCCGAGAGGAAGCTCTTGGTCTGCTCGGCCGACGCACGGGCCTGCTCCTCGGCTGACCGGGCGCGGATCTCGGCGCCCTCCAGAGCGTCGAGCATCTCATCGATGGCGGCCGCGGTGGCACCCACCTCGGTGGTCGTCACCGGCGAGGCCATCCGCAGTCCCCGCTCACCGTCGGCGATGCGGTTGGCACGCTCCACCATCGTCTGCAGCGGCTTCAGGGCCACGTCTGTGATCGCGATCGTCAGCAGGGAAGCCCCAGCCAGCCCGATGATGCCGACGATCATCAACGTGGTGTCCAGTGAGCGTCTGGTGCCGTCGAGTTCGGCGGTGGTCGTCCAGACCTCCACCGTGGCTCCCTGCAGGGCCGGCTGCGTGGTGTCGAGGATCTCGACGACGGTACGAGCGTCCTGCTCGGGCGGGTGACCCATGGTGCGGCCGTCGGCGAGGGTGATCTCGACGAAGACGTCATCGCTGCCACCGAAACGGATCGTCGGCTCGACGTCGGCCATCAGCGCCTCTGCGTCGGTGGCCGTCCGCGCCTTGTCCAGGACATACGACGCGGAACGGTCGAGTGAATCGTCCAGTGCCTGGCTCTGGCGGTTCATGAACAGGGCGTCGACGATGATCCCGACCGTCAGCAGGTTGACGAACAGGACGACGAACATGGCGCCCAGAACTCGCGCCCGGATGGACCGGGTACCGATCATCTACGAGATGCCCAACCGGTAGCCTCGGCCGCGCACGGTGTGGATCAAGCGCGGGCCGTGCGCCTCCAGCCGACGCCGGAGGCTGGAGATGTGAACCTCGACGATGTTCTCGTCGTAGCCGTCATAGCCCCACACTGCCGTCAGCAACTGGGTCTTGGAGACGACACGGTCGGGGTGGCGGGCCAGCTGGGCCAACAGCCGGCGCTCGGTCTCGGTCAGGTCGACAGTGGCGCCACCACGGGTGACGATCGCGGCGTCGTCACCGATCGTCATGTCACCGATCGTCACCGAGCTACCCACCGCCCCGGTGCGGCGCAGGATCGCCTCCACCCGGGCCATCAGCTCGACCATGGCGAAGGGTTTGGCGAGGTAGTCGTCCGCACCTTGGGAGAGGCCGCGGATTCGATCGGTCATCTCGTCGCGGGCGGTGAGCATCAACACGCCGGCGCGCGACAGCTTGCGCACCACGCCCAACAGCTCGAAACCATCCCGGCCACCGGGCAGCATCACGTCGAGGATGACGAGGTCGGGCTGGTTGGCGGTGATCGCCCGTTCCAGCTGGATGCCATCGGCCAGCGCGTGGGCGAGATGGCCCTGCGAGCGCAGCGCTGACACGACTGAGGCGCGGATCACCTCGGAGTCCTCCACGATCAATACCTTGCTCACACAGACATTGTGCCTCCTGACAGTGGAGTCCCGCCATGTGCCATCCACCATTGGGTCAACAGTCCACGAAGCACCTTCCCCCGCGTGGATTCCCCCTCCAGACGGAGGTGGCGGCCCATACCTGACCATAATGTTTGCTCCCGTGAGCTGGTTGGAGTGGTTTGGCGGGGCCGACGGGTGGGTGCGCCCGCGCCCCTCGTTGGCGCGCGCGGATATCGTCACCGGGGTCTTGGTGGCGCTGGGCCTGACAACGACGCTGGAACTGATGCGTTCCTTCGCCGATTTCGAAGGCGCGCGGCCCCACTGGGTCGAGTACCTGGCGCTGGGCACCGTGTCGATGCTCGTCGTGCTGCGGCGGCGCTGGCCGTTGACGGTCACGGCGCTCGTCTTCGCGCACTTCTTCGCGGCCTCCTCGTGGGTGCCCGAGGTGGGCTACACGATGACCTACCAGATGGTCGTCTTCTTCCTGCTCTACTCCGGCGTGGCGTGGGCAGCCGACCGAAGGGTGGTGGCCGTACTGGTGTTGGCGCTGGCGCTGGGCTTCACGGTGTGGCTGGGCTGGGACTTCGCCGTCGGACAGGGCATCTCCCGTGCCCGCGAGGCCTACGGCATGGCCCGTGGCGGCTTCCTGCCACCGGTCACCGCCTATGTCCTGTTCACCGCCTTCGTCAATGCCCTCTTCCTGCTGGGTTCCCTCGCCATGGGCCAAGTGGCCTGGCGGCAGGCAAGCGGCGAGGCCCGGTTGGCGGAGCAGGCGGAACTCATCTCCACGCAGGCCGCTGGCCTGCGCGAACAGGCCGTCGTGGACGAGCGCCTGCGGATCGCCCGCGAACTGCACGACGTCGTCGCGCACCATGTGTCGGTGATGGGGATCCAGGCCGCGGGCGCCCGCCGCTTGATCACCAAGGATCCGGAGCGGGCCACCGAGGCGCTGGGTCATGTGGAGCAATCCTCACGCACGGCTGTCACCCAGATGCGCCAGCTGTTGGGTGCCCTGCGTGGTGCGACCGAGGCAGGCGGGCACGAGAGCAGCGTCGGTGGGTCTGGACGCGACCCCCAGCCCACCCTTGACCAGCTGCCGAAGCTGGTCGACCAGTTGCGGGCCGAGGGTTTCGAGACCGACCTGCAGCTGGTGGAGCACCCTCAAGGGGCTGCCGCGCAGCTTCCGCTGCCCGTGCAGTTGTCCCTCTTCCGGACGGTCCAGGAGGCGCTGACGAACGTCCGCCGGCATTCCACGGCCCACCGGGCCCAGGTGGTGGTTCGGGTCGAGGGGAGTCGCCATGCCGAGGTCGAGGTGCTCGACGAGGGGCGTCCGCGCGGCGGCACCTCGGGCTCAGGCCTGGGGCTGCTGGGGATGCGCGAACGCGTCACCTCCCACGGCGGCGAGAGCGAGATCGGCCCGCGGGTGACCGGGGGGTACCGCGTCCGGGTACGGTTCCCGTTGACGCAGGTGTGAGGGGTGACGCAGGTGTGAGGGGGGCAGGCCATGGTCACGGTGTTGCTGGTGGACGACCAGCCATTGGTGCGCACGGGTTTCCAGATGATCTTGGCGGTCGAGGACGACATCCAGGTGGTGGGCGCCGCCGCGAACGGTGAGGAGGCCGTCGAACTCGCCCGCCGGGAGCGCCCGGACGTGACGTTGATGGACGTCCAGATGCCCGTGATGGACGGGATCGAGGCGACCCGGGCCATCGTCGGCGAGGACCTCTCCCGGGTCGTCGTGCTGACCACCTTCGACCGGGACGACTATCTCTTCGACGCGCTGGGCGCCGGAGCCTCGGGGTTCCTGCTCAAGAATGTCGAACCCGACCGACTGGTGGAGGCGATCCACTGCGCCGCGAACGGCCATGGCCTGCTGTCACCGGAGGTCACCCGCCGCGTGATCGCCCGGATGAGCCCGTCCCAGCAGGAGACCGTGGCACCCGGCGCCCATGTCGCGGCCGCCGGTCAGGTGCACGTTCCCGATCTCACCGAGCGCGAGCGTGAGGTGTTGGCGCTGGTCGCCGAGGGTTTGAGCAATGCCGAGATCGCGGCCCAGCTGTTCGTCGGCGAGGCGACGGTGAAGACGCACGTGTCGAACCTGCTGGCCAAGTTGGGCCTGCGTGACCGGGTGCAGGCGGTGGTCTGGGCCCACCGGGCTGGGTTGGCTGGTTGATCTGTTGCCCCCTTGGTCGAGGGTGGGGCGCAGGGACCGCCGCCCGGCCCTCCCCTCACACCAGCGGTTCTCCCGTGGTTGGGAGCTGGTTCCCCAGTCCGGACTCGCCCGTGGCCACGCATTGGGTGGCGAAACTGCTGTGGTCGGCAGAAAGTCCACCCAGTCCGGGGGCGAGGCTCTCCCGTCCCCCATCTCCATCTGACGGCGGAGGTGGCAAGCTCCGTCCCCCGGCTGATCCCTTGGACCCTCGGCGCTGGTTGGCTGGAACCAGCTCGAAAAGGGAGGCTCGATGCTCGAGGTCAGAAACCTCACCCGCCGTTACGGCGACAATGTGGCCGCCGACGACATCTCGTTCGAGGTGCCGCGCGGCCAGATGATCGGTTTCGTCGGAGGCAATGGTGCCGGCAAGACCACCACGATGCGGATGGTGATGGGGCTGTTGGCGCCCGACGCCGGCGAGGTCCGCTGGGACGGACACCCCGCCACCATGGAGGACCGCTCCCACTTCGGCTACATGCCCGAGGAACGCGGCCTGTACCCCAAGCAGCCGATCCTCGACCAGCTCGTCTACTTGGCCCGGCTCAAGGGGGCCACAACTTCCGACGCGCGTTTGGAAGCAGTCGACATCCTGACCCGCTTCGGTCTGGGTGAGCGCACCAAGGACAAGCTGGAGAAGCTGTCGCTGGGCAACCAGCAGCGCGTCCAGATCGCCGCCGCCGTGATGGCCAACCCGACCTGCCTGATCCTGGACGAACCCTTCAGCGGACTCGACCCCGCGGCGATCGACGAGATGGCCGATTTGCTGCGCGCCCGCGCGTCCGACGGCATCCCCGTGCTGTTCAGCTCCCACCAGCTGGAACTGATCGACCGGCTCTGCGACGGGTTGGTGATCCTGTCCCGGGGACGTGTGGTCGCCAACGGTTCGAAGGCCGATCTGGAAGGACGTGGACGTCTGCGACACCGCCTGGTGGCCAGCACGGACGTCGGCTGGGTGCGTGACCTGCGCGGGGTGCAGGTGGACGACGTCGCGGGGCACACCGCGATCGTCGAGTTCCTCGAGGAGGGCGCCCAGCGGGCACTGCTGGAGGAGGCGCTGCGTCGCGGCGAGGTGTACGAGTTGGGCAGGCTGCGCCCCAGCCTGTCGGAGATCTACCGAGAGGTGACGGCATGACCACGAGGAATGCCTGGCGCATCGTCGCCATGCGCGAGATGTTGGTGAAGCTCACCGACAAGACCTTCATCCTGGGGACGCTGAGCACGCTGGTGCTGGTCATCGTCGCGTCCCTGTTGGGCGGTTTCCTCTCCGACCGGACGACGAGCGTCGACCTCGCCGTCACCGACCAGGCCGGCATGACCCTGGCGCAGGAGGTCGGCCGGAACGCGGGCGAGAAGACCCACGTCGTCCCCCAGCAGGTCGCCGACGTGGCCGCTGCCGAGAAGATGCTGCTGGATGGGGACGTGGACGCGTTGCTCGCCAAGGACGCGTCCGGCGCTTGGCAGCTGACCTTCAAGCGGGAACCGAACGACACCCTGCTTGCGACCACCCAGCAGGTGCTCCAGACCAATGAGCTGACCGCGCTGGCCGACAAGGCCGGCACCGACCTGCCGACGGTGATGTCGCGCAGCGTCGTGCAGACGAAGTTGCTGCAGAGCTCGCAGGACCAGGTGATGGCCAGCCGCGTGCTCGGCTTCGTCTTCGGGATGTTGTTCATGATGTCGGCCCTTACCTACGGCATGCAGATCGCGCAATCGGTGATCGAGGAGAAGCAGTCACGGATCGTGGAGATCCTGACCGCCGCGATCCCGGTGCGGCAGTTGTTGGCCGGCAAGGTGATCGGCAACACCGTGCTCGCGATGGGGCAGATGGTGCTGCTCTCGGTCGTCGGACTGGTCGGTGCCAGCTTCACCCAGTTGGGCGACATGTTCACCGGGATGGCTGGTGCCGTGGCGTGGTTCCTCGTCTTCTTCCTGGCTGGCTTCCTTGCGTTGGCGTGCATCTGGGCCGCCGCCGGGGCGATGGGAACCCGCAACGAGGACCTGCAGCAGACCTCCCAGCCGCTGATCTGGATGTTGATGATCCCCTACATGGCTGGCTTCCTCGCCACCGGCACCTGGCGGGTGATCCTGAGCTATGTGCCGATCGTCAGCTCGGTGCTGATGCCCGCCCGGATCGTCGCTGGCGGCCTCGCCTGGTGGGAGCCGGTGCTCGCGCTGCTGATCAACCTGGTGTTCGCGGCGTTGACGATCCTGGTCGGGGAACGGATCTACCGCCGGGCGTTGCTGCAGACGCAGGGCCGGTTGAGCTTCAAGGACGCCTTCCAGCTCGCCCGCTGAGCGCTGCGGACAACGTCCCAGACGCAGAAGAACCCCGGTCGATGACCGGGGTTCTTCTTGACTGTGGGCCTAACTGGACTTGAACCAGTGACCTCTGCCTTATCAGGGCAGCGCTCTAACCGACTGAGCTATAGGCCCGCACTTCGTTGCGAGCGAACTGGCAACGACGTGGAACTCTACCGCAGGTGGCGCCGCGCGCTCAAATCGGGCGACCCGCGCTCCCGAGCCGTGTTGTTGGAGCTGGCCGAGGGAGCCCTCGGCCACGGAACCACGACCAAGAACTCAGTCCTCGGCGAGCGTGACCTCCAACCCACCCATCACCGATGCCGCCAGGTTGTACAACCAGCTGAACAGCGTCGCGAGGGCGGTGAGCAGCACCACGTTGATGGCACCGATCAGGGCGGTGAATCCGAGCAGGCGTCGGCCGTTGATGTAGTCGTCCAGCCGGAAGCTGTTCTGCGCACCGGGAGAGGCCAGCAATTCATTGACGGCATTGTTGATGGAGTCGAAGACCCCGGACGCATTGACCAGGCCCCAGACGATCCAGGTGGCGACGAACATGATGATGGCGCCCGCGATGGAGAACAGGAACATCGTCTTCATCACCGACCAGGGGTCCAGCCGGGCCAGCCGCAGCCGGGCCTTGCGGGTGCGCCGGGTGATCGACGGCATCCGTCCGGCACCCACGCTGGCTCCGGTGGCCGCGCCGGCACCGGTGACCGCGCCGGCACCAGTGTGGGCGACGTCGTGCGGGTCGTCGTCGTCGGTGAGAGCATCGGAGACCTTGTCTGACACCTTGGCGCCAACGGCGCTGGCGGCGGTGCCGACCCCGGCGGCCGTCTGCGCCATCTTCGCGCGGGCCCGGCTCACGGCCGAGCCGAAGGACGAGGTCTCGGTGGCAACGGAGGCCGAGTCCTCGCCTGTCGCCGCCTTGGCGCCGGTCGTTGCCGCCTCAGTGGGGTCACTCACCGGATTCCTCCTGGTCGTCCTCGGTCACGTCGTCCGTGGCCTGTTCGTCCTCAACCGTAGCGGGATCAACGGCGCCCTCGGGTGCCGACTCGACGGGCGAATCCTGCTCGGTCTCGGTTGCCTCGGCCCCGCCAACCTCGCCAGCCGGCTCCTCATCGGTGGGCTCGGGCTCGTTGTGCTCGGGGTTGAGGGCGATCTGGAGCACCGTGTCGTCACCGCGGACGCCGACGAACTTCACCCCCATCGTGTCGCGTCCCTTGACTGCGACCTCGGCCACGGACGAGCGGGTGATCTGGCCGGAGGTCTTGATGGCGATCACCTCGTCGCTCTCGCTGACCACCAGACCACCAACCAGTTGCCCCCGGTCCTCGTTGAGCTTCATGGCCTTGATGCCCAGGCCACCGCGGCCCTGCTGGCGGTACTCGCTCACGGCGGTGCGTTTGGCGAAGCCACCGTCGGTGACGGTGAACACGTAGCGGTCGTCCTCGGGCATGTCCGCGTTGATGACGGCCATGCTCAACAGCTCGTCCCCCTCGCGGAACTTCATGCCGGTCACACCGGAGGTTGCGCGACCCATGGGGCGCAGCTGGTCGTCACCGGCGCCGAACCGGATCGCCTGGCCCTTTCGGGAAATCAGCAGCACGTCGTCCTCGGCGCTGCACAGGGCGGCGCCGATCAGCTCGTCGTCGTCCTCGCGGAAGTTGATCGCGATGACGCCGGCCTGGCGGGTCGAGTCGTAGGCCGAGAGCTCGGTCTTCTTGACCAGGCCACGACGGGTGGCGAGCAGCAGGTGACTGGCGTCGGAGTAGGAGCGCAGGGTCAGCACCTGGGCGATCTTCTCGTCGGGCAGGAAACTGAGCAGGCCGGCCACGTGGCCGCCCTTCGCGTCGCGTCCGCCCTCGGGCAGCTGCCAGGCCTTGATCCGGTAGACCCGGCCGCGGGTGGTGAAGAAGAGCACCCAGTGGTGGTTGGTGGTGGTGAACAGGTGCGCCATCTCGTCGTCGGAGCGCAGCGTCGCCCCCTTCACGCCCTTGCCGCCGCGCTTCTGGACGCGGTACTGGTCGCTCTTGGTGCGCTTGGCGTAGCCGCCGTGGGTGATGGTGACCACCACGTCCTCGTCGGGGATGAAGTCCTCGTCTGAGAAGTCGCCGTCAGCGGCGATGATCTTGGTACGACGCTCGTTTCCGTACTTGTCGGTGATCTCCTGCAGCTCCGCGGCGATGATCTCGCGCTGGCGGGTCTCGTTGGCGAGGATGTCTTCGAGGTCGGCGATGTGGGCCTCGATCTCGGCCAGACGGGCGCGGATCTTCTCGATCTCCATCGCCGCCAGGCGGCGCAGCTGCTGGTCGAGGATGTAGGTGGCCTGCTTCTCGTCGATCGAGAGCAGCTGCATCAGCCCGTCGCGGGCGGCCTCGGCGGTGCGCGACGAACGGATCAGCGCGATCACCTCGTCCAGCCGGTCGAGGGCCTTGACCAGTCCGCGCAGCATGTGGGCATCGGCCTCGGCCTTGGCCAGCTGCCAGCGGGTGCGGCGCTGGATGACCTCGACCTGGTGCTTGACCCAGTAGGAGATGAACTGGTCCAGGCGCAGTGTGCGCGGCACCTCGTCCACCAGAGCCAGCATGTTGCAGCCGAAGGTGTCCTGCAGCTGGGTGTGCTTGTACAGGTTGTTCATCACCACGCGCGGCTGGGCGTCGCGCTTGAGGACGATGACCAGGCGCTGGCCGGCACGGGCGGACGACTCGTCGCGCAGGTCGGCGATGCCGTTGATCTTGCCGGCGTTGACCAGGTCGGCGATCTTCTCGGCCAGGTTGTCGGGGTTGCACATGTACGGCAGCTCCTTGGCCACCAGCAGGGTGCGTCCGTTCTTGTCCTCTTCGATCTCGATGATCGCGCGCATGGTCACCGAGCCGCGGCCGGTGCGGTAGGCGTCCTCGATGCCGTTGCGGCCGACGATCGTGGCGCCGAGCGGGAAATCGGGGCCCTTGATGCTCTCCATGCAGGCCTCGAGCAGCTCCTCGGGGGAGGCATCAGGGTGGGCCAGTGCCCACTGTGCGGCGTCGTTGACCTCGCGCAGGTTGTGCGTGGGGATGTTGGTGGCCATGCCGACCGCGATGCCCGTCGAGCCGTTGACCAGCAGGTTCGGGAAGCGGGCCGGCAGCACGACCGGCTCCATCTCGCGGTTGTCGTAGTTGGGGCGGAAGTCGACGGTGTCCTGGTCGATCTCGCGCACCATCTCCATCGCCAGCGGCGCCATCCGGCACTCGGTGTATCGCATGGCGGCGGCGGGGTCGTTGCCCGGGGAGCCGAAGTTGCCCTGGCCCTGGACCAGCGGGTGGCGCATCACCCAGGGCTGCGCGAGGCGCACCAGGGTGTCGTAGATCGCCGAGTCACCATGCGGGTGGTACAGGCCCATCACCTCGCCGACGACGCGGGAGCACTTGTTCCAGCCGCGGTCGGGGCGGTAGCCGCCGTCGTACATCGCGTACAGGACGCGACGGTGGACGGGCTTGAGGCCGTCGCGGACGTCGGGCAGTGCCCGGCCGACGATGACGCTCATCGCGTAGTCCAGGTAGGACTTCTGGATCTCGTCGTTCAGGTCGATCGGCTCGGTGCGCCCGTGGTTGGGCGCCTCGATGTCGTCAACGGTGCTGACGACGTCTCCGGTTGCGGGCGCGGCGTCACCAAGGACGTCATCGGCCGGATCGGTGCCCTCGGGCCCCTGGGGGGTCTCACTCATGCGTGTTGTCCCTTGTCAGTTGCGTGTTCTGTGAAGTTCGCTGGTCTCCCCGCCTGGGGAGCAATTCCGTTGTCTGTCGATGCCCACCCCGGTCTCTTCCTGACACGAGCGCGGCTCCGAGCCTGCGAGGAGCGGTGCGCGCGAGTGCCGCGGGGGGTGCAAGGGGGGTCGTCCCCCCTCGCCCCGAAGGGGCGCGGGACTAGATGTCCAGGAAGCGGACGTCCTTGGCATTGCGCTGGATGAAGTTGCGGCGCTGTTCGACGTCCTCGCCCATCAGGATCGAGAACATCTGGTCGGCTCGAGCGGCGTCATCGAGGGTGACCTGCAGCAGGATGCGTCCGTCCGGATCCATCGTGGTGTCCCACAGGTCGGAGGCGTCCATCTCACCGAGGCCCTTGTAGCGCTGGATCGGGTTGACCGTCGGCAGCTTCTTGCCGCTGGCCAGGCCCTCGTCGCGCAGGGCGTCGCGCTCGGCGTCGTTGTAGGCCAGCTCGTGCGGCGAATTGGTCCAGCGGATGCGGAACAGCGGCGGCTGGGCGAGGTAGACCTTCCCCTGTTCGAGCAGCTGCGGCATGAACCGGAACAGCAGCGTCAGCAGCAGGGTGCGGATATGCGCGCCGTCGACGTCGGCGTCGGCCATCAGGACGATCTTGTGGTAGCGAAGCTTGTCGATGTCGAACTCGTCCTGCACGCCGGTGCCGAGCGCATTGATGATCGCCTCGACCTCCTTGTTCTGCAGGATCTTGTCCAACCGGGCCTTCTCGACGTTCAGGATCTTGCCGCGGATCGGCAGGATCGCCTGCGTGCGCGGGTCGCGCCCACCCTTGGCCGAACCACCGGCGGAGTCGCCCTCGACGATGAAGACCTCGCACTCGAGCGGGTTGTTGGACGAGCAGTCGGCCAGCTTGCCGGGCAGCGATCCCCGTCCGAGCAGGCCCTTGCGGCTACGTGCCATCTCGCGCGCCTTGCGGGCGGCGATGCGGGCGGTGGCGGCGGCCTGCGACTTGCGGACGATGTCCTTGCCCTCGACCGGGTGCTCCTCGAACCAGTCGGAGAGCTTGTCGTTGACGACGCGCTGGACGAAGCTCTTTGCCTCGGTGTTGCCGAGCTTGGTCTTGGTCTGGCCCTCGAACTGGGGCTCGGCGAGCATGATCGAGATGATCGCGGTGAGGCCCTCGCGGATGTCGTCGCCGGAGACACGGTCTTCGCGCTTCTTGATCATGCCCCAGGTCTCGCCCCACTTGTTGACCGTGTTGGTCAACGCGGCGCGGAAGCCCTCCTCGTGGGTGCCACCTTCGATGGTGTTGATCGTATTGGCGAAGGTGTGCACCGAGGTGGTGTAGGAGGTGTTCCACTGCAGCGCGATCTCCACGCCCATCCCCTGCTCGGGCAGGTGGGCCTCGACATTGATCACGGTCGGGTGGATCGGCTCGCGAGTGCCGTTGATGAACTTCACGTAGTCGACCAGGCCGTCGTCGTATCTGAACGAGTCGTGCAGCTGGTCACCCTCGGCGTCGACGTGCTCGGGACGCTCGTCGGTGAGGGTGAGCTCGAGGCCCTTGTTGAGGAAGGCCATCTCGCGGAATCGCGTGGCCAGGGTCTCGTAGGAGTAGTTGGTGGTCTCGAAGATCTCCTTCGAGGCCCAGAAGGTGACCTTGGTGCCGGTCTCGTCGGTGGCCTCGAGCTGCTTGAGGTCGTACTCGGGGACGCCCAGGTGGAAGGTCTGCTCCCAGCGGTAACCGTCGCGCTTCACCTCGACGCTGAACTTCTCCGACAGCGCGTTCACGACCGAGGAGCCGACGCCGTGCAGGCCGCCGGAAACCTTGTAGCCGCCGTCGCCGAACTTGCCGCCGGCGTGCAGCACGGTCAGGGCGACGGTGACGGCGGGCTTCTTCTCGGTGGGGTGCATCTTCACCGGGAAACCACGCCCGTGGTCCTCCACGGAGACACCGCCGTCGGCGAGGATCTTCACGTCGATCCGGTCGCCGTAGCCAGCCAGTGCCTCATCGACGGAGTTGTCGACGATCTCGTAGACCAGGTGGTGCAGGCCGCGCTCACCGGTCGAGCCGATGTACATGCCGGGACGCTTGCGGACGGCCTCAAGGCCCTCGAGCACCTGGATCTGGCCAGCGTCGTAGGCACCCTCGGCGACCGAGATGTTGGACGTGGCCTGGAGCCCTTCCAATCGTTCGGTGTCGCCCTCGCCGAGGGCGGGGTCGAGCTCGTCGTAGGCGTCCTCAGTGATGATGGCGTCGCTCACCGGTTGCGCTCCTTGGTCGATCGGGGGCTGGGCAGGTGCCCAACCTCCAGAATTCTACCGCAAAGCACCGGGTCACCCCAGCCTGGAGGGGTGTCGCGGGCCCACGAATACCCTTCAAAGCCCCGCGGTGGCCTCGTGGACGGCCCAGTTGGCCCTGATCCGTGGTCCCCTTCGGGCCCCGGCCCGTCAGAGCCTCTGTGAGCCGTTCCGACACCCGTACCCACCAATCCGCCCGGGCCTAGCCGTAGGTGTCGCGGGGTCCGCGACCGTCGCGCACGGACCGGGGCCCGTGGTTCCAGCTGGGGGCATTGGGGCCGAGCACCTGGATGCGGGTGACGGTTCCCTCGCCCAGTTCCTTGTTCAGCTTGGCCACCAGCGAGGGCGCCAGGGTGCGCAGCGAGGTCGACCACACCGTGGCGTCGGTGCGGATGGTCAACACCGTGTCGGCATAGGCCTCGGGGTGGGAGTGCGCGGCATTCGTCGGCCCGACCAGCGCAGGCCAGCGGTCCAGCAGCAGGCGCAGGCTGACCTCCTTGGCCCAGCCGCGGTCACGCATCAGGTGGTCGAGGGCGGCGCCGAGCAGTTGTGGGTCGCGGGCGTCGGGCCCCGAACCGGAGCGGACGTCCGGGTCGACCGGACGGCGCCGACGCTTCGGCTTCGCCCGCACGCCCCGGGGTGGGGGCAGCATCGACATCGTCCCGCGGGCGATCTGGCTGGCCAGGTCCAGCCCGAGCGGGTCGTGTGCGGCCGCGATCTCGCGCTCCTCCTCGGTGGGTTCGCTCGGTTCCTCGTCCCAGGTCGGCGGTTCGGCGTCCCAGGGCTCACTCATCCACAGCCTCCGGACGCTCATCCACAGCCTCCGGACGCTTGTCCACAGGCTGCGGCGCTGGTTTGGTTTCCTCGTCCTCGTCGGGATCTGGTTCCAGCGGTTCTCCGTCCACACCGGCAGGGACGACCGTCCCGGCCCGGACGCGGAAGCGACGCCCGGTCGGCTGACCGGTCTTGGGGTCGGTGGTCAGCAGCTCTGGCACGTCGGTGGGGACGGCCGCGGTCACCAGCACCTGGTCGGCCCCGCGAACCGACTCGGCCAGCCGCAACCGCCGGGTGGCGTCGAGCTCTGCGAAGACGTCGTCCAGTACCAGCACGGGTTCGATCCCGTCGGCGCGCAGCAGGTGGAAACTGCCCAGGCGCAAGGCCAGCGCCAGCGACCAGCACTCACCGTGGGAGGCATATCCCTTGGCGGGCAGCTCACCGATGAACAAGGTGGCGTCGTCGCGGTGCGGACCCACCAGCGAGACCCCGCGCACCAGTTCGTCCTTGCGACGATCGAGCATCGCCTCGCGCAACCGGCGCTCGAGGAACTCTCGTCCGGGTTCCTCCGCCGCGCCGGGGGTGATGTCCAGCGAGGTCTTGTACTCGGCGGTGGCGACATTGTTGGTCGGCGCGATGGACGCATAGGCCTCGCTGGCGCGTGGCATCAGCTCGGCCAGGGTGTCCAGGCGGGCGCTCAGCAACTCCGCGCCGACGCGCGCCAGGTGCTCGTCCCAGACCTCCAGGGTGATGAGATCAGACTCGTCCACGGACCGCGACCCCTTGCCAGCAAGTGACTTCAGCAGGGTGTTGCGTTGTTTGAGCACGCGGTCGTAGTCGCTCTTCACGCCGGCCATCCGGGGCCAGCGGGTGATCACGAGCTGGTCGAGGAAGGCGCGCCGGTCGGCCGGGTCGCCCTTGACGATCGCCAGATCCTCGGGGCTGAACACCACTGACCGCAGCACCCCGCAGATCTCCCGCGCCCGCGGCAGCGCATTGCGGTTGATCCGGGCACGGTTGGCCTTGCCGGGGTTGACCTCGATCTCGAGCAGCAGCTTGCGGTCGTCCTCGACGGAGGCCTGCACCCGCCCCCGGACGATCGCCTGCCCTGCCCCGGCGCGCACCAGAGGCGCCTCGGAGGAGACGCGGTGCGATCCCATCGACGCCAGGTACTCCACGGCCTCGACGAGGTTGGTCTTTCCCTGCCCGTTCTGCCCGACGAAGATCGTCACGCCCGGCCCGATCGGCACCTCCGCGGACGCATAACAGCGCCAGTCGACGAGGCTCAGGTGGGTGACGAACACGCAGGGAGTCTATGCGTGGACGCGCGGCAGCCCCCGGCATGCACCGGGGGCCGTCGGCCTGGACGGTTTGGCGATCAGTGGTTCTCGGTGGTGGCGTTCGGGTCCTTCGCCTGGCCGATCGTCTTCATGTCGGAGTTGATGACGGGGTTGCCACCCTCGCCCGCACGGACCGGCTTGCCGGGGGTCTTGGCTGCGTGGCCGTCGGCAGCGGTGACCACGGCGTGGCCGCCGAACTCGTTGCGCATGGCCGCGATCATCTTCATCGCCGGCTTGTCCTCCTGCTGGGAGACGAAGCGCGCGAACAGCGAGGCCGCGATGGTCGGCACCGGGACGCCGAGGTCGACGGCCGCGTTGACGGTCCAGCGACCCTCGCCGGAGTCCTCGGCGATGTCGTCGATGGCGTCCAGGTGCGGGTCCTTGTCCAGCGCGTCCACCATCAGGTCAAGCAGCCAGGAACGAATGACCGTGCCTTCCTTCCAGCTCTTGAAGGTGGCCGGGACGTCGTTGATCATCTCGGCCTTCTCGAGCAGCTCCCAGCCCTCGGCGTAGGCCTGCATCAGCGCGTACTCGATGCCGTTGTGCACCATCTTCGCGAAGTGTCCGGCGCCGTGGTCACCGGCGTGGACGAAGCCGTACTCACCTTCGGGCTTCAGCGCGTCGAAGATGGGCTGGACTATCGCGACGGCCTCGGCGGGGCCGCCGACCATCAGCGCGTAGCCGTTCTGCAGACCCCAGATGCCGCCGGAGACACCGGCGTCCAGGAAGTTGATGCCCTTCTGCGCGAGCTGCGCGGCGTGGGGCTTGTCGTTGCTCCACTTGGAGTTGCCGCCGTCGATGACGACGTCACCGGCCTGCAGCAGGTCGCCCAGCTGCTCGATCGTGTCGTCCACGAACTTGATCGGGAGCATCACCCAGACGACCTTGGGGCTGTCGCCGAGCTGGTTGACCATGTCCTCCAGCGAGGACGCGTCCGAGACCTCGGGGTTGACGTCGTATCCGATCACGGTGTGGCCGGCGCGGCGGATGCGCTCGCGCATGTTGCCGCCCATCTTGCCCAGGCCGACGAGTCCGATCTGCATGGTGGAGCCCTTTCATGGGGAGACCGCTGTACGTCAATGAGCGTATTGCGCCCCGGGGCAACGCGGCGCGCAGTTCGCCGCCCGCGCAACAGGGGGCCGGGTTACCGCTGGCAGCGCACTTTCAGCTCGTCCAGGCCCGCTACGAGGACGATGAAGTCCGCCGACCTCGACCCAGCACGGGAATGGGCGGTGCAGGTGGCGCCTGTCCACCGCTGCTGGACTTCGATGCCGCCAGCGAGCTGATGAGCCCCTCGGACGTGGTGAGGACGGGGCGCTGCCCGCGGGCATCAGCAGCTCCCACGGGTGCAGCTGGGTGGATGATGGCCGCGTGCCTGACCGACTGGGTACCGTCAAGGTCATGGCAACCCCCGAAGGAAACCTGACCTGGACCTCGCTCACCGATTCGCTGGATCTCGTCGCTGCCCCGGTGGCAGCGGCGGCCGCAAGGGTGCCGGGAGCGCGGGTGGCAAAGGTGGACCCGGCCCTGGCGGACACCGCCGCCTTCTGCGAGGCCTACGACGTCGCACCCGGGGCCAGCGCCAACTGCGTGGTCGTGGTCGGACGCCGGGGCGAGGACATCCGCTACGCCGCGGTGATGGTGCTGGCCGTCGACCGGGCCGACATCAACAAGACCGTCCGCAAGGCGCTCGACGTGCGCAAGCTCTCCTTCGCCGACCAGTCCGACGCGGAACAGCGCACCGGCATGACCCAGGGCGGGATCACACCCGTCGGGCTGCCGGACGACTGGACGATCCTGGTGGACGAGGCGGTCGTCGCCGCGGGTCCGGTGGTGATTGGCGGCGGTGTGCGGAGCAGCAAGCTGCTGGTGGACGGCGCCGAGCTGGCGGCGCTCCCGAATGCCCGGGTGATGGGCTTGGCCCTGCCTCGCTGAGGTCACGTCGAATCATTGGGGAAACCCACCTACCACCAGTGGAACCGAGTTTCCCCAATGATGCAGGGCCGGCCCCTAATGGATTCACAAGCCAGCTTCGCTCTCCCGCAACAGCCGCGAGCGGGTCAGGAAGCGCAGGCCCTCGGGTGACTCCAGGCTGAACCCGGACCCTCGCCCGGGCACCGCGTCGATCGTCAGGTGGGTGTGGCTCCACGCCGGGAACTGCGCGCGCGAGATGTAGACCGGCACCGTCTCCGACAAGCCCGGGACGTGCACGTCACCCAGGTGGACGTCCGCATCCCCAAGAATCAGGTCGCCCTGTGGATAACACATCGGCGCCGACCCATCGCAGCAGCCGCCGGACTGGTGGAAGATCACCGGTCCGTGCCGATCGACCAGCCGGACGAGCAGATCCGCCGCCTCCTGGGTGAGCCCCACCCGGGAGGGCTCGGGGGCGGGCAACTCCGTCCACCAGGCTTCGGTGGACGGGCTGCACGCCTCCGGTGATCCCGCGACAGGCTCGGGGAGCGTTGAACTCGGTTCGGGGATCGTGCGTGGGTCGGGGTCCATCAGAAGAAGCCCAACTTGTCGGGGGAGTAGCTGACGAGCAGGTTCTTGGTCTGCTGGTAGTGGTCGAGCATCATCTTGTGGTTCTCGCGGCCGATGCCCGACTGCTTGTAGCCACCGAAGGCGGCGTGGGCGGGGTACTGGTGGTAGCAGTTGGTCCAGACACGTCCGGCCTGGATCGCCCGTCCGATCGTGTAGGCGCGGTGCATGTGACGCGTCCACAGGCCGGCACCCAGGCCGTAGATGGTGTCGTTGGCAATCTGCATCGCCTCGGCGTCGTCGGCGAAGCTGGTGAGCGCGACGACGGGGCCGAAGATCTCCTCCTGGAAGATGCGCATCGAGTTGTTGCCCTCGAAGATCGTCGGCTGGATGTAGAAGCCACCGTTCAGGTCGCCACCCAGTTCGGCCTTGTCGCCGCCGGTGAGCACCTTCGCGCCCTCCTCGCGTCCGATCTTGAGGTAGCTCATGATCTTCTCGAGCTGGTCGTTGCTGGCCTGGGCACCCATCATCGTGTCGGTGTCGAGCGGGTTGCCCTGCTTGATCGCCTCGACGCGCTTGATGCCGGCCGGGACGAACGTGTCGTAGATGCTCTTCTGCACCAGCGCGCGGCTCGGGCAGGTGCAGACCTCGCCCTGGTTGAGCGCGAACATCGCGAAGCCCTCGAGCGCCTTGTCGTAGAAGGCGTCGTCGGTCTCCGCAACGTCCTCGAAGAAGATGTTGGGGCTCTTGCCGCCGAGCTCCAGGGTGACCGGAATAAGGTTCTGGCTGGCGTACTGCATGATCAGCCGGCCCGTGGTGGTCTCGCCGGTGAAGGCGATCTTGGAGATCCGCGGGGACGAGGCGAGCGGCTTGCCCGCCTCGACGCCGAAGCCGTTGACGATGTTCACGACGCCTGCGGGCAGCAGGTCACCGATGATCTCGAACAGCTTGAGGATGCTCCACGGGGTCTGCTCGGCGGGCTTGAGGACGACGGCATTGCCGGCCGCCAGGGCCGGGGCCAGCTTCCACACGGCCATCAGGATCGGGAAGTTCCAGGGGATGATCTGCCCGACCACGCCCAGCGGCTCGTGGAAGTGGTAGGCCACGGTGGTGTCATCGATCTGGCTGAGCGAACCCTCCTGGGCCCGCAGACAGCCGGCGAAGTAGCGGAAGTGGTCGATCGCCAGCGGGATGTCGGCGTTGAGGGTCTCGCGGACCGCCTTGCCGTTGTCCCAGGTCTCGAAGACGGCGATCTCCTCGAGGTGCTGCTCCATCCGGTCAGCAATCTTCAGCAGGACGTTCGCGCGATCAGCGGCCGAGGTCTTGCCCCAGGCGGGGGCGGCGGCATGCGCAGCGTCCAGCGCCTTCTCGATGTCCTCCGCGGTACCACGGGCGACGCGCGTGAAGACCTGGCCGGTGACCGGGGTTGGGTTGTCGAAGTACTCGCCCTTGATGGGGTCGACCCACTCGTTGTTGATGTAGTGGCCGTATCTCTCGGCGACGGTGATCTTGCTCTCGGAGCTTCCGGGCGCGGGGTACAGGGTCATCGTTGACTCCATCGTCAGTGGCGGACGGGAGTGCACCACCCCCGTGTGAGCAATGTCACTCTAGGCGCGGTCCGAGCGACCCACAAGGAGGCTTCTGGCACCGAAAAGGTCCCGCCCCACAATGGGACGAGACCTCGGGCCCCTCGACAAGCTCGGGATCGTGATGGGGATCGTGCGATCAGTTGGGCAGGCGCATCAGCATGATGACGTGCTTGTAGTCGGGCAACGGCTCCGCGTCCAGGTCGGCCAGGCCCGTCACCAGGCAGGGCTTGCCGTTGGCGGTGAACGAGAAGTGCGCGTAGGGGGCATCGATCGCGCTCAGGGCGTCCGAGAGGTAGTGCGGGTTGAAGCCGGCCGCGGTGATCGTCGGCTCCCCGCCAGCGTGGTTCTCGATCACGGCCTCGATGGCCTCGGTGCCCTGCGCCTGGTCGCCCGTGGCGGCCGAGAGCACGACGTCGTTCTCGTTGATCTGCATCCGCAGCGGGGTGTTGCGCTCGGCCACCAGCGCGATGCGCTTCAGGGAGGCAACCAAGTCGGCCGTGTTCACGCGCACCGAGACATTCGGCTGGATCGCCATCAGGTGACGCACCTTGGGGAACTCACCGTCCAGCAGGCGGGTGGTGATCTGGCGGGTGCCGCCGGTGCCCTCTCCCTCGAAGCCCATCAGGCCGTCGCCGGCGGTGGCATTCGACAGGCTCATCGTCACGTTCTCGCCCGAGACCATCGACTTGCTGGTCTCCGCGAGCACCTTCGCCGGCACCAGCGCGGCGCCCTGGGCCTGGGAGTTGGCGGGCTTCCAGGGCAGCTCCTTGAGCGCCATCCGGTAGCGGTCGGTGGCCAGCAGCGAGAGGGTCTCGCCCTCGATCTCGACGCGCACGCCGGTGAACACGGGCAGCAGCTCGTCACGTCCGGCCGCGACGACGACCTGGCTGACGGCCTTCGCGAAGTCCTCCGAGGTCACGACGCCGGTGGCGGCGGGCATGTCGGGCAGGTTCGGGTAGTCCGCGACCGGCAGCGTCTGCAGGGTGAAGCGGGCAGATCCACAGACCAGCTCCATCTTCGACTCGTCGCTGGTCAGCTCCACCGGACGCGAGGGGAGCGAGCGCGCGATGTCGGCGAGCAGGCGGCCCGACACCAGCGCCTCACCCTGTTCCATCACCTCGGCCTTGACGTGGATCTGGGCGGAGGTCTCGTAGTCGAAGCTCGACAGTGTGACGCCCTGGGCGTCGGCCTTGATCAGCAGGCCGGCCAGGATCGGGACGCTCGGGCGGGTGGGCAGGCTGCGCGCAGCCCAGGCAACGGCCTCGGCCATCACGTCGCGGTCCAGGCGAATCTTCACGGCGTCCCCTTCACAGGTCTCGTCGTCGACGGGTGAATCGCACCATTTGGGCTGGTCCGGGAGGTGTCGACGATCGCGCTGGCATCATATTGCACCCAGTGGCAGGGCCACCATCGTCGGACGACAAGTCTGCAGCCTCGGGTGAGGGTGACGGTGGGTCGTTGGCGTCCTGTCCTGGCGCTTCCCATCGACCCTTTTCCACACTGGGGAGGGCGCCTGACTTTGAAGAGCATTCATATGTATGTCACTTCTTCATCGTCTTCACTTCTGTGGGTTCTGTGGAGAACCGGCATCTGCGCTGGTCAGCGGCATGTTGGCCCTTGGGACAGGCTGTGGACGTCGTCCACAGGCATCGATGCGGGCTGTGGATGGAGCAGAGGGTCGGCATGGTCTTCCCACAGCCCGTCCCCAGCCCGCCGTCCACCGTCCACGGCTGTCCACAGCTGGAAGACCTGTCATCCACAGGCCCCGGACGGCTGCCGATGGCGTCCGCAAGGGGGAAGTTCGGTGCCTTCGCCACCCCGCCGCGCGTGATGAGCGTGTGGTTCGGCGACGGCGTCGTGAATACTGGACGCTGATCGGGGGCCCCGACCCAGATGGAGGTGTGCTGTGACGCACGAGCTGAGCCCGAAGGGCGACCGGCGCCGGACGCAGATCATGGACGCAGCGGTGAAACTGTTCGGTGAGGTGGGTTACCGCAGCACCTCCCTGCGCGACATCGCGACCCGCGTCGGCATCACGCACCCGGGCCTGCTGTACCACTTCAACTCCAAGGAAGACCTGCTGCTGGCGGTCCTCGCGCGGCGGGACGAGGAGGACCTCGTCCGCTTCAGCATGATCGGGCTGCCACCGGCGACCGGACTGGGTCGGCTGCTCGACCTGATCGCGGCCAATGCTGAGCGTCGGACCATCGTCGAGCTGTTCACCCAGCTCTCGGCCGAGGCGACCGATCCGGGCCATCCGGCGCACGACCACTTCACCCGCCGTCACCGCGACGTGGTGGCCGGCCTCACCCACAACCTCGAGGAGATCGGACGCGAGGGCCACCTGCGCGAGGGCATCGACCCCGGCTGCGCGGCCCGTCGTCTGGTGGCGCTGATGGACGGCCTGCAGGTGCAGTGGCTCTACGACCCGAGCGTGGACATGCACACGGTCTTCGCGCGCGCCCTGGATGACATGCTGACGGTGCCGCTGGCGGACCTGGTGCTGAGCGAGTCCACCAGGGTAGCCTGAACCGGCCGCTCCCGGGGCGCGCGACCCGCTGGGTTCAGGTCAGCTCTGCTTGATCCGGTTGGTGAGCTCGGTGACCTGGTTGTAGACGGAGCGACGCTCGCGCAGCATCTCGCGGATCTTGCGGTCGGCGTGCATGACGGTGGTGTGGTCCTTGCCGCCGAACAGCTGCCCGATCTTGGGCAGGCTCATGTCGGTCAGCTCGCGGCACAGGTACATCGCGATCTGGCGGGCGGTGACGAGCACGTGCGTGCGGGAGGCGCCGGTCAGCTCCTCCATCGTGATGCCGAAGTAGGCGGCGGTCTCACTCATGATCAGCTGCGGGGTGACCTCATTCTCGGTGCCCTCGGGGATCAGGTCCTTCAGCACGATCTGCGCGAGCTCCAGGTCGACTTCCTGTCGCTGCAGGGAGGCGAAGGCGGTGACTCGGATCAGCGCGCCCTCCAGCTCGCGGATGTTGGTCTGGATCTTGGATGCGATGAACTCGAGCACCTCGGGCCCGGCGGTGAGCCTCTCCGCGGCCGCCTTCTTCTTCAGGATGGCGATACGGGTCTCGAGGTCCGGCGGCTGGATGTCGGTGATCAGGCCCCACTCGAAGCGCGATCGAAGACGCGCCTCCAGGTGCTCCAGCGCTTTGGGCGGCCGGTCGGAGGTCATCACGATCTGCTTCTGGGCGTTGTGCAGGGTGTTGAAGGTGTGGAAGAACTCCTCCTGCGTCTGCGTCTTCGACTCCAGGAACTGGATGTCGTCGATCAGCAGGATGTCCACGTCGCGGTAGGTGCGCCGGAACTGCGCCGTTCGGTTCTCCGAGATGGCGTTGATGAAGTCGTTGGTGAGTTCCTCGGTGCTGACGTACTTCACCCGCACCCGGTCGTAGTAGGCGCGGGCATAGTGGCCGATCGCGTGCAGCAGGTGGGTCTTGCCCAGCCCTGACTGCCCGTAGATCATCAACGGGTTGTAGCTCTTGCCGGGGGCTTCGGCGACGGCTGCGGCAGCGGCGTGCGCGAAGCGGTTGGACGAGCCGATGACGAAGGTCTCGAAGGTGTACTTCGGGTTCAGCCGGTCGGCGCCGTCGTCCCCATTCACTCGAGCAGGCGGCAGTGCGACCTCCTGCAGGCGGGGGCGTTCCGCGTCCTGCTTCGGGACGAACTGTGCGGGCTCGACCTCTTCCTCGTCCTCGACGGTCTCCGGCTCGGCCAGGTTGAGCTCGAGGTCTGGCTCGACGGTGATGGCCAGCCGCATCTGCTTGTGGAAGAAGTCGGAGAGCTGTTCCTCGATCGTCCCGCGCATGCGCGTCTCGATGCGTTCGCGGGTGTACTCATTCGGGACGGCAACCATGACGGTCGACTCGTGCAGTGTCAGTGGTCTGGTGGACCGCAGCCAGGCCTTGTTCTGACCCTCGGCATTCGCCTGGACGTGCTTCCAGCCCTTGCGCAGCGCCGTGGCGGGATCGTCCGGGCTTCCTGCGGGACGCACTGCCTGATCGCTCACTGCCAACCTCAATCGTCCCCTCGGGCCGTCATCCCGACCGGGGAGGTCGAGGGCCGTGCCCGTGTGGGCGAAAGTCTCATGCCGTGCTGTCTCATGCCGTGCCCTGCCGGGCGAGTGTCCACATAGTTTTCCACAGGCTGTGCGGTCATTCCAGCTGGTCGCCCCGCGAGGGGCGGCCGGAATCGGCCCACTCAAGGGAACGACTCCCCTCAGCCTGTGGACAACCGTCGCCGAGGGTGATGTCGAAATTACTCGTCCCACGGGGCCATGGGCAAACAAACAGGCGTCTTTTCCATGCCAGCACGGCGTGTCGTCTGGACTACATGGGTGTAATTACTCGCGTCAGATCACGCCTTGTCGGGGCCGGTTTGGAGAACTGGCACGCATCCCCGTATCGTAGGACGGTCGCCTACTGTGGGCGAAGCACTTCCCTGCGCCAGTCGGTCTGGCGTTGCTGATCCACCTACGAAGAAAAAGGGAGTAATCCCCGTGAGCAAGCGCACCTTCCAGCCGAGCAACCGTCGTCGTTCGCGTACGCATGGTTTCCGCACCCGCATGAGCACCCGCGCCGGCCGTGCCATTCTGGCTGCCCGTCGTCGCAAGGGCCGCTCCGAGCTGTCTGCCTGACCTCCGAGGGTGCTGCCCGTCCAGCATCGGATGAGGTCCTCATCCGACTTCCGTGCCGCAATGCGCGGAGGCGTGCGGACGGCCAGACCCACCGTTGTCGTGCACGCACGGCACAGCCAAAGCCCCCCCACCCGGGTGGGCTTTGTTGTGTCCAAGGCCGTGGGCAACGCCGTCACCCGCAACCGGGTCAAGCGTCGCCTGCGGCATCTTGTCATTCCGTTGCTGGACGAGTGCCCCGATGCCATCGTGGTCGTCCGGGCACTGCCCCCGGCAGCGTCCGAACCCGACCGTCTGGCGTCCGACCTCAGTGAGGCCTGGGCACGGACGATGGCCCGGCTCACACAGGGCGGCAGCCCACACGCCAAGGAGACAGGGTGAAGTACCTGTTGATCGGCTTCGTGCGGCTCTGGCGTGCCCTCATCTCCCCGCTCTACGGGGATGTGTGCAAGTACCACCCCAGCTGCAGCGCCTATGGCCTGCGCGCCCTGCAGGAGCACGGGGCGATCAAGGGCAGCTGGCTCACCATCACCAGGATCCTGCGTTGCAATCCCTGGTCGCTGGGCGGCTATGACCCCGTCCCCGGCACTCAGGAGGCCCTTGCTTGGCAAGCGGAGCAGGCCCAGGGCTCGCAAGCGGAGCAGGCCCAGGGCTCGCAAGCGGAACAGGCCCAGTACTCGCAGGCCGAACAGGCCCGCACCCAGAACTCGTCCGCGAACCCTGCGGGCACCCCAGATACCCACGAGGTGGACCCATGCACCTGTTGACCCCCCTGTTGCTGTTCGGTCTCGGCAGCGCCTTCCGCGACATGATCAGCGCGATTCTGCAGCCCATCTACTGGGCCGTGTCGGGCATCATCGTCCTCGCCCACAAGCTGTGGTCGCCGCTGTTCGGCGCCGACTCCGGCCTGACGTGGGTGCTCAGCATCGTCACCCTGACCGTCGTCATCCGTACCCTGCTGATCCCGCTGTTCGTGAAGCAGATCAACTCGGCACGCTCGATGCAGCTGATCCAGCCGAAGGCGAAGGCGCTGCAGGACAAGTACGGCCACGACCGCGAGCGGCTCGGCCAGGAGACGATGAAGCTCTACCGCGAGGAGGGCGTCAACCCCGCTGCTTCGTGCCTGCCGCTGCTGCTGCAGATGCCCATCTTCCTGGCGCTGTTCCGGGTGCTCGAGGGCATTGCCCACAACCCCGACCCGATCGTGCGCGGCCACTTCTTCAAGACCAATCCCGATCTGGTCATCTCGCTGCGCAATGCAGACTTCCTCGGCGCAAGCCTGTCCGGCCGCTTCCTGCCGCTCGGTCAGGGCTTCGGCGCCACCCAGATCATGGCGCTGGTGCTGATGCTCACCATGACCGCGGTGCTGTTCATCCAGCAGCTGCAGCTGATGCAGAAGAACATGCCCCCGGAGGCCCTCACCGGCCCCATGGCGCAGCAGCAGAAGATGATGCTCTACATGTTCCCGATCATGTACCTGTTCGGCGGCGTCGCCATCCCGATCGGCGTGCTGATCTACTGGATGACCACGAACCTGTGGACGCTCGGCCAGCAGTACATCCTGATCCACAACAACCCGACGCCGAACACCCCGGCCTATGTGGACTGGCAGGAGCGCATGCGCGCCAAGGGCAAGGATCCCGAGAAGATCGAGGCCGACCGTCGCGCCAAGCGCCTGCGTCGCGTCAGCACCGGCTCCACCGGTGGGGCGACCGCGGCGACGCTCGTCGATGACGAGACCACGGACGCGAAGCCGACCGTGCAGCGCCAGGGCGTCAACCGCCAGACCGTCCGCAAGACTGCGGACGGGAAGCAGCAGACGGTCAACCGCCAGCAGCCCGTCCGGCAGACCCGCAACACGCGCAAGAAGAAGTAGCGCGCTCCCCCGTCGTCGACCTCCGGCGGCGGATCCCCTGGTTCCCGGCGCGCGGCAGTGCGCCACCCGAGAAGGAGAACACCATGAGCGAAGAGCTTGAGAAGGCGGCCGAGGCCGTCGAGGAGAAGGCCCCGCAGAGCTCGGAGGAGGCCCTCGACGCCGAGGGTGACATTGCCGCCGACTACCTGGAGGAGCTGCTCGACATCGCCGACCTGGACGGCGACATCGACACCTACGTCGAGGGTGGGCGCGCGCACGTCTCCATCGTCACCGAGGGCGACCAGCTGGTCGGCAAGGACGGGGAGGTGCTGGACGCCCTGCAGGAGCTCGCGCGTCTGGCCGTGATGACCGAGACCGGTCACCGCAGCCGGCTGATGCTGGACATCGCTGGGCATCGTGAGCGTCGCCGCAAGGAGCTGCAGGTGCTCGCCACCGACGCGATCGCCGAGGTCAAGACCTCCGGTGAGTCGGTGCGTCTGGCTCCGATGAACCCCTTCGAGCGCAAGATCGTCCACGACGTCGTCGCCGAGGCGGGTCTGGTCAGCGAGTCCGAAGGTATGGAGCCGCAGCGTCGGGTGGTCGTGCTGCCCGCCAAGTGAGCGGGTTGTCGCGATCGAAGCAATGACGTCGAAGCAATGACGTCGAAGCAATGACGTCAAGCAATGACGTGCCGAAGGGCCGGGGGATCCACTCCCCCGGCCCTTCGTCTTCCCCTGGGGTGGGCTTGTGTTGCCTCGGTCACAGGCGGCCCAGGACATCGTCCAGCATCTGTTCGGTGAGCCTGCCGGTGAAGGTGTTCTGCTGGCTCACGTGGTAGCAGCCCAGCAGCTGGATGCTGCGACCTGACGGCGTCATCAGCACCGCCGCGGCACCATGGCCGAACTTCGGAGCCGGACGCGGTACCTGCCAGCCCAGGCGGCGGGCTGCGCCCAGTACCTGCTGCCATCCGATGCCGCCCAGGGCGAGAATGGAGCGAAGGTCAGGTTCGAGGATGGTCAGCTCGCGGTGCAACCAGGGTGCGCAGGTCGCCTTCTCGATCGTCGTCGGGGCATTGTCCGGCGGGGCGCAGTGGACGGGGGCGGTGATCCGGACGCCGGTCAGGGCCAAGCCGTCGGCGGCATGCGTGCTGGTCGGCTGGTTCGCGTAGCCCGCCCGGTGCAGGGCGGCGAACAGCCAGTCACCCGAGCGGTCGCCGGTGAAGATGCGGCCAGTGCGGTTGGCGCCATTCGCGGCTGGCGCCAGGCCGACGATCAGGGAGTGTGGATGGGGGTCGCCCCAGCCAGGCACCGGTCGGCCCCAGTAGGGCTGTTCAGCGAAGGAAGATCGCTTGGTGGTCGCCACCTGCTCGCGCCACGTGACCAGCCGTGGGCAAGCCCGGCAGACCTGGACGCGGGCGTCGAGTTGGTCGAGGGTGCGCGACGATGCGGCCAGGGCCTGCACCTCGTCCGCGGTGCTGGCTTGCGGGGTCCGCTGGGTGGCCAGATCTTCCGGCCAGCCAGCGCCAGGCGGGACGGGCGACACGAACGGCTCACCGGTGCCCGGGTGTGGCAGCGATGGTCCATGAGGAGTCATCCGTCCAGCTTGCACCGCCTGTCAACGCTGCTGTCGGCTCTTGGACGCCAAGACATCCTCCGGGACCGTTCCACGTGAAACGTCGGCCGCCTTGGCTGGGCGCGGCCAGATCGTAAAGCTCAGCGCCCACAGGGCCTCGGCGACCACGACGACGGCATCCAGCGATGGGTGCGCGACAGCGCCGCTGTCGCCTGGTCGGAGTCGGCGAGCACGATCATCCCGGCCGTGGGCACCGTGGTGACCGCGGCGGCGAGCACCCTCCGCGCCAGATCACGCCAACAGTTCACCGTGTATGCGCGCCGATTGGCGCGAACCGCGCCGCTCCCCCACTGACCAGATGGGCGAAGCGGACGTCAGCCCAGCGGATGAGCACCCTTCCACAGGCCACGGAGAAGCCGATGTAGATCGGAGCCAGCGCGTGCGCAAGACCAAGGGGGTGCCCCTGCCGTGCGCTGACTGCGCTGGCGACGAGCAACACCAGGTCGATGCCCGGTGCTGCGGCGAGGAGCGCCAGCCCGGCTGCGATGCCCAGCGAGGTACCTGACGGACAAGCCGACCAAGATCAAATACCAAAAGGCGATTTCGCACCCGAGAATCAACCAGACCATGACAAGAGAGCCTCGTTTCTAGCGGGTACGTCTGTACCAAGTAAAGGGGTACGATCGTGCTAGAAGCAGCGCATGCCGAAGTTGATCGATCATCGGGCCAGGGAGGTGGCCGTCGCGGAGGCGGCGTGGCGCGTTCTTGAGCACTCGGGCGTGCGTGGACTGTCCGTGCGCACGGTCGCTGACGAGGCCGGCCTTGCGGTCGGGTCGTTGCGACGCTCCTTCCCCAGCCAGTTCGCGCTGGTGGCCTTCTGTGTGAGGTTGGTGGCCGAACGTGTGGGCGCCCGTGTACGAACACTTCCACACGATGGCGACCCCTTGGTCATCGCGCAGCAGACCCTGGAGCAGCTGCTCCCGCTGGACTTGGAGCGCAGGCTGGAGGCACAGGTCTGGTTGTCCCTGTCGCTTGAGGCGCTGGCCGACGATGATCTCCGAGTGGTCTGCGATGGTCTCGACCACGAGTTGAGGCATCTGGTCTCCTCGGTGGTCTCGCGACTTGTTGGGTCGAGACCCTCCGGGCAGGCGCCTGAGGAGTTGTACGCAGTGGTGGATGGGCTGGCCCTGCACCTCCTGCGCCAGGATCCTGAAGAAGCCACCGACTGGGCCCTAGACGTCCTGCACAGAACACTGGAAAGAATTGTCGCCGATGTTTCACGTGAAACAGAGTCGGTAGACTGAGGGGCCGTACAACCGAGGAGTCATCAATGACCGTCATCGCCCAAGAGGTGTTCGGCGCCGGCTACGAGCTGGCCGAACGCTACGAGCAGATCCTCGCCACGAAGGGCATTGAGTGGGGCCTGATGGGGCCGCGTGAGACCGACCGTCTCTGGGATCGCCACGTCCTCAACGCCGTGGCGCTCAGCGACTTGATCCCTATAGGTGCGACCGTCGGTGATGTCGGCAGCGGCGCCGGCCTTCCCGGCATTCCTCTCGCCATCAGGCGCCCTGATCTGGAGATGACGCTTATCGAGCCCTTGCTGCGACGGTACAACTTCCTGCGGGAGACGATCGACGAGTTGGGCCTGGGAGACCAGGTCCGCGTACAACGACTGCGCGCTGAGGACTGCGACGAGGTCTTCGACATCGTTACCTGCCGTGCCGTTGCTCCCCTGCCCAAGCTTCTCAAGTGGTGCACCCCCTTGTTCTTCCCCGATGGACAGTTGGTGGCGCTCAAGGGCTCATCCGCCGCGGCTGAGGTTGAGGAGGCGCAGCGCCAGCTCTCCGCCTCCAGGATGCACGCCGAGGTGCGCCAGATCCGCGCACACGCCGACACGGAGCCGACCCAGGCCATCGTTGTGGGAGCCCTCCACTAGACTCGGCAGTCCGAGGCATTCGCGGCACCGTGTTTCACGTGAAACGGCCAGTCTCGGCGACGGGAAGTCTCTGTTTCACGTGAAACGGAGCAGGACGAAAGGACCCCGCCTGCGATGACAGCCAGTGGCACCGAGCGAGTTCCTGGAACCCCCCGCATCATCCAGCGCGAGAAGGAGCGGCCTCTCCCCCGTCCCCACGAGACACGCGTCATGGTCGTCGTGAACCAGAAGGGTGGAGTGGGCAAGACGACGACCACCGTGAACCTCGCGACCTGCCTGGCCCAGGGTGGGCTCAGGGTGCTGGTGATCGACATGGACCCGCAGGGCAATGCCTCCACCGCACTCGGCGTCGCGCACTCTGCGGGAACTCCCGGCACCTGGGAGGTGCTGCTGGATGGAACCCCGATCGCCGAGGTGGTGCAGGACTCACCTGAGGCCGAAGGTCTCCACTGCGTCCCTGCCACGGTCGATCTCGCGGCGGCTGAGCTGTCGCTGGTCAACCTGGTCGGACGAGAGCAGCGCCTCAAGCGAGCCGTTCGTGGATACCTCGCAGAGAATGAAGTCGATTACATCCTCTTCGACTGCCCGCCGTCCCTCGGGCTCCTGACGCTCAACGCCCTGGTGGCCGCCTCGGAGATCCTGATTCCGATCCAGTGCGAGTACTACGCACTGGAGGGTGTCTCACAGCTGATGCGCACGATCCAGCTGGTCACCGACGAACTGAACACCGACGTCCGGTTGTCCACGGTCTTGTTGACCATGTTCGACGCCCGCACCAAGCTCTCGGCCCAGGTGGCCCGAGAGGTGCGCAACTTCTTCGCCGAACAAACCCTCGATGCGCAGATCCCGCGATCGGTGCGCATCGCGGAGGCGCCGAGCTACGGCCAGACCATGCAGAACTTCGACCCCATGTCCGCAGGCGCGAAGGCATACCGCCGCGCCGCCATCGAGATTGCCAACCGTGGAAAGGCCGCTGATGCCCGCTAAGAACCAGTCAGGACTTGGACGTGGACTGGGGGAGCTGTTCCAGCGGACCGATGTGCCGGCCAAGCAAGTGAACAACCCCGTCTTCGGAGAAGATGATCATGGTCGTGAGCGGTCCCAGCCCTTGTCAGACGGTTCTTATCTGGAGTTGATCCCGGTTGGCCAGATCCGGCCCAACCCGAAGCAGCCCCGCACCGTTTTCGACGAGGAGGCACTGGACGAGCTGGTCGAGTCGGTCAAGGAGGTCGGCGTCCTGCAGCCGATCGTCGTGCGCAAGGTCGGTGACGAACAGTTCGAGTTGATCATGGGGGAGCGGCGCTGGCGGGCATCCACGCAGGCGGGCTTGGAGACCGTGCCGGCCATCGTTCGCGGCACCGAGGACGAGGACCTGCTCCGGGACGCGCTGCTGGAGAACCTGCACCGCGCGCAACTGAACCCGCTGGAGGAGGCCGCTGCCTACCAGCAGATGTTGGTGGAGTTCGGCTGCACCCAGGAGGAATTGGCCCAGCGGATCAAGCGCTCGCGTCCGCAGATCTCCAACACCATCCGGTTGCTGCGGCTGCCGGCGCTGGTGCAGCGGCGGGTGGCTGCCGGGGTGCTCTCTGCCGGGCACGCCCGGGCGCTGTTGATGGTGGAGGATCCGCTCGCCCAGGAGCAGTTGGCGCAGCGCATCGTCGCCGAGGGGCTGTCGGTGCGAGCCACCGAGGAGATCGTGGCGATGGGAGCCGCGGACGCGCCGAAGCAGCGAGCGCGGGGGAGCAAGGACCCCTCGCCACGCGCGATGGAGCTGGCCAGCAGCCTGTCCGACCACTTCGACACCCGGGTGAAGGTCGACATCGGCAAGAACAAGGGTCGGATCACCATCGAGTTTGCCTCCGAGGACGATCTGGAGCGGATCCTGGGGATCGTCAACGGGCGGTAGACGTCACCGGGCGTCCGTCAGGGTGCCGGAGGTGCCCCTCGGCAGCCTCGGAGAGCGTGATGGTCACGCTCGGGGGAACGCGAGGAGTGCGGCCAGGGCTCAGGCGTCGTGCTCCATGGTCGCCAGCTTGGACAAGACGTCCTTGCGGGCGAAGTGCTCTGCCACGAAGGACAGGAAGGGGATCGTTCCCGCCAGCGCGATCGAACCCAGTTGCAGCCAGGACCACTTCACGCGTCGTCCCAGGTCGTAGGCCGTGATCAGCAGGATCATGTAGAGCCAGCCGTGTGGCATGCCGGTCCAGGTGACGACGCGCGAATCATCGTTGAGGTACTTGAGCGGGACCCCCACGCACACCAGGACCACGAGCAGCGTGCCGACCAGGTAGGCCATCACGCGGTAGCGCATCAGGGCGCCACGGATGTCCTGGATTTCCTTCTGGGTGTCTTCGTTCACCGGTCCAGACTACGTGGCCGCGTCAGTGGCCTTCTCCCCGGCGCCGATCCGCCGGACGCCCACCCAGGTGAGCACCAAACCGAAGAGGGCGAACGACCACCACTGCAGGGCATAGCCCTCGTTGCGGACATTGCCGCGCTGGTCGGGGACGATCACCGGCGACTCGCCCAGTCCCTGCGCCGCGGACGCCGTGGCGGGCTGCGTGAGGTAGGCGTCGAAGAGGGGAGCGGGCCACTCCTGCGCCAACACGTCCAGCTGCACGGCCCCCAGGCTGCCTGCTGGGAGGTCGGCCCCGACGGGTGCGGACGACTGTGTCGGCAGCAGCACCCCGGTCACCTCCTGGATGCCGGCGGGCGCGTCGGCCACCTTCTGGCCAGCGGTGACAGTGCCCCGGGCGACGCCGATGACGCGCCCACCATCCGTGCGGAAGGCCTGGACCACCCGCGCCGGGTAGCCCTCACCGACCAGCACCTGGTCGTCCAGCCACTCACCGGAGACACTGACCGTGCGTCCGTACAGCTCACCGGCCGTCGTGCCTGACGCCAGCTCCTGCTCCAGACCCACGAGGGGCTGGCTGGCAAGTTCGTCCACCGACTGCTGGCCCTGGCTGCGGAAGACCTGCATCTGCCACAGCCCGAGGAAGACGAAGACGCATGCGACCAGCACCCCGCCGAGGCCCAGCAGGAGTTGCTTGAGCCCGGTGCTCACCTCCCGGTCCCGGTGACGGCGGCCTGCACCAGCCGGCTGCACACCTCGCCCAGGTCCAGGCCAGCGGCCTGCATGGCCAGCGGCACCAACGAGGTCTCGGTCATGCCGGGGGCGACATTGGCCTCCAGGAACCAGGGCTGGCCGCCCCCATCGATGATGAGGTCGACGCGCACGATGCCGGTCAGGCCCAAGCGCTCGACCACGGCCAGGCTCAGGCTCTCGGACCGCTGGCGAGCGTCCTGGTCAATCTTGGCGGGGACGATGAAGCGGGTGCTGCCGGCGGTGTAGCGCGCCGCGTAGTCGTAGATCCCAGATTCTGGCTGGATCTGCACCGGGGGAAGCACCTCGCGGTCGTCCCCCTCGACGATGACGGTGATGGCGACCTCGGTGCCCTCGACGTAGCGCTCAACGACGGCGGTCGGATCGTAGGCGAAGGCGGCGACCAGGGCCTGGGGGAGGGCATCCGCGCTCTCCACCTTGGTGGCACCCAGCGCGGAGCCTGACCTCGCGGGCTTGACCATCAGCGGGAAACCGAGCCGCTCGCCGAGCGCAGCAACCAGCGGACGGGCACCAAGCTCGCGGAAGATGTCGTGCGGGAGCGCGACCTGCTCGGGGACGTTCATCCCGGCGCGCGCGACGACCGTCCCGGCGATCGACTTGTCGAAGGTCACCCGGCAGGCGTGCCCGGACGATCCGACGAAGCCGACGCCCAGCAGGCCCAGCACCTCACGCAGCGCCCCATCCTCACCGGTGGCGCCGTGCAACATCGGGAACACCACCGGCTTCGTGTCACCGCTGGTCACCAGGGGGACGAGGTCGGCGGTGAGGTCGGCCTCGGTCACCTGGTGGCCGACGCGGCGCAGGGCGGTGGCCACGCGACGTCCCGAACGGATCGAGACATCGCGCTCGTGCGACAGGCCACCGGCGAGGATGACGACGGGCGCAAGGGGAATATTGCTCTCGGTCATGGTGAGCTCCCTCAGTTCTGGTCGGGGACGGGTCCCACGGCACCGCCGCCGTGGTGCATCGGGGAACGGTCGAGGCCGAAGGTCTGGTGTAGTTCGAACTCGTGGTTGACGACCTGCGCCAACCGCCGGACTCCCTCCCGGATCCGTTCCGGGGTGGGGAAACAGAAGGACAGGCGCATGTTGCGCGAGCCCAGCCCGTCGGCGTAGAAGGCAGTGCCGGGGGTGTAGGCCACGCGGGCGGTCACGGCCCGCGGCAGCATGGCCTGCGAGTCCAGGCCCTCGGGCAGCGTCACCCAGACGAAGAAGCCGCCGGCGGGCTGCGTCCACGTCGTCCCCTCCGGCATGTATTCCGCCAGCGCATCCAGCATCGCGTCGCGCCGGGCGCGGTACATGTCCTTGAAGGCGACGATCTGGCGGCGCCAGTCCTGGGTCTCGAGGTAGGACGAGACGGCGTACTGGCTGAACACCGGCGGGCACAGCGTCGCCGATTCCTGCGCCAGCACGAGCTTCTCGCGCACGGCGTGCGGTGCGAGTACCCAGCCCACCCTGAAGCCGGGGGCGAAGGTCTTGGAGAAGGAGCCGAGGTAGATGACCTGCTCGTCGTCCAGGGAACGCATCGCGGGCACCGGATCGGTGTCGAGGTTGAGCAGACCGTAGGGGTTGTCCTCGACGACCAGCAGACCCACCTCGCGGGCGACCGCCAGCAGTTCGTGGCGACGCTCGATGGGCTGCAGGATGCCGGACGGGTTGTTGAAGTTCGGGATCGTGTAGAGGAACTTGGCCTTCTTGCCCGCTGCCCGGCAGGCCAGTGCGGCCTCCCGCAGTGCCGAGGGGACCAGCCCGTCCTCGTCCATCGCGACGTGGACGACCTCGCACTGGTAGCTGCCGAAGGTGCCCAGTGCCCCGACGTAGCTGGGCGCCTCGGCCAGGATCACGTCGCCGGGGTCGCAGAAGATCCTGGTGACCAGGTCGAGCGCCTGCTGGGAACCGGCGGTGACGGTGACGTCGTCGGGATGGGCGACGACGCCCTCCAGTGCCATCACCTCGCAGATGTGCTCGCGCAGCATCGGCTCCCCCTGGCCGGAGCCGTACTGCATGGCCTGGATCCCCTTTGTCAGCACGAGCTCCTTGAAGGTGTCCGCCAATGCGTCCAGGGGGAGGTCGGCGATGTTCGGCATGCCGCCGGCCAGGGAGACGACCTCGGGTCGGTTGGCCACGGCGAACAGCGCGCGGACGGCGCTGGCTCGCATGCCGTTGGTGCGTTCGGCATAGCTCGACACATAGCGATCGAGGCGGGTGTCCTGGCGGGTTGGTTCGGGCAGACTCACTCCACCCACTTTGCCATGACGCGTGCGTAGCATGGCTGCAGGGCACTCATTACGAGAGGGGGCGCGGTGATCGGACGACGTGTGCGAACGCTGCACCCCGACGCGCTGGCCAGGTTGTCCAGTTGTGGCGCCCCCGGCAGCGTGCCGAGGGCCGGCGACCAGGCTTGGGCCTGCGCGGCCGCCGAGCAGTGGGGGATGTGCGGGCTCGCCCTCGTCCACAACGACCATGTCGTCGCCCATGCCCTGGTGTGCCCGACCTTGAACCTGCCCCCGGACCATCCGCTGGCGCGATGGTCCCGCTCCCCCGAATCGGCGGCGCTGATCGAACTGCACCGCACCGATGGGGCCCCGGATGATGCGGAGAAGGTGCTGGTGCAGTCCTTGGCCGCGCGCCTGGAGGGACGTGTCGGAGGCCTCGAGGCGGCGGGCGCCCTCGGTCGTCCGAACTGTCACCAGCCAACCTGCAGATGGCTCGAGGAGGTCGGCTTCCTACCGGTCCCGGGCGCCGCAAGCCCCACCGGACGACGGATGCGGCTCGACCTCGCGTCCACGGTGATCTGGCGTCCGGGCTTGCGGGGAGCCTGGCGGGCGGTGCACACGCTCGTCGAACGTCCCCTGGGCGCCGAACCGACGGGCCGCGGGCAGCACTGAGCGCTGCGAACCCACTGCACCCACTGCACCCACTGCCCCCACTGCACCCACTGCACGGCTTGCTCCGGGCGGTCGGTGCCGCCAAAACGCGCACCATGCCGTGATCCGGTCTCGTGGCGGGACCGGATTGCTCGGAGGCGGCGATTTTGGCGGAGATCTTGCGACGTGACATGACGAAGGCCCCGGAGTGCTCCGGGGCCTTCGTGCTGAATGTGGTCGGTGCTGGTGGTCAGGGGGTCAGCGGACGCGGACCTTCTGGCCAATCTTGATCATGTTCGGGTTCTTGATGGTCGACTTGTTGAGGCTGTAGATCTTGCCCCAGGTGGTGCCCTGCCGCTTGGCGATCTTGGCGAGGGTGTCACCCGAACGAACGGTCACGTAGACGGCACCCTTGGTGGTCGTCGTGCGCGTGGTGGTGGTCTTCTTCTTGGTGATGACGGTCTTCACGGAGGACGTGGTGCCGGTGGAGACGGCCAGGCCGTTGGCGCGGGTCAGGCCAGCGCGGACCGAGCAGACGGGCCAGGCGCCCGGACCCTGCGAGGCCAGCGTCTTCTTGGCGATCGCGATCTGCTGCGCACGCGTGGCGCCGTTCGCGTTGTAGGCGTACTTGCCGCCGCCGTAGCCGATCCAGGTGGAGTGGCTGAACTGCAGTCCGCCGTAGTAGCCATTGCCGGTGTTGATGCTCCAGTTGCCGCCGGACTCACACTGCGCGACGCGGTCCCAGACGGTGCTCGCGGCATCCGCCTGCGGGGTGGCGGCGAGGCCGATGCCGGCGCTCAGCGCGGTCGCAGCAGCGAGGGTGATGATGCGGTTGGTCTTGGTCATGGAGAACAACGTAAGAGCAGTCTGAGGAATTCTCAAAGAGGCCCCAACCAGAATTCTCTCAGAATCTCTTCTCCGGTTCCCTCCTGGGGACGCCGAATGCCGTTCCACAAGGTGAGTTCCTGGACGCACAGCTACGGAGTGAAGTTTTTCACTGAGCCCATGTACTCAGGCTGTCGGTGACAGCGGGCTCATGGGCGACGCCCAGCTCGTCACCAGCTCAGAGGCGGACGAACTCCACGTCCGTGGGGTGCTCGATGGTGCGCGAGACGGTGCAGTCCTTCTCGTGGCTGAGCTGGATCAGCCGGTCGACCAGACCGCGGGCCTGGTTGCCCTGCTCGTCGTCAGCGAAGTCGACGTCGAAGGCCAGCCGGACGTTGTCGAGGCGCTTTCCGCCGTCCTCGTCGGTGACCTTCTCACCGGACGCGGTGAGCTCGAAGCGGGTCGGCTCGGCACGGCGGGAGGTCACCACGTCGACGTCGATCGCCGAGCAACCGGCCAGCGCGGCCAGCAGCAGGTCGACGGGGGAGAACTGGCCCTCGCCGCCGAAGTCGATGGTGGCGCCGTCGGCATTGGTGGCGGTGTACTCGCCGGTTGCGCGCCGGGTGAGGGAGATCGTCTTGCCCATGGTGATTCCTTCCATGCTGCAGTTCGGTGTCGGGTACACGCGGCAGGGGGGTCAGGCGGCGAGCTGGTCGCCGAACTGGTTCGCCAGGTCCATCAGCTCGACGCGCGACAGGCCCACCAGGTCGACCACCGCGATGGCCGTGTTGTCGCGGATGACCGCGCAGCCATCGTGGTTGTTGTCGGAGCTGGTGCCGCAGAAGCCGGAACCCTCGGCGATGATCGCATTCATGCCCATGTCGGTCATGAACTTCTTCGCGTCCGTCTCGGGACGGCTCATCAGCAGCACGACCGTCGCCTGACCGCCCTTGGAGTATGTGGCCGTGATGGTGGACTTCTTGGTGTTCGGGTTCATCGACGGGGTGTCCGCAGAGTTCGCGTCGCGGGAGTACTCACCCATCGACAGCGGCGGCATCAGCCCCCACGGCGTCCGCGAGGGCCCGATCGTGATGACCTCGGTCGGCTTGTTCGCGTTGTAGCGATAGGCCGCGTAGCCGCCCCCGCCGAGCGCGAGCAGCACCAGGAGCGCCCCCACCAGGGGGACCACCCAGCCGGGGAGACCGCCGGTGTGGATGACGGGGCCCGCCTCCAGCTCGTCCGGACCGGTGGTCCGATCGCCCTGGAGGTGGCCGTCCTTGCGCCTGCTGCTGTGTGCGGGCATGGCTCAGAGGTACTCGTCCAGCGCCTTGAGCAGCGCACCCTTCGAGCGCGCCCCCTGCAGCGACTTCACGACCTGGCCGTTCTGCCAGACCTGGAGCGTGGGCAGCGAGAGGACACCCTGCTCGGTGGGCACCTTGGGGTTCGCATTGGTGTCCAGCTTCACGAAGTTGATCTTGTCGCCGTGACTGGTGGCCAGCTCGTCGATGATCGGGGAGAGCTGCTTGCAGGGGCTGCACCAGTCGGCCCAGTAGTCCACCAGGGTGGGCTTGGAGGAGTTGACGACGAGCTCGGCAAAGGTGGCGTCGGTGACCTCGGTGACGTTCGACATGGCGATCCTTTCGGGAGTCTTGCTTGGGGTGGGGTGTCAGGCCTGGACGTTGACGTCCGCGAGGTCGGCGAGGAAGCGCTCGGCGTCCAGCGCCGCCTGGCATCCCGAGCCGGCCGCCGTGATGGCCTGGCGGTAGGTGTGGTCGACCAGGTCGCCACAGGCGAACACGCCGGACAGGTTGGTCTTCGTCGAGTGCGGCTCGACGAGCACGTAGCCGGCGTCGTCGAGGTTGACCTGGCCCTTGAAGAGCTCGCTGCGGGGGTCGTGGCCGATGGCGATGAACAGGCCCTCGACGGGCAGCTCGCGCTGCTCGCCGGTGACGGTGTCGGCCAGGGTCACCGACTTCAGCGAGGGGTCACCGGACATGCCGACGACCTGAGAGTTCCAGGCGAAGGTGAGCTTGGGGTCGTTCTCGGCGCGGGCGATCATGATCTTGGATGCGCGCAGCTCGTCACGACGGTGGATCATCGTGACCGACTTGGCGAAGCGGGTCAGGAAGGTGGCCTCCTCGACGGCGGAGTCACCGCCGCCGACCACGGCGATGTCCTTGTCCTTGAAGAAGAAGCCGTCGCAGGTGGCGCACCAGCTGACGCCGCGGCCGGAGAGACGGTCCTCGTCGGCCAGGCCCAGGCGGCGGTAGCCCGAGCCGGTGGCCAGGATCACCGCGTGGGCGCGGTGCTGCTTGCCCTCGGAGTCGGTGACGACCTTCACCGGACCTGTCAGGTCGACCTCGGTGACGTCGTCGGCGACCAGCTCGGCACCGAAGCGCTCGGCCTGGGCGCGCATGTTGGCCATCAGGTCGGGGCCCATGATCCCGTCCCGGAAGCCGGGGAAGTTCTCCACCTCGGTCGTGTTCATCAGGGCGCCGCCGGCATCCAGCGCGCCCTCGAAGACGAGCGGGTTCAGCTGGGCGCGCGCGGCGTAGACGGCGGCGGTGTAACCGGCGGGGCCGGAGCCGACGATGATGACCTCCCGGACGGGCTCATCGGTTGCGGTGGCCTTCGGTGCCGCCTCGGGAACGCTGTCCTCGAAGGAATCCAGCGAGATGTTCGGCAGGCTCGCGCCTCCCAGCGAGATGCCACCCAGCGAGATGCCGCCCATGTTGGGCAGGTCGATTTCAGCGGGGCTGGTCGTGGTTCCGGCCGTGGGGCTGGTAACGGCTCCGCCGGCTGGGCCGGTTGTCGTCTCGGTCATGGCGTCCTCTCACCGGTGTGATGCACCGGCCACTCTACTGATCTGGCGCCTGGGCGGACGTGCGCGCGTCCGGTGGCAGCGTAGTCAGCCCAACCACCGGACGCGTGACTTTGTTCCCGGCCGTCGACAGGCTCGGGGTTCGTGGAGCCCCCGACTCGGGGGATCATGTTCCCACCCGGGGATCATGGTGGACCCAAGGACCATTGAAGCCGGGACGGGATCGTCCCTACTTGTCGTGACCGCCGCAGCCACAGCCGCAGCCGCCCGACGACTTGCCGGCCAGCGGCAGCTCCTCGCGCACCTGGCCTGCGACCTCGACCGGGTCGGCCGGAGCCTGCTCGTCGGAGCAGGTGCACACGCCCGTCTCCGCGCAGCCGCAGTCACAGGCCACGCCGCAACTGCAACCGCAGGGGCAGCCGATCGCATCGGGGGCGTCGACGACGATGTCGGGGGTCTCGGTGCCCTGGGTGGTCTCGGTGCCCTGGGTGGTCTCGCTCATGTCTTCCTCCTGAGTTTGGGGGTGGCGAGCTCATCGGGGAGCTGCGCCCAGCACCGATGCTACGGCCCCTCCTGCCGGAGCAGAAGGGGCCGCAGCAAGCGTCCAGCAGGCGACTGGCTCACTTGAGCCGGGCACCCGGCTTCGGTGCCATCCGCACCCCCGCGCGCTGGGCCACGGAGAGCAGCACATCTTCGGCGGGGTCGTCGCGATCGCTCAGCTTGATGCTGAAGGGCTGGTAGCCGTCCTTGCAGGTCGCCCCGGCCGCCGGCAGCTTCCCGTAGACCAGGTAGGCCTCGATCGCGTCCGTCGAGCACCGGCCGGTGCCGTAGGCCGTGTGCCCCCAGTTGTTCGAGGTCAGCAGGCGGGCGTTGCCGAGGCGGCCGGCCGCGGCCTTCGCGCTGGCGTAGCTGGTGGCCGGGTCCCACAGCGATCCGACGACCAGGATGGTGGCGGAGGTCTTCTTGTTCCACGGGCCGCGGTAGGCGTCCTCGTCGATGGCCTTCCAGTCATTGGATGCGCACCACGGGGACGACCATCCCCAGGCCTGGGCGAAGGGACCACCGGTGCGCACGCCGCGTGCGACGGCGGACTTCCAAGCCAGCGCACTGCCCGGGTTCAGCGAGTCGGTGCACATCACCGAGGCATAGGCCTCGATGTCGTTGGAGTAGCTGAATGCGGACGAGGTGAACCGACGGGCCGCTGTGGCGGTGTGGGTCGTGCGGAACTCGGTGTGCAGCGCGCGGAGCTTCTTCAACGCGGTGGTGCCCTCGGCGGGCGTGGTGGGCCACAGGGCCCCCTCCAGGGCTGCGGTCTCGGCGGCCACCCAGTCCATGCCGTCGGTGGAGTACAGCATCCCAAGGGTGCTGTTGATGAACGTCGCGTAGCCGTAGCTGATCTGCTTGCCGGTGAACAGGTCGGTGCTGACCAGTGGGTGCTGGACGAGTTCGCGTGCCACCTTCGACCACCGACCCATGGCATTGCCGCTGATGGCGCAGTACTCCTTGCCGGCCGCGTCGCAGCGCTTCATGCCCTCCTTGAGCGCGCCCCAGGCCCCCTCGGCAGAGCCGAGGCGCAGCGTCACCGGCACGTTCTTGGTGGCCTGGGTTCCCGCCCAGGCGACCGGGTCGATGGTCCCGTCGATCGCCAGTGCACGGATGCGGTCGGGGAACATGTTGGCGTAGACCTGCCCCAGCTGGGTGCCGTAGCTGAAGCCGAGGTAGTTGAGCTTCTTGTCCCCGACGGCACGGCGCAGCACGTCCATGTCTCGCGCGACCTCGGCCGTCGAGGCGGTCGAGGAGAGGGTCTTGCCGGTGGTCGAGCAGCCCTGGGCCAGCTTCTGGGCGCTCTTCAGGTAGGCCGCCCGCTCCCCGTCGTCGATCGGGAAGGGGATGTCGAGGCCAGCCAGGGCTCGCGTCTGCGCCTTGAGGTCGGTGAAGCACCTGACCTGGTCGGTGAAGGCGACACCTCGGGGGTCGATGCCCACGATGTCGAAGCGTGACGTGACGATCGGGTTCGCGATCATCCCCATCATCGCGGCCATCTGCGTTCCGGAGCCGCCGGGGCCGCCGGGGTTCACGAAGAGCGTGCCGATCTTGTGCACCTGGTCCTTGGACGGCACCTTCAGCAGGGCGACCTCGGTGGTGGCGCCCTTGGGCTGGTCGTAGTCGACGGGCAGCCGCGTGCTGGCGCACTGGTAGGCGCCGTAGCACTCGAACCAGTCGAGCTTCGGCGTGGGAATTGAGTCGACGCGCTTTGCCTCGATCGCGGACGTCTTGGCCGGGGTGGCTGCCTGCGCGGTCGACGGTGACACGAGCGGGACGCCGATGACGGTGGCCAGCATCGTTGCGGCCAGGGCTTTGAACCTCATGGGTTTCTCCTCAGGGGCAGAGTGGGTGTCGTGAAGAGATGGTGCGCGACCCTGGAGCAATCCAGTGCGGCGCCGCCACTTCCAGAGCGTGCACCCTGTGGGCACCAAGGTGAAGGCCCTGGCGTCGATTGAGGGTAAAGTCCAGCCGATCGGCCAGTTCTGCGGCGCGGGGGCTACGACTGGGGTCGCGGGGAGCCGACCTGCAACTTGGCCAGCACGGCCTTGGCCGTTGCCTCGTCCACCACGACCTCAGTGGCCAACCTTGCGCGCAACAGCCCCAACAAGGGTGACGCCTTGCCGACGCCCGCCACCACGCACAACCGGCGTGGGATCCGCTGCAGGTCAGGAGGAGTCATGCCACTGGCGCGCTGGTTGAGGGCGATGTCGGCCCAGGTTCCGTCTTCGCGCAGCAGCACCGTGTTCACGTCCCCGACGGCCCGGTCTGCGCGCAACTGGGCCATGTCCGTGTCGTCGAGGTAGCCGGCCGAATAGACGTGCGAGGGGACGGCCGAGGCCAGGGAGCCAACGCCGAACAGGGCCAGGTCTGCCTTGCGTTGGCAGCGGCGGACGTTCTGCACGCTGCGCTCCCGGAACATGGCCTGCCGGGTCTCCGGGTGGTCGAAGAAGGCAGGGACGGGGAAGTCGACGACCTCCGCCCCGAAGGAATCCGCCATCTGGCTGATGATCGAACCGACGTAGGGGGTGCCGAAACCGGTCATGTTGCCGCCGCCATTGAGCTGGACGAAGGAGACGCCGTGCAGGTCCCGCGGCCGGACATAGGGCACGACCGCCGACAAGGTGGTGCCCCACGCGGCCCCAATGGTCATGTCGTCCTCGACCATGGACGTGATGAGCTGCCCGGCAACCCGCGCCACCCGATCGAGGCGGTGCACTTCGGTGCTGCCCTCCCGGACGGCCACGATGTGCGCGATGACGCCGAAGATCCGGGCGAAGGTGTCGGACAAGGCGGCGTCCTGGCCCGACGGATTGCGCAGCGTGATCGTCACCACGCCGGTGTCCCTCGCGTCCCTCAGCAGCCTCGAGACCGTCGAGCGCGAGACGCGCAACTGCCGCGCGATGGACTCCATCGTCTCACCCTGCACGTAGTACAGGGAGGCGGCCAGGTACATCTGGTCAGATCGCTCGTGCATGGTCCTCCCTCATCGGTTGCACGTACGTTCACCATCATGGCCGAAAGCCCGGCCGTCTGGTGGAGTTCCACAGGTGGGGAGCCTCCGCGACCCTGCACTACGACAAGACACGATGAGGTGTGGAAGTGACGGACGACACGAAGTACATCATGGCCATCGACCAGGGGACGACGAGCTCCCGGGCGATCATCTTCGACCACTCCGGCAAGATCGTCGCGACGGGCCAGAAGGAGCACGAGCAGATCTTCCCGAGGGCCGGCTGGGTGGAGCACGACCCTGCCGAGGTCTGGGACAACGTGCGCGAGGTCGTCGCCAGCTCGCTGAGCCAGGCGAACATGAACCGCCACGACATCGCCGCGGTCGGCATCACCAACCAGCGCGAGACCACGGTGGTGTGGAACAAGGAGACCGGCGAGGCCGTCTACAACGCCATCGTCTGGCAGGACACCCGCACCCAGAAGATCGTCGAGGAACTCGGCGGCGGCAATCCTGACAAGTACAAGGACAAGGTCGGCCTGCCACTGGCCACCTACTTCTGTGGCCCCAAGGTGAAGTGGATCCTCGACAATGTCGAGGGCGCCCGCGCCGATGCGGAGGCCGGCAAGCTGCTGATGGGCACCATGGACACCTGGGTGCTGTGGAACATGACCGGCGGCGTGAACGGCGGCGTGCACGTCACCGACGTCACCAATGCCTCCCGCACCATGCTGATGGACCTCAAGACCCTCGACTGGGACGCGGACATCGCGGCCGACATGACGATCCCCATGAGCATGCTCCCCGAGATCAAGAGCTCCGCCGAGGTCTACGGCAAGGGCGACCAGGGCGGATTCCTGATGGACATCCCGATTGCCGGCATCCTCGGCGACCAGCAGGCTGCGACCTTCGGCCAGGCCTGCTTCGAGAAGGGCATGGCCAAGAACACATATGGCACCGGCTGCTTCATGCTGATGAACACCGGCGAGGAGATCGTCCCCAGCAAGAACGGCCTGCTGACCACCGTGTGCTACCAGATCGGCGACAACAAGCCGATCTACGCACTCGAGGGATCCATCGCCGTCACGGGATCCCTGGTCCAGTGGCTGCGCGACAATCTGCGGATGTTCGACAGCGCTCCCGAGGTGGAGGAGCTGGCGGCCTCGGTGGAGGACAACGGCGGCGCCTACTTCGTGCCCGCCTTCTCCGGCCTGTTCGCGCCCTACTGGCGTGCTGATGCCCGCGGCGCGCTCGTCGGCCTGACCCGTTACGTCAACCGCGGCCACATCGCCCGCTCGGTGCTGGAGGCCACCGCCTACCAGACCCGCGAGGTGCTGGACGCGATGGAGGCCGACTCGGGTGTGCAGCTTGAGGAACTGCGCGTCGACGGTGGTATGACCGCCAACGAGACGCTGATGCGGTTCCAGGCCGACCAGGTGGGCGTCCCCGTCGTCCGTCCGGTCGTCGCCGAGACCACCGCGCTGGGCGCCGCCTACGCCGCCGGCATCGCCGTCGGTTACTGGAGCGGTGAACAGGACGTCATCGACAACTGGGCCGAGGACAAGCGCTGGACGCCTGCCATGGAGGACGCCGAGCGCGAGCGCCTCTTCCGCAACTGGAAGAAGGCCGTCACGAAGACCTTCGACTGGGTCGATGAGGACGTCGAGGGCTGAGTCTCCTCGCACCCACGCTCAATAAGATCACGCTGGACCCACGCTGACGGCGGGGCCGAACCCTTGATGGTTCGGCCCCGCTGCCGCGTGTCTGAAGGCCTGTCAAGCACGACTGACTGCCACTGCCGTCAGCGGATCGGCGGGATGCGGCCCGCGGATGGAGGCTGGAAGCCGTCGTTAGCAGGAGCGCCCAGCGCAGCCTGCGCACCCTCAACTCGAGCCAGCGTCAGATCAAGCAATTGCTCGCGGTGCACGAGATCGTCAGCGCAGCATGATCCCGGCGTCCGGTGTGACGGCCGAGGACTCGTCCAGGTTGGCGCCCAGGGACTCGTCAAGTTCTTCGGGGGTGGCCCCGGGGTGGAAATCCCTGCGTGCCTCGCGCTGTTCTTGTTCGGCGCGCAGGGCACCGGTGATGGCTCGGGACACCGCGGCGGGGATCTCGACGTCCGTCTGGCCCGCGAGCACGCCCGACAACCACGCCAGGTCTTCTTCGCTTGGCGCGTCCGTCGGGCCGGTGCTGCTGGGGCCGGTGCTGCTGGGGCCGGTGATGGAGCGCTCGTCGGGTGTGCTCATCGGGAACTTTCCTCGGTCTGCGGGGATGCCGTGCACGCGGGCCCCGGCAAGGGATTGGACGTCGAGCGCCCCCCATCCGGTTCCCGCAGGTGCTGCAGCAGCGGAACCAGCCGGGCGCGACCGCGGGAACAGCGGGACTTGACCGTGCCGGTGGGGCAGCCGAGCAGCACGGCCGCCTCCTCCACCGAGTAGCCCTCCATGTCGACCAGCACGATCGCCGCGCGCTGGTCGGGCGAGATCTGGCCCAGGGCGACCTGCACGGCATCGCGCGTCTCGGCCTGCTCGATCTGCTCCGTCCCGTCGCCCAGCGCCAGGCCCAGGTCCAGGTCTGCGTTCTGGGGGAGGGCCTCGGTGCGGCGCACCGCATTGCGCCGGATCCGGTCCAGGCAGGCATTGACGACGATCCGGTGCAGCCAGGTGGTGACCGCGGCCTCGCCGCGGAAGCTGCCAGCACGCCGGAAGGCCGAAATCATCGCCTCCTGCAGCGCATCGGCCGCCTCGTCCGGGTCGCGCATGGTGCGCAGGGCGATGCCCCACAGGCGGTTGCGGTGCCGGGTGAACAACTGGGCGAAGGCGTCCGGGTCACCCGCGAGATGGGCCTTGAGCAGGTCGTGGTCACTGGCCTCGACGTCAGCGAGGTCTGGGTCGAGGATACCCGTGCCGGCGGCGGTGGCCTGCGTCACGACTTCACCTCGATCTCGTTGATGCTGGCCTGGTACTTGTTGGACCCGATGTTCGGCAGGCTCGTGACGTAGACCAGCAGGTAACGCGTTGTCACCGGCGAGGCGGGCTTCAGTTGCGCGGTGGTGCCGGCTGCGTCGATGCTGGCCACGGTCTTCCAGGCACTCGCCTTCGTCGTCGGCGCGCTGGTGGCGCCGGTGTCGTTCGGAACCCGCAGCTGGATGCCCGTGGGGGTGCCCTTCAGCCGCACGTTCACCTCGCCCACGCTGGCCTGCTGGCCCAGGTCGACAACCAGCCCGACGCCGGGCTTGAGCTTTCCGAACTTGGCCGAGTTCAGGTAGACGAGCGTCTGCCATGCCGTGGCCGGGTTGCCGTCCCAGGCGTACTTGACCAGGTTGGGGTTCTCCTCGCCGTTGCCGTTGTCGGCGGTGGGGTCGAAGTCGTCCACATTGGTGGGGGTGTAGGTCTGCACCTCGTCCTCGCCAAGGATGCTGCCCGTGCCATCGCCGGTGGCCTTCTGCCAAGCGAGCCGCAGCAGCGACGCCACCAGCACCAGCAGCACCAGGCCAACCAGTGCCACCAGCCACGGACGCTTGGTCGGCCGGGGCCGGGGACGCATGATCGTGGCCCCACGCACGACCGTCGGGGCATCGGTGGGGGTGTGCGGGGACGTGGCGCGTGGCGCCGGGGCGGGAACGGCGATGGGGTGTTCCGTGGCGGCTGCGGTGGCACCGGCGAAGGCGACGCCGGGAAAGGTGTGCTCCAGGGGAGCGAGCCGCCCGGTGTCGTCACCACTTTCGTAGGCGTCCGCGGCGTGCACCGGAAAGCGCATCCGGCGTTCCAGGTCGGCGGACGCATCGGCTGTCCCCAACACCTTGTTCAGGGCTCCCACGAGCTGGTTGGCGGTACGCAGGGGCAACTCGTTCTGGCGGGGGGAGGCCGACAGCACCTGGTCGCAGATGGTGTCCAGCGCCGGGCTGACCCCTGAACGCACCTGGCGGGGCGTGAGCCAGCCGCGCTGGTCCACCGGGGCCGGTGGCATGCCCCAGGGCCGGGCCTGGTCTGCTTCGTGCAGCTGGCCGGGCTCGGCCGGCCACCGGTTGACGAGGCTCGCGTAGAGCACCTTGCCGATGGCACGCACGTCCGCCTCCTCCCGCTCGGACCAGGCCAAGATGCCCTGGTCGGCGTCCGGATGCAGGGCGGCCTCGATCAGGAAGCCCACGACCTTGACCGCACCGGTGGCGGTGATGATGACCGTGTCGGGGTTGATCCGCTGGTGGAAGAGCCCCTCCGCGTGCACGGAACTCATCGCGTCGGCCAGCTCACGGGCGACCCAGGCCGCCTCCAGCGCGCTCAGCGGACCCTGCCTGAGCAGCTTCTCCATGCTCTCGCCAGGCGCGAACTCGCAGACAACCACAGCGGGTTCGTCGCCGGCCGGCTCGACGGCGTCCAGCACCCTCAGGAACCGCGCATCGGTCGCGGTGGCCGCCTTGCGGGCCGCGTCCAGGGCGTCGGAGGTGCGCGGATCATCGGCGCCCAGCAGGTGCACCAGCACCGAGCGGGAGAGCTTCTGATCAAAGGCGCGCCAGGTGGCCGTCCCGCCGCGCTCGGCGAGTTGCTGCTCGAGACGGTAGCGGTCGGCCAGGACGTGCCCGACGTGGGCGAGCGGCCCCTCGGATCCCGCGTGGCTGCCGGTCGGGGTGTTGACCGCCATCGCCGGGGGGAGGTCTTCGGTGTCGACGCTCCCATCAGACGAGAGCACGTCGGTGCCGAGGGTGTCCTCCTGGTCGGGGCCCTCGTCGGCCACCGTTGGCATCAGCTCGGTCTCCAGGGCGTCCACCTCTGCGTCGCGGTCGGTGTTCTCGGCGTCCATCGGTCCCCTCATCGTCGCGGCTGGCCCAAGTCTGCCACCGCCTGTTCGGCCCGGCGCTCACGCTGGACCTGTCGGATTCGCATCGCAGTCGCGCCCAGCAGCACCACGCCGGAGCCCACGATGATGATCCAGCCGATGCGCCCCATCGAGGTGGCGGTGATGGTCATCGACTGGGCCTCCCCGATCGGACGTCCCGACTCGGTCACCAGCTGGCCGGTGACGCCCACCTTGCCGTTGGCCTTCGCCTGGATCGTCACGCGGATCGTCTCGGTACCGCCGGCCGGGATCGACTCCAGCTCGGAGTCGGCCACGACCAGGCGCTGCGGGTTCTCGCTGGTGAAGGTGGCCTTGACGCTGACGGCTCGGTCGAGGTGGTTGGTCACCGTCACCGGCACCTCCTGCTCGGCGGCGGAGGTAACGATGTCGGGGGTCACCGAGAGGCTGACGCCCTGACCGGTGGCGGCATTGCCGTAGGCCGAGCCCACGGCCTTGGCCCACCGCGCGGCGGCCGGACGACGCCCGCCCCAGGCCTGGCTGATGGCACGCGGCAGCATCTTGCCCAGCGCGGTGGCGGCGGCCTCCGGTTGGTTGGTCAGCTCGCCCCAGACGGTCACGTCACCGCCCGCGCGGTCGACCTGGTCGAGCCAGTTTCCGACCTCGACCGGCTCGATCTTCGCGAGCTCTGCGGTCGGTGGGTTGGTGATGGCGGCGACCCGCTCGTCCAAGGGTTGCCAACTGCGCCACGGGGCGGTGGCCGTGCTCAGGGCGGCCTGTTCCGCGGTGGTCACGATCGTCACGGTGGGCGTGACCAGTTCGGTGGCCTGCAGCCGCCCGACCTTCTGCGGCGCGGTCGTCGTCGGGTCGGGGCCGGGGCCGCCGTCGTAGGCGTCGGCGGCGTAGCGAACGATCGTGGTGCCGTCCACCGTGGCGACCGGCGCGCTGCCCAGCTTGCCGGCGACGAGGACGAGCGCGGGGTCGAGGTCGGCGACGAAGGCAATCAGGTCTGCGTCCGCGGCCCCGTCACGAGGCGCGATGGCCAGCGGCAACTTCGCCAGCGCGTGGGTGCTGGGGACGGCGGCGGTTGCCTGGTCGAGGACGTCGTGTCGTCCGGCGGCCTCCAGCAGGGCGATGTCGGGGTCGCCATAGGGGGTCCGGTAGGCGTCGCCGCGCTCGATGAGGGTCCCCAGGTCGGCCAGGAAACTCTTCGCAGCGGCCTGCCCGGCGGCGGTCGAAGCGGTCGAGCCCTGGACGGTGTAGCCCTGCGCCATCACGGCCACGTCGTCGTAGAGGGCGGGGTCGATCAGCGCGGTCGCACCACTGGTCAGGGCAAGGTCCATCAGGGTGCGCAGGCGCCCGTCCAGCTCGGTGGCGAGGTGGTCGTCGGCGAACATGCTGCCCTGCAGCAGGCCGGGACGAGAGCCGATCCGCACCACGACGGTGCTGGTCACCGAGTTGACTGCGGCGACCGGCAGCAGGGCCCGCGCGCGACCCAGGACGCCCGCCCGCCCGGCGACCTTCACCTGGAGGCCGACCAGGTAGGCGGCCGGGGTGGTGGTGAAACCGAATCCCTTGGCACCGGCCAGGTCGCCCGCGACGGTGAAGTCGACGCTCTCACCGGCGTCGAGGGAGGTCTTCCCGGCGCTGACCTGGGAACCCTCGGCGGAGGTGGTGGTGATGTTGAAGTAATTCTTCCGGTCTTCGTAGAGGCGGGCACCGACCGGGTTGAAGGCCGCGCTGTCGAGCGCCGCGGCCAGGCTCGGGGCGTCGCGGATCGGGTCCGTCGAGCGCCACAAGTAGACCTGCACCCCGCTGAGCGCCTCGGTGCCGGTGTTGCGCGCAGTGCCGCGGATGACGACCGTCCCGGTGCCGGTGGTGCTGGCCGGGGTGATGGAGGTGATGGTGAGCTGGACCGGTTCGGTGGTCTCGTCGGCCTGGGCGGGGAGCGCGAAGCTGGCCAGGAAACCGAGGAGTCCCGCGAGCAATACCGACAGGGCGCGCCGGGCGCGTGGGTCGGTCACTCGGGCGGGGATCACCCGTCCAGCCTAGTTGGACCGGGCCTGCCACCAGGCGAGCAACTCGTCCCTCGCCTGCTCGGGCCCGAGTGGGCCCGATTCCATCCGTCGTTCCAGCAGGAAGTTGTAGGCCGCGCCCACCTCGCGTCCGGGACGGATGCCCAGCAGCGCCATGATCTCCTCGCCGTTGAGGTCGGGGCGGATGGCGTCCAGCTCCTCCTGCGCCGCCAGGACGGTGATGCGTTCCTCGAGGTCGTCGTAGGCGGCGCGCAACCGGGCGGCCTTGCGCTGGTTGCGCGTGGTGCAGTCGGAGCGGGTGAGGATGTGCAGGCGCTCCAGCTGGTCACCGGCATCACGGACATAGCGGCGCACCGCCGAATCGCTCCACTGGCCCTCGCCGTAGCCGTGGAAACGCAGGTGCTGCTCGACGAGCTGGGCGACGGCCTTGACCTCATCCGAGCTGAAGCGCAGCGCCTTGAGCCGCTTGCGGGCGAGCTTGGCGCCCACCAGGTCGTGGTGGTGGAAGGTGACGGTGCCGTCGTCCTCGAACTGGCGGGTGGCGGGCTTGCCGATGTCGTGCAGCAGTGCGGCCAGCCGCAGCACGAGGTCGGGGGCGTGCCCGCGGGACTTCTCCAGCTGGATGGCCTGGTCGAGGACGGTCAGCGAGTGCGCGTAGACGTCCTTGTGGCGGCGGTGTTCATCCGTGGTCTCCTTCATCGCCGGCAGTTCCGGCAGCACGCGGGCGGCCAGGCCGGTGGTGACCAGCAGGTTCAGGCCAGGGCGGGGGTGATCGGTGAGCAGCAGCTTCGACAGCTCGTCGCGGACGCGCTCGGCACTGATGATCTCGATCCGGTCGGCCATGTCGGTCATCGCACGCTGCACGTCGGGTGCGACGGTGAACTGGAGCTGGGACGCGAAACGGGCGGCCCGCATCATCCGCAGCGGGTCGTCGGAGAAGGAGAGTTGCGGGGTGGAGGGGGTGCGCAAGGTTGCGGCGGCGAGGTCCGCGAGGCCGCCCCATGGGTCGACGAAGGTGGCATTGGCGACGTCGTAGGCCATTGCGTTGACGGTGAAGTCGCGGCGGACGAGGTCGTCGGCGATGGTGTCGCCGAAGCTGACCTCTGGCTTGCGGGAGTCGCCGCGGTAGACATCCGCGCGGAAAGTGGTGACTTCGACCTGGTACTCGACGCCATTGCTGGTCTTCTTCGCGCCGATGGTGCCGAAGTCCTTGCCGATGTCCCACACGGCCTTGGTCCAGCCACGCAGCAGGGCCTCGACGTCGTCGGGGCGGGCGGAGGTGGCGAAGTCGAGGTCGTGCTGGACGACGCCGAGCAGCGCGTCGCGCACCGGACCGCCGACGAGGTAGAGCTCGTGTCCTGCCTGCTGGAACAGGGTCGCCAGTTCGGCGACCACGGGGGTTGCCTGCAGCATCTGGGAGACCTGCTCGGTCTGGGTCTGGTCAAGCTCTGGCACGAGGTGCGAGTCTACCTTTTGCCCGGCCCTGTCGGGCTCGGGTGGAGCTCAGGGCGAGCCCGTCAGCCCGCGGAGCGGGTGGCGCCGATGGAGGCGGCGATCACGCAGGCCATCGCCACCAGGTCGGTGGGGCTGAGGCCCTCGCCGATGATCACCAGCGCGGCGAGCGCCGCGGCGGCCGGTTCGAGGCTCATCAGGATGCCGAAGACGCGTCCGGGCAGCGTGCGGAGCGCGGACATTTCCAGCAGGTAGGGGATCACCGAGCTGAGCACGCCGACGCCGGCGCCGGCGATGAGGACGTGCGGGCGCAGCAGGACGTCCCCGGAGCTGTGGATGGCGGGGGCGGCGAGGGCGACCCCGCCGATCGTGCAGGCGAGCATCACGGCCTCGTGGCCGGTCCAGGTGAGGCCCGCGCGGGCGCCCATCTTGATGTAGCCCGCCCAGCAGACCGCTGCGGCAAGGACGAAAGCCACGCCCACCGGGTCGAGGTGGGTGGGGGTGAAGCCGAGCAGGGCGACGCCGGCGAGGGCCAGCAGGGGCCAAGCGATGTCGCGGGCTCGGCGGGTGGCGGCGACGGCAACAGCCAGGGGTCCGAGGAACTCGATGGTGACCGCCAGGCCCAGCGGAACCCGGCTCGCGCCCTCGTAGAAGGTGGTGTTCATGGCGACCAGGCATACGCCGTAGGCGAGCCCGGCCTTCCAATTGCGGGGCGGACGCCCGTTCGGCTGATGGGTGGAGCTTCCCCGACGGGCGACGATGAGCGTCCACAACCACAGCACCACCGCGGCGGAGACCAGACGCAGCCAGGCCATGGAGATCGGCGTGGCCTCGTCCATCACCGTCTTGGCCACGGCTGCACCCACCTGGACGGACATGATCGAGCCCAGCACCAGCCAGATGGCGCTGGTGGTCGGGGTCCGGGGGGTCCGTTGCACCTGAGCAGGCTAGTCGGCTGGGCTCTTGCGCCCTACCCGTGCCCGGCCCGGCGCCGGGGATCGCGCCTTCCGGGAGCCGATGGTGCACCCTTCCTGCACAACTTGATCTGGGGTGGCGATTCGCACAGCCCGCCAAAATCGCCACGTCAGGGCAATCTGGTCCCGTGGTGGGACCGGATTGCCCTGTCGCGCGCGTTGTGGCGGACTCGAGGGACTGACCCGTCGGGGAGGTCGGCGCGCGGCACGAGTGCCGGCTGGTAAAATCGGGGACGACCGATTGGCTGGGCCAGGCCCCCGCGGTCGCGCTGAGGGGATGTCCTTCGTTCCCGGTCTGTCATGGGGGCCGCCAGAACCGTGCACCGCCTGTACCAAGCACCATCACGACCGTGCACCACCCGAACCGAGCACCATCACCGCCCAATATCCAGGAGGCCCTGTTGACGACCTCAACCGCCACCCGCCCGATCGTCCGCCACCTTCTTGACTGGCGCATGTTGATGCCGCTCGTCGCCGCGGTGCTGCTGGCGTTCAACTGGGGCACCAAACCCAGCTACCTGATGGACGCGGTGTTGGCGGTCGCGCTGGTTGGGGCGATCCTCGCGGCTGTCCACCACGCCGAAGTGGTCGCCGAGCGGGTGGGCGAACCCTTCGGCTCGCTGATCCTGGCCGTCGCCGTGACGGTGATCGAGGTCGGACTGATCGTCATGCTCATGTCCGGCGGGGGAGAGGCGACCCTGGCCCGCGACACCGTCTTCGCTGCCGTGATGATCACCACCAACCTCATCGTCGGGCTGGCGATCGTCGCCGCCGTCGGAACCCACCGCGCCGAGAGCCCCGGCGGCTCGGCCTGGTTCAACCCGGAGGGCGCTGGTGGCGCGCTGGCCACCACGCTGGTCGTCACGGTGCTCTGCCTGGTGTTGCCCTCGGTGACGACCTCCTCACCTGGCCCGGTCTTCACGCCATCCCAGCTCGCCTTCGCCGGAATCTTCTCCCTGGTGGCCTACATCTTGTTCGTGGTCACGCAGACGGTGAAGAACCGCGACTTCTTCCTGCCCGTCGACCGCAACGGGGACGTGCTGGACGCGAACGACCATCACACTCCGCCCACGAGCCGCGCCGCATGGGTCAGCGTCGGGCTGTTGATGGTGGCGCTGGTCAGCGTCGTCGGGCTGGCGAAGCTGATCTCACCCGCCCTGGAGAAGGGTGTCGCCGCCGTCGGGCTGCCCGCACCCTTCGTCGGCGTGGTGATCTCCCTGGTGGTGCTGGCGCCGGAGACCTTGGCGGCGGTGAAGAATGCCCGCTCAGGACGCCTTCAGATCAGCCTGAACCTGGCCTATGGGTCGGCGATGGCGAGTGTGGGGCTGACCATTCCGGTGCTGGCGGCGATCAGCCTGTTCGCCTCGCTGGAGCTCGAACTCGGCCTCAGCCCCCTGCACATGGCCCTGCTCGCCCTCACCGCCGTCGTCAGTGTGCTGACGGTGATGCGCGGACGGGTCGTGCGGCTGCACGGCGGGCTGCACCTGGTGATCGCGGCAGCCTTCGTCTTCCTCTCCGCGATGCCCTGACGGCTGGGTTTGGTCACCCCGCGGTAGTGGGGGTCAACGGACGCTGACGTGCACGTGATTCTTGTGGTTCGCGTTGTCGGAGCCCCGGTTGGGCATCTTGCGCCAACCCTCTCCCGAGCGCTGGACGCTCCAGATGCGCTGGTTCCAGATGACATAGGTGATGCCCAGGCGGGAGGCATTGGCGCGCAGGTGCTCGGCGATGGCCTGACCCAGGGCGGCATTGCGCTTGTAGGCGGGGATCATGATGTCGACGGCGCGGCCGCTGTAGTGGTCGGACCCATAGGACGCGCGGGCGCCCAGCATGGTGGTGATCCACGGGAACTTCGCCCGGACCTCCTGCGCGACCAACCTGCCGTTGCGCACGACCCCGCCGGGCATCGCGACGTGCGAGGCGAGCGGCAGGGTGGTCGCGACGGCGATCGCGCCTGCAGGGGTTCCCTGCACCACCTTGGGCGCCACGGCCGTCGCGGTGTTCGCCGACGAGGTCGTCTTCGAGGTCGTCTTCGATGACGCCGCGGACGTCTGCAGCTTGAGGTACCTCGACGAGATCCAGCCGCTCGTACCGGCGGTCGTGACCTGCATCCACTTGCCCGAGGTCTTGCCCGTCAGCGTGACCTTCTGGCCCTTGCGCAGAACCTTCACCGCACGGAACTTCGTCCCCGCACCCGAACGGACGAAGACACTGCCGAGCGTGATGGCGGTTGCCTTCGCGGTCTTCGCGGTCTTCGTGGTTGTGGTGGCCTGGGCCGTGGTGGGCGCGGCGAACTCCGCGACGACGAGGCCGCTGACGGCCAGCGCGGAGGTCAGGACGGTGCGACGGGTGAGGCTCATTGAGGGCTCCTGCAAAGGCTTGGTGTGGCCCCTATCGTCGCCTTTCCTGAGAGACGAAGCCTTCTTCTCTCGTCTTCTCCTCAGGATTGGTTCAGCTTTCTCCCCGCTCCAGACGATCAGGCCGGCCCTTGGACCCCTGCCGCATCGAGCAGCACCTTGGCGCGTTCCCGGATCTCTCGCGCGACGCCGTACTGCTGGTTGGCGGCGCATTTGGCGCTCACCCGCAGCGTCATCGCCTGACCGACGATCGACTCCACGCCCAGCACCTTTGGTCGCTCGAGCAGCAGGTCGTGCCAGCGCGGGTCGGCGTCCACCTCGTCCGCAGCCTGCTGCAGCGCGCGCAGCGCGACGGCCGGGTCGGTGGAGTAGTGCACGGGGATGTCGATGGTCGCGATCGACCAGCCCTGCGAGATGTTGCCCAGCTTGCTGATCTCGCCATTGCGCAGGTGCCACAGCATGCCGTTCGCGTCGCGGATGGACGTGGTGCGCAGGCCAACCTCCTCGACCGTCCCGGTCACGTCGCTGACCGTGATCACATCTCCGACGCCGTACTGGTCCTCGACGATCATGAAGACCCCGCTGATCACGTCCTTCACCAAGGACTGCGCGCCGAAGGCCAAGGCGACGCCGCCGACCCCGGCCGAGGCGAGGACGGGTTGCAGCGGCAGGCCGATCACGTCGAGTGCGGTCAGCAGGGCGACGCCGAAGATGACCACGCTGGCCGTGGAACCGAGCAGCTGGGCGACGGTGCGGGTGCGCTGGTCGCGGCGCTCGTGGTCGAGCCCGGACGCCCGGGCCAGGATCTGACCCGGGCGTCCGAGCCGCTCCAGATGCTGCTGGGTGCGGATGGTCGACGCGAGCACCGTCCGGCGGATCGCCCAGCCGACCAGCCCGCGGACGACGATCGCGACCAGCGCGAGCACGACGAGGTGGATGGGGGTGTCGGGCCAGGCCCAGACCAAGGAGTCGAGCGTTCTCACTGGGCCATTCTCACCCGTTGCGGGCATAGGTACCGGACACCTAGCTGGACGAGTGTCCGCAACGCGTGTCCACAGCTTTCCCAGAAGCGGGCCAACTAGCCTGATGGGGTGCCCATCACACACATCCCGGAGACAGCCCTTCCCGCGATCCCCGCCGGTCGCGAGCCCCGCGTCCACGAGGTCGTCACCGTGCAGGGGGTCGGCGCCGGACGTCCCCGCTTCGGCTCGCGCCAGCTCTCCGACTTCCGCCCGATCAGCCTCGGCGGGCTGGTGGCTACCACCTCGGGCACCCACGACGTGACGATGGGTTCCGAGCCCACGGCACTGACCAAGCAGACGCTGGCCGACGCGGTGCTGTGGACGGGTGAGTGGTTCGGCGCCTTCGAGTCGTCCGACAAGCAGGCGCTGGTGATCTGCTCGGACTTCTTCGGCTACTGCCCGGTCACCTGGGCCCTGCACGCCAGCGCGGGGACGGAGGGGACGCTGCATGCGTCCAGCTCCCTGCGCGGTATCGCGACCAGCCTGGCCCGGGCCGGGTACGATTCCAGAGTCGCCTGGCCCACGGCCATCCCCTCCCTGGTGAGCAATGCGACGATCTTCATGCAGCGCTCCTCGCCGCGGTCCCTGCGCGAGGGGGCCCAGACCCTTCGTCCGGATCAGTTCCTGCTCGTCACCGCGGAAGGCGTCGAACTTGTCGACCGGCCCTTCTTCTCCGACCCACAGGGACGCAGCTTCGACGAGTTGGTCGCCGCCGGCACCGAACGCGCCGCCGCCAGCCTCCGCGCCGCCATGGACGACGGCCACGGCTCCTTCAACCTCAGCCTGTCCGGCGGGAAGGACTCCCGCGGCGTGCTGGCGCTCGCGTTGGCAGCAGGCGTCCAGGACCGGTTGGAGGTCTACTCGGCCGACCCGCGGACCGCCGCGCCGGCCAGTCGTCCGGTGATTGCCCGGGACCTGCCGTTGGCCGCGACGATGGTCGCACGGTACGGATTGACGTGGAAGGGCAACGACCCGGTACCGCAACGCCGGGTGACCTTCGAGGAGACCCTCGACCTCTTCCAGGACTACCGCGGCGGGCAGAGCTATGAGTTCCGGGCGCCCTTCATGCTGGGTGAACCAAGCGGCCCGACGATGCTGAGCCTGCACGGCGGCGGCGGGGAGCTGTACCGCAGTCACTACGGCCACCTGCACCGCGACGCCTATCCGCGCTGGGCCGAGGGCAATGCCAACTCCACGGACGGGATCCGCAGCGACCTCACCCGGCTGTTCAACACGCTCGTCCCCGCCGCGGCGGTGCCCACCCAGCTGTACCGGCAGGCACGGACCGCCTTTGTGGACGCGCTCGACTACGGCCTCGCCTCCGACGTCGACGGGACGCTCGACCGCTTCTACGCCATGCACCGGAACCGGGCGCACTTCGGCATGGTCCGCTACGGCGTCGCAACGGGCAACACCATCCTGTGCCCGCTGGCCCAACCGGAGTTCCTCTGGGCCAACGGGTTGCTCTCCCGCGAGGACCAGGAGACCGGTCGGCTGCTGTTCGCCCTTCTGGAACAGGGCGATCCCGACCTCAATGCGCTGCCCTTCGAGGCGCATTCCTGGCCCGAAGAGTGGGTTGCCCGGTCGAAGGGCCGCGCCGAGGTCTGGACCGATGAGCTGCGCGAGAGCGGGCTGGCCTCGTGGCGGGAGAAGGACGCGCAGAACCGTGCCGTGCCGGCTGATCAGCGTCCAGCGGTGATCGGGACGGAGACCTTCGATGCGCTGGATGAGTCGCGGCGCGCCATCGCCGAGCGGATGGACGAACTGCTCACCCACCCTGCCACGACGGAGGCGGCCCGCCAGTTGGCGAGCACGATCGCCGCCACCCAGGAGAACTCACGTGCTTCAACCATCTCGATGGCCGCGCGCGTCGCCAGCCTCACCGACGCGTTGGGCACGGTTGAACATCCCGTCGTGCGCCGGTCGCTCGCCTTCGATTCTGCGGGGTTGCGCAAGGGCACCGTCCCGACCGCGCCGGTGGTGCGCGAGCGGATCGTCGTCCCCACGGCTGCCGAGGTCGTGGCCGCGCTGCCCCGGCCGGTGCAGAAGGTGGGCTACCTGGCCAACGTGCGCTCCGCTGACACCCGTCGCGCGGTCGCCCAGGCCCGGGATGCAAAGTCGCTGCGCAAGGCGCTGGTGGGGGATCGTCCGCTGCCCAGGCATGCCGCCGAGACCGACGAACAGCCCGACTACGCCGAGATCCATCGCCGTTCCACCGTCGGCGACCTGAACCTTGAGGTGCGCGTCGAGGACGGACGCCTGCACGCCCTCGCGAGCACCGACGGCCCGGTGGAGTACGCCTACTACGTCTTCCATGGCGATGAACGGGTCGAGACCCGGTGGTACGAGACGGACGCCGAACTCGTCTACCCGGCGGAGGGGGCCCTCGAACCGGGGACGTGGAAGGTCCGGGTGCACGCACGCCGGCCGGGGATCACCACCGGGGGCAAGGTGATGAACTCCGAGCCCCTGATCGTCGACTGACCAGTGCGGGTGGTCGACTGACTAGTGCTCGATGGCCCCGGCGATCCGGTCGCGGAGCTCGATGAACTCGGGCAGGGACCGCATCTCGGGGCCGAGCTGGTGCCCAGCGTGCGCCGAGAGCTCGATCGGCTGGTCCAGGACGACGTGCCCGGGCCGCGCGCCCATCACCACCACCCGGTCGCCGAGGAAGACCGCCTCCTCCACCGAGTGCGTGATGAAGAAGATCGTCTTGGCGGTGCGGCGCTGCAGCTGCAAGAGGTCGGCCTGCAGGCGCTCCCGGGTCAGCGCGTCCAGGGCGCCGAAGGGCTCGTCCATCAGGATCACCTCGGGGTCGGTGGTCAGCACGCGGGCGATCTGCGCCCGCTGCTGCATGCCTCCCGAGAGCTCGTAGGGCTTGGAGTTCGCGAACTCACCCAGCCCCACCTGCTCCAGCTGATGCTGGGCCTGGTCGAGGCGTTCGCGCTTGCCGACGCCCTGGAGCCGCAGCCCGAAGGCGGCGTTCTCGGCCACGGTGAACCAGGGGTACAGGTTCGGGTGCTGGAAGACGACGCCGCGGTGCGCCGAGGGTCCGGTGACGTGTTCGCCGGCGACCCGTACCTCGCCGGAGGTGGGCTTGATGAAACCGGCGATCTGCTTCAACAGCGTCGTCTTGCCGCAGCCCGAGGGTCCGACGACACACACGAACTGGCCGCGCGGGATGTCGAGACTGGTCTCGGCGAGCGCGTGGACGACGTCCCCCGAGTCGGTGATGTAGCGGTGCTCGACGCGGTCGATCTCGATCAGGGGATGGTCAACAGCGTGCTGATCGGCACCGACGGCAGTGCTCACGGTGCTCACGACAGCTCCTTGATGTAGGTGGAGTTGGGGACGTCCGCGTAGTGCGCCTCCGTGCCGACGGCCGTGATCGTCCCCTGGTTCTTGAGGAAGGTCGCGGTGTCCAGCAGGACGTCCGGGAGCTTGCCCCCGTAGTACTCTGCGCCGAGCTGGTCGCTAGCCGTCAGGTAGGTGTAGCCCGGGAACTGGGCCTCGGCCTCCTCGGCCGTGATGCCCAGCTGGACGGCGAGGGCCGCGGCCGCCTCGTCAGGCTCGTCGTTCATGATCTTGGCCGCCTGGGCTTGGAGCTTGGTCCACATCGTCATGAAGGCGGCGTTCCCGGTGGCGAACTCGCGCGTCGCGGCCTCGAGGTCGAAGGTGGGCGCACCGGCCTCGGCCGTGTCGGCGCTGGACATGATGACGTGGCCACCATCTCCCAGCAGCGAGGTGAGGGTCGGGTCCCAGACCCAGGCCGCGTCGATCTCGTCGCGCTGCCAGGCACCGAGCATCGCGTCGGGTGCGAGGTTCACCAGCTTGACCTTGCTGGTCAGCTCCGCCTGGCGCAACGCTTCCATCAGGGAGAAGTGCGCGGTGGAGCCGAACGGTGTCGCGACGGTCTTGCCGCTCAGACCGGCCAGGTCGGTGACCGAGCTCTCACGGACCACCAGCGACTCGGCCTTGCCGATCACGTCGTGCAACCAGACGATCTGCAGGTCGAGGTCCAGCGGCGCCGAGACCCCCTTCACGGTGGGGGACGACCCGACCTGGGCGATGTCGATGGACCGGGCGCCGAAGGCCTGCAGCACGTCGCCGCCGGAGCTCATCTTCGCCCAGTGAATCGTGGCATTCGGCAGGCAGGAGGCCAGCCAGTTCTTGTCCTTGACGACCAGGTCACCATTGGCCACCGGCTGCCAGGCGATCCGGGCGGTGGTGGTGACCGAGGTGTCAGGCTCGACGGGGCAGCCCGACGCACTGGCTGCGTCCGGGTGCACGGTGCGGTCGGGGTCGATCAGGCCGCCGGCGACGACGAGCGCGACGGCGAGCAGCAGGCCGAGGACGGCGACGATGGGCCGCAGCGGGCGTCGGGTGGAGGTGACCATGTCAGGCCTTCCCGCTCCATGGCACGAGCACCTCGCCCAGGCGCGTGATCCCCGCGTCCAGGGCGACGGCGACCAGGCCGATCGTGATGACGCAGGCGACGGTGAGCGCCGTCTGCAGCTGCGTGCCGGAGATGTAGGCAAGACCACCGATGCCGGGAATGCCGTTGTTCAGCTCGGCGGCCACGACCGTGGTCCAGGCGAAACCGATCGCCAGCCGGACACCCTGCACGATGGACGCCAGTGAGCTGGGCAGGATCACGTATCGCAGCACCTGCATAGGGGTTGCGCCCATCGACTGGGCAGCCTGGATCCGGTCGGTGCCTGCCGAGGCCACGCCCTGCATCGTGGCGATCACGATCGGCGGGAAGGCGGCGAGGAAGAGCAGCCAGATCTTCGCGGCGCCGCCGATGCCCACCCAGACGATGATCAGGCCGACGTAGCCGAGCGGGGGGAGCGCGCGCAGGAAGTTGAGATAGGGCGCGAGGGCGGTGCGGACCGGCTCGACCATGCCCATCAGGAAGCCGACGGCCAACCCGGCGACCAACGCCAGGGCGACGCCGACGCCGATCCGGTTCAGGGAGACCAGCAGGTGTTCCCACAGGTAGTAGTTCTGCTCGCCGCACTGGGTGCGTCCACTGCCGATGTCGGTGCAGCTGTTGGCGTCCACGAAGGCTCGCCAGACGGCGGGTGGGGAGGGCAGGTACTGGGCGCTGACCGCGCCGCTGACCGAGACCGCCCACCACAGGGCGATCAGGGCGACGAAGGTGGCGAACTGGATGCCCAGGTCGCGCACGTGCTTCTGCCGACGGGCGCTGCGGCGGGTGGCCAGCAGTTCGTCAGTGCGGGCCTCGGCCTGCCCGCCCGGGTCTCGCTCTGCGACGGCGGTGTTCGTTATGGGTTCGCTCACGCGGTGTCCTTGGGAGTGGGAACGGCGTCCTGAGGCATCCATGCCTAGCACTTCCGATGGGTTTGGGTCGAGTGTCTCAATTGGCTCGGAAGAGGTCCGGGGCGACGCTCTGGACGTCGTCGTCGAGCACCACCTGGGCCAGATGGTCGTAGGACGTCTCGCCCTGGTTGACGATGATTCCGAGCGCGCCATGGCCGATGGCGAGGGGGAACAGCCCGGCCACGGGCTGAACGGCCAGGGTCGTCCCCAGGGCCACCACGGCATCGCAGTTCTCGGCCGCGTCCAGCGCGGCCTCGATCACGCTGCCGACCAGCGACTCACCGAAGAGGATGGAGTCGGCACGCACGATGCCGCCGTCGTCGGGGCAGCGCGGGTCGGCGACGCCAGCGCGCAGCTGATCGAGTGCCATGCCGATCGGCCAGTGCTTCCAGCAGGTCTCGCAGTGGCAGGTGCGCGCAGAGCCGTGCACCTCGAGGACGTTCGTGCTGCCCGCCAGCTGGTGCAGGCCGTCGGTGTTCTGGGTGACGATTCCAGCGACCCGCCCGGCCTGCTCGAAGGCGGCGATGGCATGGTGCGCTGCGGTCGGCTGCGCGTTCCAGACGCCGGAGTTGAGGCGCCGCTGCCAGGCCTTCTGCCGGATCTCGGGGTAGTCAAGGAAGTACTCGAGGGTGGAGCCCAGTTCGGCCTGCGGGTCGCGCGTCCACAACCCGTCCGGGCCGCGGAAGTCGGAGATGCCGGCCGCGGTGGAGATGCCGGCGCCACTGAGCACCAGCACGCGGTCGCGGCCGCGCAGCAGTTCGGACAGGTTGGCTGGGTTCGCGTTCATCAGCTCTCCAGGAAGGCCTTGACCAGGGGTGCGGCGGTCTTGGACCCCGACTCGCCCTCGTTCACCATCACGGCGATGGCGTAGCTGTCGTTCCACGCGATCATCCACGCGTGGGTCTTGGGCGGGGATGCGGTGCCGAACTCGGCCGTGCCCGTCTTGGCGCCCGTCACCAGGCCGGACAGCACCCGTCCCGACCCGTCGGTCACCACGGAGTGCATCAGCGAGCGCAGCTGCTTGCCCTCCTCGGCGGTCAGCTTGGCCGTCGCCGTCGGCTTCTTGGTGCTGACCAGCCACGGGATGGTGGTCGTCCCCCGGGCCACCGAGGCGGCCACCCCGGCCATCGCCATTGGGGAAGCCTCTACCTCGCCCTGGCCGATCATGTTCGCCGCTCGGGTGGTCTTGGCGGTGCTCGCGGGCACGGAGCCGAAGAAGGAGGGGTAGCCGGCGTCCTGGTCGACGCCCAACCCGAGGCTGGCAGCTGCGGACGCGAGGTCGCCGGTGCCGAGCTTGGCCCATTGCGAGATGAAGGCGGTGTTGCAGGATTTCGCCAGCGCGGTGCGCAGCGGGACATTCCCCGTCGCCGAGGAGGGGAAGTCGGCGTAGTTCTTGAAGGTGCGCCCGTCGACGGTGACGGTGGTCGTGCACGGCACGGTCGATTCCGGCGTGAGGCCCTTGCGCAAGAGCGCCAGGCTGGTGACCACCTTGAAGGTGGAACCCGGTGCGAAACGGCCGTAGGTGGCGTAGGGGTTCGCACCGGCTGCGGACGAGTTCGCCGCCGCCACCAGGGCGCCGGTCTTAACGTCCACCACCGCCATGGAGGCGATGCCGGCGGCTTTGGCGAGCGCCCGCTCGGCCTTGGTCTGCAGGGTGAGGTCGAGGCTGGTCTGCAGGTCGGTTCCCGGCTTCGCGGCCGATTGGTAGACGGTCTTCACCGTGCTGCCGGGGGCCGCCGTGGTGCTGGGGCTCGCGTCCCCTGCTCCGGACGGCGACGCGCTGGCACCAGCCGGGGTCGCCGTTGCCTGGGTGCCCGTGGAACGAACCACCACGTCGACCGTGTGCCCGGGCGTGCCGCGCAACTGGGCCTCGTAGCGCTGCTGCAAGCCGGAGGTGCCGACGTAGTCCTCGGCCGCCAGGTCACCCTTGGCGGCGGTCAGTTGTTCGGTGGTCGGTTGGCCGCTCGTGCCCAGCACCCCCAGGGCAAAGGTGGAACTGGGCGCCAGTGGCATCTCGACCTCCTGCACCCGCCCGCCCGCGCTGGTGGCCGCCGCCGGTACGGCTCCCTGCCGCAGCGTGATCGCCGACACGAAGGCCTTCGCGCCAGCGGCCAGCACCTTCTTGACATAGGCATTCGCGTCCACGCCGACGGCCTTCGCCACCCCGCGCGCCGTCGACTCCCACTTCGCCTGCGCCAGGTTGGCCTTGTCGACGCCGACCCGGTAGGCGGTGCGCACCTCCACCAGCGCCTTGCCGTTCGCGCCAAGGATGGACGCCCGCCGCGGGGCCTCGCGGGTGTGGCGCAGCCTGGTCGTCCCGTCGAGGTCGGACTCGACGATCGCCGGCGCCCACTCCACCTTCCACGCCCCGTCGACGTGGCGCAGGTTCGCGGTCGTCGTCCACGTCCACGTGCCCGACCCGAGCGCCATCGACTGTTCCAGCGGGACGCTCGCCTGCTCGTCGGAGTAGCTCACCTGCCCCGCCGTGACGGTGGGCAGCAGTCCGTCCATCCCAGACATCAGCAGCGTCAGCTCGGTGTCGGCGACGGCCGCGTCGGTGGTCATTGGGACGCTGCGCACGTCCCCTTTCTGGAGGCCCGCGACGAGTTGGGTGACCACGGAGTCGGCGGCGGGCAGGTTCTTCGGCGGCTCGCTGGTGCCCTGGCTGGTGCATCCTGTTGTCAGCAACAGGACGCAGAGCAGGGCCACTACAGCGGGACGAGTTGGGCGCCGCACGTCGGACTCCTTTGGTCGTGGTGCATCCGAGCCTAGTCACCCGGTCTGACAGAAATTGGTCCCGGAACAGATGAGGCGTTCGGTGCGTTGGGGTGTTTGAATGTTCAACCACATACCGGCCCGGAATCGGCCAGGAGGACGACCATGCAGATCGGCATCTTCACCGTCGGCGACGTGACGCTCGACCCCACGGCTGGTCGGGCGCCCAGCGAGCACCAGCGCATCAGGGACACCGTCGCGATCGCCCAGAAGGCCGAGGAGGTCGGTCTGGATGTCTTCGCCACCGGTGAGCACCACAACCCGCCCTTCGTGGCGCCGGCCAACCCGCCGATCCTGATGGCCAGCATCGCCGCACAGACCGAGCGGATCATCCTGTCGACGTCCACCACCTTGATCACCACCAATGACCCGGTGCGCCTGGCCGAGGACTATGCCTACGTCCAGCACCTGGCCGACGGCCGTGTCGACCTGATGCTCGGCCGCGGCAACACCGGCCCCGTCTACCCCTGGTTCGGCAAGGACATCCGCCAGGGGATCTCGCTCGCGCTGGAGAACTATGCGCTGCTGCGCCGGCTGTGGCGTGAGACCGATGTCGACTGGCAGGGCAAGTTCCGCACTCCGCTGCAGGGTTTCACCTCCACGCCGCGTCCGATGGACGAGGTGCCGCCGTTCGTGTGGCACGGCTCCATCCGCTCGCCCGAGATCGCGGAGCAGGCGGCCTACTACGGCGACGGCTTCTTCCACAACAACATCTTCTGGACCATGGACCACACCAAGCAGATGGTGGAGCTCTACCGCAACCGCTTCGAGCACTACGGCCACGGCCGCGCCGACCAGGCGATCGTCGGGCTCGGTGGGCAGTTCTTCATGCGCAAGAACTCCCAGGACGCGGTGGAGGAGTTCCGCCCCTACTTCGACAATGCGCCGGTCTACGGCCACGGGCCCTCGCTGGAGGAGTTCACCTCGGCGACGCCGCTCACCGTCGGCTCGCCGCAGCAGGTGCTCGAGCGGACGCTGTCGTTCACCGCCGAGGTGGGGCACTACCAGCGCCAGCTCTTCCTGCTCGACCACGCCGGGCTGCCGACCAAGACCGTGCTGGAGCAGTTGGACCTGTTGGGTGAGATCCTTCCGGACCTGCGCAAGGGCTTCGCTGAAGGACGACCGGACGACATCCCCGAGGCACCCACCCACGCCTCCTTGGTCGCGGCGCGCGGCGAGGCGGCGGTGGTGGCTGACCAGCACGAGCTGGTGCCGGACACGATGACGGGTACCAGCGACCGCTCCTGAGGGCTCAGGCGCCCAGCCGCTGCCAGGCGTCGGTGCGGGCGCGGACGACCAGGGTCAACGCCCGCGCCACCAGGTAACCGCCGTAGGCGACCCACAGCCATACGACTCCGTGGCGTCCGGCGTCGACGGCCCAGGCCATCGGCAGCAACGCGGCCGTGGCGACGAACCCGGCCGCGGCAAGGTACTTCGCGTCCCCGGCGCCGATCAGTACCCCGTCCAGGACGAAGACGATGCCGCCGATCGGGGTGATCAGGGCCAGGGCGAGCAAGAGCTGGTGCAACAGGTGCTGCACTGCCGGGTCGGGGGTGAAGACCGGTGCGATCAGCGTGCGCAGGGCCACCAGCAGCAGGGCCAGCACGATGCCGCCTCCGGCACCCCACCAACACAGGGTGAGGGTGATCCGGCGCGCGCGGGCGTCCCGTCCGGCGCCAAGCTCGTGCCCCACCAGCGCCTGCGCGGCAATGGCGAGCGCGTCCAGGGCGAGGCAGATGAAGGCCCACAAGGAGTTGGTGACCTGGTGGCCGGCCAGCCCGATGGCGCCGGTGCGGGCGGCGACGGTCATCGTCGCAAACAGACCGAGCTGCAGCCACAGGGATCGCAGCACCAGCCACCCACCCTGCCGGGCAGCGGACAGCACGCCGCCCGGGTTGAAGCCGAGCGGCGCACCGGCCGCTCGCGCGCCACGCAGCACGACCGTCGACAAGGCCACCGCACCGCCTGCCTGCGAGACCAGCGTGCCGATCGCCGAGCCGGTCAGGCCCAGACCCATCGGGTAGATGAGCACCCAGTTGAGGGCGACGTTGACGAGGTTGACGGCGATCGCGACCACCAGTGGGGTCCGGGTGTCCTGCAGGCCACGCAGGACGCCGGTCGAGGCCAGGCTGACCAGCAGGAAGGGCAGCCCGAGGCAGGCGATCCGCAGGTAGCCGACGGCCATCTCGTGCACCAGTGGGCTTGCGCCATAGAGGCCAACGAGGGGCGGTGCGACCAGTTCGATCGCCACGACGAGAATGAGCCCGAGCCCCAGGCCCAGCACCATCCCGTCGATGCCACCAGCCAGCGCGCGCTCCCGGTGGCCAGAGCCGAGCAGGCGGGCGACCACGCTTGTCGTCCCGTAGGCCAGGAAGACGCACAGCCCCAGCACGATGGTGACGACCTGGCCGGCGATGCCGAGCGCTCCGAGTTCGGCAGTGCCCAGGTGTCCGACGAAGGCCGAGTCGGCCATCAACAGCAGGGGTTCGCTGACCAAGGTCGCGAAGGCGGGGATGGCGAGTGCGGCAATCTGACGCCCAAGCCCCGTGCCTGCAACGGTCCCCGAAGCTGTCGAGGGGCTCAGGTCGGCACTCACCCGCCCAACGCTAGGACCCAGTGGTGGAATAGCGAACAGTAGTTAAAGGTTCAACCAAGTATGAAGATCGTTGGCCTGTCTGCCGGACTCTCGCAGCCCTCCTCGTCCCGACTCCTGCTGGACCGTCTGGTCGCCGCCACCGGCGCCGAGGAGGTGCAGGTGGTCGAGCTGCGCGAGCTGGGGCACGATCTGGTGAACCATCTGGTGACACGAGTCGCGAGCCCTGCGCTGCAGCAGGCGATGGAGGCCGTGGCGGAGGCCGACGCACTGGTGGTCGTGACTCCGGTGTTCAACGGCTCCTACGCGGGGCTGTTCAAGATGTTCTTCGAGGTGCTGGACGAGGGCACCCTGCGCGGCAAGCCGTTGCTGATGGCGGCGACGGGCGGCACCGCCCGGCACTCGCTGGCCATCGACCAGACGATGCTGCCGCTGTTCTTCTACTTGAAGGCGGCCATCGTGCCGACCGCGGTGTTCGCGGCGACCGACGACTGGGGCGACGACTCCGGGCTGGCGCGCCGCGTCGAGCAGGCCGCCAGTGAGCTCGTCCAGATGGTCTCGGGCGAGGGACGGGTGCAGCGCCCGGCCCGCAAGCCCGCCGACGACTTCACCCTCGAGCACGACTTCGAGACCATGATGAGCCGCCTGTGAATCAGGAGTTCTCGGCCACGTAGCTGGAGGCGGCCATGGCGATGACGATGGCGACGGCGAGGGTGACGAGCAGGACGCTGAGCATGTTGGTGATCATGTCTGCAAGGGTGCCCGGGGGCACTGACAGTTCTCGTCCGCCTGCGGTGTTCTGTTCATCTCCACCCACGGTGTGAGGTGGCTGGCGCCGATCATCCTGTGGGCGCTGATCAGCGGCTGGTATTGGCCAGTTCGACGACGTGTGCCGGGGTGATGCCGCGGAAGTCCGGGATGCGGGGGGCCCGGTCGTCGAAGTGGTCCATGGGCCCGACGACCACGACGCGTGCGCCGGCCGCCAGCCCCGAGCGAACCCCGGCCGGGGAGTCCTCCAGCACGATGCAGGTGGTGGGATCGACGCCCACACCTTCGGCGGCCCGTCGGTAGGGCTCGGGGTCCGGCTTGCCGTGGGAGACGTCCTCACCGAAGACGCACACCTGGGGCGCCTGGATGCCGGCCAGTTCCAGCCGGATCCTGGCCAGGGTCCCGGTCGCCGAAGTCACCAGCGCCCACTGTCCTGGGTTCAGCGCCGCCACGAAGGCCGCCGCTCCGGGGATCTCGACGATGCCCTGGCGGGCCCCCTCCTCCTGGTCGAGGATGTAGCGGAACTCCTGCTGGGCCAGGGGTTCGTCGTCCAGGTAGTGACGCAGGGTCTCGATGGCGGGGACTCCGATGCAGCGCTCGAGCACCTCGGCACGGTCCAGCCCGTGGCGCTCGGCGAACTCACCCCAGACCCACTCGACCACGCGATGCGAGTCGACGAGCGTGCTGTCCATGTCGATCAGGAAATGGGTGGCCTCGAGTGCATCCTGCGTCATGCCCACGAGGCTAGTGCCCCCGGACGGGGTGGATTTCCAGCCGTAGTCGGCAGTTTCGCCACCCAGTCCGAGCGGGATCTTGCCCCAGGGCGTGCTTCCGCAACCATTCGTCACAAGATCCAGCTCGCGTGTCCGTCGGCCTGGTAGCGCGGTTCCCCGTCCAGGGCGACGACGAAGGCGCCCTTGCGCAACGAGCGCTCGAAGCCCACTTTGGCCGCGACTCGCTTCCGCACGCCCGGAACCACCGACTGGCCCTCGTTGCTGATCCAGTGGCACTGGCCGTCGGCTACGCGGGCCAGCATCGCGGCCTCGAAGCCGGCCCGGTCGTCGGCTTCGAGGTAGGCGAGCACGGCGGTGTGGTGGACAACGGGCAGCATCCCATCCGGCACCTTGGCCAGCAGCGCGTCGAGGGTCTGGGGGTCGCGCAGGTCTCCTTGGACAACCTCGACGGGGAAGGGTCCGGCGTTGTCGCGCTGGGCGATCGCGATGGCGTGGTCGAGGCGTTCCAGGCGGTGGTGCTGGCCGGGCCAGACGAGCGTCCGCAGCCAGTCCGCGTCGGCGGTGGGGTCGAGCGGGGAGAGGTCGCAGCCGGTCCGGAAACCGAACTCGGGCAGCGCATCGGGCACGGGCAGGGACGACTTGACCACCACCTCCAGTTCCGCGCCATCACCGAAGGCGGACAGCTCACGCCCCTCCCGGTCGACATAGCGGTAGCGCCAGGCAGCAGGGTGCAGGCACAGGCCCGCAGACGCGCCCACCTCGATCACGGCGAGCGGGCGGCGGCGGCTTTTCCACAGCTCAGCCCACAGGGGCATCAGGACGGCGCAGCGCGCGGCCTCGTTGGTCTGGGTGGAGCGGACGAGTGCCTCCGCGCGCACGTCATCCCAGTGCTGGACGAGGTGTTCCCGGGCCGGTTGCCACGGCCCGACCGGGGCGCCCATCAGTCGGGCGCTGGCGAAGATGATGTTGGGTTGCCGCTTGTCAGGAGGCAGTTCGGAGATGAGTTGGACGAGTTCTGCGTCGCTGGCGACGCCCTCGGCCCAGCGCTGGTAGACCTCGGAGTGGTTCTTGGCCTCGACCGCGGCGAAGCGAGCGTATCGTTCGGCGACGTCGTCGGTGCTGGCCTGCTCCATGGCGCGAGGCTAGGTGGTCGGGGGTCGGTGGACAACCACGTGGAGCGTCACATCCAATGCAGGCGGGACGCACAGGAAACTCACTGGTTCGGCCGATTCAGTTGGGACATGACCAAGAACACGAATCGCAGCAACGCTCTCCGTCGTACCGTCGCCGGCCTGGCCGCCGCGACCACCATCGCGTTCGGAGGCATCGGGACCCTGTCGGCCGCGGATGCCCAGGCGGCCGGGGTGAAGGCCTCGTCCACCTACGTCGTGCAGAGCTCGTCCAGCACGGACACCACCGAAACGGCGGCCAATCCGCGCCGGGGACGCGTCTGAGTTCTCCACAACCACGCGTTGTCCACAGTTTTCCACAGCGTCTGTGGAAAGGTGGACAACACCGAAACGGACCACCATCGCAATTGGACTGGCAACGTTCAAAGTGTCTTTGACTACTGCGTTGACGGTTTACTACGGCTCGTCGTAGGAGCTCCTCGGTGTTGGCTCGTTCACGTGGGGACGGGCTTTCCACAGGCAGTTGTCCACAATTAAGTCCCGACACGCCGACGATGTGTGGACGCCGAACCCCGGAGCGCTGTTCATATCCCGTCCACCCACCCGTACACCGACACGCCACCTGACTAGGTAGTTGTGCACAGAAGGCGGGGTTTTCCACAGGAAGGCTGTGGACGGGCGGAAGGTGCGCCCGCAAGATCATGCTGCTGGCTGCCAGAAGTGGGGCGCGCGCCACGACCATGAAGTCGAGACAGTGACCCAAGCAACCAGTGGTTGTGGACGACCCTCCAAAGACGACGCTGAATATCCCGGGATCCACGTGAGGGCAACGATTGAGCGAAATGGGCAAGTGATGCCCCCGAAGCCTGGGATCCGGGCGTTGTCCACAGGCTGGAAAAGGTCACTGGGAAGTGACCCTCTGGCTGCTTATCGTTCCCCGCATGCCTGCACCAACGGTGGCACAGCCCACCATCGCGACCCTTCGACCCCGCCGCAGCCCCCGGCTCGTGGCGGCCGGGGTGCTGCTCGCGGCCCTGGGCGGGCTCGGCGGCGTGATGGCCTATCAGCAGGCCAGCCACTCCAATCAGGTGGTCGTCGTGGCCCACAGCGTGCCGCGGGGAGAGGTCGTTCAGTCCACCGACCTGTCCGTGGTCACCATCGGGCCAGCACCGGGCGTGCGCACCATCCCCGGCGATCAGTTGACCCAGCTCGTGGGCAAGCAGGCGCTCGTCGACCTGCCTGCTGGGTCCCTGGTGGGCACCGGTGCGATAGGTACAGCCACCTTGGAGGCAGGGCAGGTGCAGCTGGGTCTCAAGTTGCAGGCAGGACGCGTGCCCGTGCAGTCGCTGCCCGCGGGTACCGCCGTCCAACTGGTGCAGGTCTCCACTGACAAGCAGAACACCAAGGGTTTGGTCGTCGACGCGGTGGTCGTGACCGCGCCGCGCACCTCCACCGACGGCTCCAGCAGCCTGCTCGACGTCGCAGTGCCCGAGAGCGTGTCGGCCGAAGTGGCAGACCTCGCCGCTCGTGACCTGATCGTCCTGGTCCGGAAGGCATCCTGATGGCACTGGTCACCTGCTGCTCCGCGTCTGGATCCCCCGGGGTCACCACCGGCACGCTTGGTCTTGCGTTGAACTGGCCCCGGGACGTGCTCCTGGTCGACGCCGACCGGGACCCGGCACAGGCGATCGCCGCCGGATTCCTCAGCGGAGTTGAGCTCGGCGGGCGCGGTCTGGCCCATGTCGCCCTGGCGCACCGGGACCGGCGTCCCCTCGTGGACGAGGTGTGGCACCAGACCTTGCCCCTGTCGGAGGGCACTCCGAGCCGCCGTTTCCTGCCCGGGTTCGCGAGCGCCGGCGCTGCACACTCCTTCGATGCCTCCTGGGGAAGCGCCGCCAGTGCGCTGCGTGACCTCGGACGGGCGGGTACGGACGTGATCGTCGACGCTGGCCGTATCGGGCGTGGGCTACCCGCGGGGCTCGTGGGGGAGTCGGATGTCGCCCTGGTCTTCGTCCGCAGTGACCTGCGCGCGCTGGCCGCGTTGCGGATCGCGCTCCCGGTCGTCTCCGCGCAAGCCACCTCGGCCCAGCTCGGCCTGGTGCTCGTCGGTCCTGGTCGTCCCTACTCGGCGCGCGAGGTGGAGGCCCAGTTCGGGGTGTCGGTGTGGGGTGAGCTCCCCTTCGAGCCGCGCCAGGCAGCCGTCCTCAGCGACGGGCAGGCGACGCCGCGCGGATTCGCGGGTGGTGCCCTCGTCCGCGGGCTGCGGCGCACTGCCGGACGGATCGACGAGCAGATCCGCAACCGCATCGAGACGATCGACGGTGCACGGGACGCGTCGTGGTGGCAGCCGGCGGGGGTCGGACGATGAGCCAGGTGTCCCTCGACGAGGTGCTGGCCCGCCTCAAGGCCTCAGACCCGGACCCGGGGCCGGCCGCGGCTGCTCAAGCGGCGGATCGCACCATGCTCAAGCGCGCCGACGCCACACAGGAGGTCGACTGGGGCCTGGTGGTGCGGCTGCGGCAGGTGGCCTCCGAACAGATCACGTCCACGTCCCAGCGCTGGTTCGCGGAGCACGGCCTGCCGATGCCTGCGCAGGACAAGCGGATGATGGGCCGCGCGACGATCCGTGCCGTCGTCCGCAACCACGCCGAGGACAGCGTGCGGCAGGGGCAGAGCGTCTGGCCGCTGGCCCGCGAGCACGCGGTGGCGGCGGCAGTGGAGAACGCCATCTTCGGCTATGGACGGCTCCAGCCGCTGTTCGAGATCCCCACCGCAGAGAACATCGAGGTGCACGGCCACGACGGCGTCTTCGTGCAGTACGGCGACGGGCGCCGCGAAACCCACTCGCCCGTGGCCGACTCCGACGAAGAACTGGTGGAGGCCATCCGATTCCTCGGCGAGAGCGCCAACCCACCCCGACGCTTCGACGACGCCCACCCGATGATGACGCTGGGGCGTTCTCGAAACTCACTTCACAATAGGCGTCATCACTCACGCGCTATGTGGTTCCCCCCGCCCCTCCTGGAGTTTCCCCCGTCGGTGCGTCGACTAGGGATCACAGTCCGCAAGCATGCTGGCGGCCCAGGCACGACGATGGCGTACTCGGTGGCTGGCACTCCTTCCCGATTGGGGCGTTCACCAAGCAGGGCGTCACCATTGACGGGCTGGTCGGATTCGGCGTTGACGGACCCGACGCCAGCTTCGACGTCTGGAACCACACATGGGCGCAGAACGACACCTTCGCCGTGTCGGATGCCGTCGTGGACGCACTGCACGTCGCGCCGAGGCGACTGAATTGCGGGCCGGTCACTTGCGCTGATCCTGCCGAGAGGTGGTTAGTGAGAATGGTGTGCCGCACCGTCGCGAGAGTTGGGGTCCTGCTCCTCAGCGGCTGGGGCGTTCGGTCGGCCTGCTGACCGAAGGGGTGGCGAAGCAGAAGCCGTCCGGCGCTCATGACTCCGCGGCACTCAGTCCCGCGATGCAGGCTTGGCGTGCTGTCTCGACGCACGGGAGGAGGCGAGCCACAACATCGGCAAGCGCCTCGGGCTCGACAAGGTTCAGCTTCAACCCGACGTAGGAGTCGGTGTAGCCAACTGCGTAGTGTCCAGGGAGTTTCCAGTGCTTCGCCAAGGCCACCTTCATGTTGGAGCGGTCGGAACCGCCTCTGCCCGCCGTCGTAGAGACCTGGAGACCTGCGCCGAGAGCGGCACGTTCTAGCTCGGCGCAGAAGACTCTGACCAAGCTGATCCACTCAGGTTCGCGTTCTGCTGCGAGCTGGGCAGCGTCGAAGTCATGCTCTCGGACGTTGACGCCGACATTGATTACGAAGAGGTTCGAGCCCTGCTTACGGTCGGAAGCCACCTGCACCGTGATCCAACGGCTCTGCGTGAGGGGCGCTCCGAAGTAGAACGAGGGCATGCCGCTGCCTGATGCCTGGTCAGGGTGCGGCGGGTCCCATTCGTCATTTGGCATCAGTGACGCGATATTCACGGCGGCCAAGGCGCGTCTGGCGCGACGCTTGCGGTCATCCATCGCTGCAACGTCGGCTATGGTGATCCGGCTATCTGGGAGTCCGCCCAACAGCGTTCTCCAGGTCATCACAGTCACGTCCGTGCGAGCGGAGAACTCGGCGGCGTCTTCCTGGTCAACGACCAGCAGAATCAGGTGGTCAACCTTTCCCACCAGACGGATGATTTGGCTGTGCGTGATGGCATGGTCGAACTTGGCCTCGATGCCGATGGTCGACTGCTCGAAGCGGAGCAGCACATCAGCCTTTTCGTCTTGGTCACGTTCCACACGTACCTCGCAGAGGTTGCCTACGGGACGGCTCACTACGCGCTCGGCTAGGTCCTGTGCCCGTTTGGGGTGATAACGAAGTTCGGCAGCGAGGGCTCGCGTAGCGAGCGGTTCAGTCGTGAAGATTTGTCCCAACTCGAAGGGGGTCGTCATAGCCCGATCGTATTAGGCGGAGGGCTGTCCGGTTGACACGAAGGTGGAGAGCTACTTCTGGCTGGTCGGGAAGGCAAGGCCCCGCAGTGTAGACGGCATACGCGCCGCCCTTACGAGTGCAACGAACTGCGATGGAGTCAGGACTTTGGTGTGACTGCCAAGGGCTCCCTTTCGCGCATGCACGATGAATGTCTTATGGTCGTTGGTGACGCAGTAGCAGGTGATGGTCGGGTCTCGGCGAGTGACTTCACGGCAGATGCCGAACACCTTGCCGTCCTCGTGGTCGAGCGGGGGCGCGGCCTCGGCAGACGGGTCCCCCACGTGGGTTCCACCCGTTAGTCGCATCCGGTGAAGCATGATGTCTTCCACGAAGGCGGTCGCGTCCGCTTGCCTCCATCCCAAGCCGTAGCGCCCGAGGCTGTCTGGTTTTGTGCTCATCTGAAGGATGTGGTCCACCGTGTCGACAATGTGGTGGCCTATCCAGATTTCCAAAGGCTCACCTGGGCGGAACCAACCAGAGGTGGTGATGGCCAGTGCTTTGAGAGAGTCGACTTGGCGGAGCGGAAGCCGGGGCTTGAACTCCGGCTTGGCATGGTGGACCACCGCGTCCGCGATGCTAGCCCATGACACAGGGGGTGGAAAGGATCGAGCGGCGTCCACGTAGACGTTGCAATCAAACACCACGACGTGGCGTTGGGGCTCCGGCATCCTTACCGCCGGTCAGGCAGTCGCGCGCTGCGAGAAGCTCAGGAAATCAGCGGGTGGCTCATAGCGCTCGCTGTCGTCCCACGGCATCTGCTCTGGGAACGCCCCCGCGTCCAGCGTTTCCAGGAAGGCGTCGACGTCGAACGCTTCCTCTGACGCCTCTTGGATCACGAATCCGCCTACAGCAATGTCAGCGGCAGTTTGGCCCGCGAGCAGATTGTGCGTGCGGTAGAAACGAGCCATCGTTTCGACACTCACTTCATCCGAGCAGGGTTCACTGGCGGGGCGTCCACCTCGCGCCTCAGCCCATGGCAGCTCGTCATGGGTCAGCTGACTGAGCTGCTTGCCGGTCATGTGGCCATACGTAGCCAGCACAGCGTCGATCACTGAGGAGAGAGTGTGACTGACCTCCAAGGTGGAGAGGTTCTGGTTCTCTGGCCTGCGGGTCTCATGGTCCTTGAAGGCGTGCCACACCTGCGGCACGACAGGGCCTTCCACCCATGCCTTCGTCTTTTCGGGGTAGGCGCATTCGTCCGTGATGGCCAGGTGCCAAGCCTGCACGTAGTAGAGGAGCTTCAAGAGCTTCATCCGGTCAACCGCACCCGGGCTGCGAGCAACGATGATGGAGGCAACATCCTCGGCATGCAACATCGTGACCCCCCTCACTCACTCAACACCGGTCAACACTCACAGACAACGAGGTCAATCTCACTATTGCACACCTCCATAGGGCGAGAAGCAAATCTTGCTGGGCGAGCCTTACTCTGAGGCGTGCACGGTCAGGACCCTCTCAGCCACGTGATGGGGTCCTCTGGCTAGTGAGCGGGGAGACCTTTGACTGGCCCGTCGTCGGAAGCAACCTGTTCGATCCGGTAACCCCGCCGAGCGTTCCTTGGGCGCGCTGGGGGTGAAACCTCCTCCTGTCGCAGGAGGTACTGCGCGAGTGTCTCCTGCGAATCGGCGTCCAGCGAGGTGAATCCCTGCGTGAGGGCCAGGTCGATACTCCTGCGTAGCTCCGGGGTCATCTCCTCCTCTTCTTCGACATCGACGTGGGCCAGCGCGTGCCGAACTTCCGCTGCGTAGGCCTCAGCGGCTGCCGCTTGCGCGAGGAGTCTGCGGAACTCGGCGGCGGAGATGCGCGGCTGGGCAGTGGTCAGGGCCGGGGCGGTTTGGTCGGCGAGCCGGTCGGTCTTCTTCTGCCGCTTCTTGGAGCGCCGCTCCTGCCGCCATGCGCGGAGGTCTCGGGCCTTGTCCCTGACCGCGAAGTAGGCCCACGCGGTCAGCTCGTCGCCGTACGCGTCCCAGACTTGATCGAAGGCGTACAGCGCAAGCTCGGCTGCGAAGGCCTTACCTCCCCCGTCTGTGTTCGGGTCGTCTGCCGGGGACAGGTCGGACAGGCTCGCAGGGCGCGACTCGGTAGGGCCCAAGAGTTTCTTCGTGGTGTTGTCCCTGAGGAGGTCGCGGTCCGCGCCAGGGGTTTGTGACGACCGTGAAAGGTGCTGCCCCTCGGGTATGTGCACCCACCGCAGTTCCCAATTGCGATCCATGACCGACAACATAGGTGCAAGTAGGACGCCCTGTGACGAGCGAGGCGTGGGAATCACGAAGCCCTCAGGCGGCAAATCCGTCCCGGTTGACTTGGCGACGTAACCGAGACTGTCAGCCTTGGGCCGTAGCCTGCCGCCATGCTTGAACTCGATGACATCCGGAACTTGCCCCTGCCCGACCTGGCGTTGAAGTTGCTGGCGATCCAGCCTCGCGAGCAGGCCAACTTCAACAACTTGGTTCGGGGCTTTGAGCATCAACACGGGAGCTTGGGTCAGTCGCAGCCAGCCGACATGACCCAAATGCTGGCTCGACTCTCAGATGCTTGGGCCTGGCTGGAATCCCATGCCCTGATCGGACCATCCTCTCTGAATCCGGGTGGGAAGAGTTGGCAACGTCGCACAGCGCTTGGTGAAGAGGTGGTAGCTGATGCCGCAGCACTCACCAAGGTCTGGGCGAGCGAGCGCCTAGCAGGCGACCTCCATCCAGCGCTGAAATCCGCTCGCGCGAACTTCGCCCTAGGCGACTACGAGACTGCCTGCTTCGCAGCCATGAAGGCCGTCGAGGTCGAAGTGCGCCGCGTCGCCGGGCAGCCCAACGAACTCCTTGGGGTCCCGCTCATGAGGAAGGCGTTCAGCCCGAAAGGTGGTGTGCTCGCCGATGGTGCTGCCGAGGGGGGCGAACAGCAGGCGACAGCGGACCTGTTCGCGGGGGCCATTGGTGCGTACAAGAACCCCGCCAGCCACCGAACTGTTCAGTTCGAGGACCCAACCGAGGCTGCCGAAGTGATCCAACTGGCCGACCTTCTGCTGCGGATCGTGGACAGGGCTGAGAGGCGTCTAGGGACGAGTGGGTAGACCCCCGCCGTCTGGTGTCAGCGGGCTCGGCTGAGGCCGAGCCTGGCTCGATGCGACACCTCGCGCATGTTTCCTCGATGCGTCTCTTGGAGGGTTTGCTGTTCGGTTTCACCTCCGAGGTAGTCGGTCCAAGGCCAGCGGTGGTCATGTGTCTGTCGGTCGAGGAAGCGGGTCTCGCAAGCGGGGATTCCCTGACTTCGGGGACCCCATTGCAGCTCCCCTGCTGAGTCGCCGTAGAAGACGAAGTAGCCGGATTCCTTGGTCTGGACCAGGCCCAGCCGGTACTCCCAGTCGTGCGTGAGCCGCAGGTACTGCTCGTCGTCGGGGATGAGCGAGTCGAAGGCTGCACGGCTGTCTTCACGGAGCAGGCGGCTGGCCGGGAACATCCAGGGTTGGCCGTTCCAACGGGGAAGGACGTCGAGCTTCGGCAGCCGTAGGGGATCGAGCAGCTGGTGCGCGGCGAAACGTTGGTCGTGGATTCCGATCATGACCCCCTGAACTTCTCGAAGCACTCGCAGCAGCAGGCCCTCTCGATGGCGGGCGACAGCGGCGACACCGACGACAAAATTGGCGAGAACTGCCGGGTAGAGACGCAGGTTTCCCAAGTCTGCCACGTACTGCTGGCCGGAGGGGGCTTGCGTTGCGCTCAGGTCCACGAGCCGCTGGAGCGCTTCCACCCACAAGTCGCTGTGCTCATCCTGGGTGTCGTGCCACACGCCCGTTGCCAGTAGGTGCAGTAGTGGCATCACCGCGTCGCGGTGAGACTGGTACAGCTCATCCCAGCCCTGCTCGTCCAAGTCGGGGATGTCGAGCGGTTGGGCTCGTGCGGCCTCTCCGGCGCGGTCGACCGCTGCCATCACCAGATCGTGCAGGTCGATGCGATGGACGGGGTTGGGCAAGTACCGCTTCAACCGGCCCACGGCCATGGCGGTCGTGAGCGGCGGCTCCGCGAGCTTGTCCAAGGTGGTCAAGTTGGAGGCCAGCTCGGTGAACAGCTCATCGGCCCCGGCTGCTGGCACCATTGTCCCTGCGCGGGCGGCCAGGAGGCGCTGTACGGTGTCACCCCGGCTACTGCGCTGATCCCAGAACAGCGGGTAGCGCCGGTTCGGGGCGGCCTCCATCAAGGCCACCAGCGCCGTGTCCCAATCAGCCGACCAGCCGGAAATCACCAAGCCGTACTCGTCCAGCACCTGGGAGACCAAAGTCTTCCACTCGTCCGGGTAGGACTCCAGCTCGCTGGGGGTGTTCCGGGTCCCGAGGTCCAGGTAGTCGCCGTGGAGCTTGATCACCGTGGCCGGGGCGTGAGCGAGCGGCTTCATGCCCTGGACTGCTTCGGGCCTGTAGATCACCTGCGGGGCCACGCCCACAGTCTCCAGTGCTTGCTCCATGAGTCGGTCGAAGTTGGTCGTGAGGATCACCTTCACAGCACCGCGCTTCACCAGCTCGGCGATGGCCAGATGCGCCCTGCTGGGCGTCTTGATGCCTTCCTCGCGTTCCTGGTCGGTCGGCTCGAAGAAATCTGCGAGGAGCGCCTGCCGGGCCGAGGGGGTGGGGGCGAGTGCCTCCAACAGGGTCGAGTACCCCAACGGTTCGCCGTGGTGGGCAGTCCACCAGGTCTCAGGGTCCGCCTCCGCCTCAGAGAGCGTGTCAGGGTCCTCCAGCGCAGCGACGCGGCGAACGAGGTCCTTCACGACGCCCCACCCTGTCGGAACACCAGCTCCGGTGGAGACGCCGGACCCGAGCAGCAGGGCGTAGACGCCCGGCTGTGCCTGCATCGACGTGGCCAGCATGATGCTGGGTGACAGGGGGTTGGGCATTGGCTCTCCTAGGATCATGGTGACGCCTTGTCACCACCCATTCAGACACATCGCGCCGACAGTCTTGACGAGAGCCGCGCCAGAGAGCGTGCCCAAGGCAGTCCCAAGCAAATCCTGTGAATCGCCCGGAATTGGCCAATGTGGACTGGACCGCGCGCTAGCCTGTACTCAACAGTCCCCCCGTAGCCTCTCAACGATGCGCAACCGGGGGTCCTTACTTTTCCGGGGTCTATGCTGTCCGGCATGGCCGAAGAGGTACCCTTCCTGAACCTTGATGGCAGGGTCGGCTACCTCTACGAGCGTGGCTACTTCCCACGGGGCTCGGTCACCGACGAGCACCGTGAGCGTCTCGGCTCGATGAACTTCCACTACTTCCTGGGCTACGCACGCAACTACCGAATGCTCACGGCTCAGGGGCTGCCGTGCATCCAGCAGCCGATACCCGATGACGTCTTCAGGGTGATTGACCGGGACCACGAGGTCGCGAAGCTCCTATACCAAGGACTGCGACAGGCCGAGTGGAACCTCCGCTCCCTGGCCGTGGAGCACTACTGCGGGGCCCACGATCCTTGTGGCAGCTTCCTCCGTGAGCAGCAGTACGTGTGCACCTCATCCGGTAGCGAGACCGAGATGGTACGGGGGATCATCAACAGCGTCCTCCGCCACGGTGAGCCGTTCGTGGAGGACCACATCGCCGCCCAAGCGTCCCAGCGGGGAGCTGAACGTCCGAAGAAGTACGACCAACTACGGCACGATGAGCTGGTTGGCTACATCGAGGACCTTCCTCTCTGGAGCGTGATCGACTCTTTCTCGCTGGGGCTGCTTTCCCGCTTCATCACCCAGTGCGACAAGCCATCGGACCCCGATGACGCTGTGTGGAAGAAGGTGGCTGACGGTCTGGCTATTCGACACCCCGTCTTCTTGACCAACATCGAGTCCTTGACCGTCCTGCGCAACTTGGTCTCTCACCACGCCCGAATGTGGATGCGGCCCACGACCGTGACCCCCAAGAAGCCGAAGGTCTTCACGAAGGCTCTCCGCGACGCTGACGCCAAGTCGATGGAGGTAGCGTTCGCCAACGTCGCGCTGTTCCAAGGGCCGCGCTTAGCGCGCAGCTATCTCGATGAGGTGCTCGCTCTGGTGGCCTGCGATCCGCTCTATGAACACGGCGTCAGCAAAGTCCGCCCCACGAAGGTGTGAACCGCCTACGCGTCGCCACCACGCGCCGGGGCTCGCCCACTGGCTGGTCTGTGACGGAAGATGGCTTGCGGAGACTAGCCGCTCCAGCTGTCGGAGAACCACGCCCCGTCTGGGGACACGAGGACCACGTGGATGCCCACAGCGTGAACACTTCGTGCCGTCTCAGCCACCAACTCGCGGTAGCGGGGGCAGTCAGGCAGCACGATGAGGGACTCCCAGTCGGGTTCGGCGTCCCGCAGGATGATGGCGGCATGGAGCGCTTTGCCGTACCAGAGTTTTGCCTGGTGGTTGGGCTTGGCTCGCTTCTTCTGTCCGGCCTTTGCAGGGTCGGCGTACCCGATGGATGGGAAGCCTTTCACTTCCGCGCCGAGGTGGCGTAAACCCTTGTGAGCGAGGACGTCGATGCCATGCTCGCGGGCCTTCGTGTTTGCGAGGTGGTCGATGACCCAACCTTCATTTTCGAGCACACCCGCGAAGACGTTCTGCACCGTAGCTTCGTCCGGCCATCCCTCCATGCGCCGAACTCTATGCGCGGCGGGTGAGCCGCCTCAGGAGGTGGTGCCCCCGTTCAGCGATTCGAGCGCGCCGGGAGGGGGCTTCCGGGTTGGCGAGCAACCCCGCGTGCGCAGCTTTCCAGTCTTCAAGCCGCTTGGTCAGTTCGGCTACTTCCTGCGCCTTGCCGGGAGTCCCATCGCTCAACAACTGTTGCGCCCAGAGCTGTCTCTTGATCATGTCTCCCTCTCGGATGACAGCCTCTCGCTCGCTCCTGGCGTCATACTCGTCGCGGGTCTCATTGACTGCCGCGACGTCCAGCTCCCCATGCTTGCCCAACACCGATGACCCCTTGAAGACGTCGAGCATGGCGTCGAGGGTCTTGCCGATGGTGTGCACCGACTCGATCCTGGTGAAGAGCGCTCCACGGCGGGCCTCCAGGTCGATGACTGAGGTCTCCTCGTACCGGTGCCCAGACGAGTCTTCGTAGGTGACCAGCACGTTGTGGAAGTTAGGCAGGTCGTCTCGGCCTCTGCGCTCGATGTGGTTGTCCCAGAATGTCCTCATCTCCTGCCCCGGGGCCACCATCGCGATGGGTTCGGTCAGCATCTTGATCTTGGACAGGACGTACTCGTCGCCAGTCTCGCGCGCCCTCACGGGCGGCGGGTCCATGGTGACACGCACTTTGAGGGCTGGCCGCTGGCCGATGTTGCGGATCGACAGATCGAAGAGCTGCTGGCTTGCGCGAGACTCCTCGGCTGTCACCAAGACGTAGGGGCGGCGCGCCTCCAGCTCTGCCTTCCGGGCGTCAGCAAGTTGGGCCTTGGCAGCTTTCCACTGACCGAGGGCCACGAGAGCTGCGGTTACAGCAACTACGAGAAGCCCCAACGTGAGCAACGTGTAGATGGCCGTCCAGCCGGTGCTGGTGAGACCCCAGAACTTGTCCATGATGCCGAGGTGTCCTCAGTCCACGAAGGGTGGCTCGTCGCCGAGCATCGCGGAGGGGATGGCATTGATCCTCGCGGTGGGTATGCGAGGCGTTGCGATGCTGGGGCTGCTGATGGTGGCGCTATCCGTCGCCCGGTAGACGATGCGGTTGCCGACGAGTGTGCCCGCGTACCGTCCGCTGGGGTCGTAGACCCTCTCGTTGCGGAGTCGTCCGAGGTAGGCGCCCGATTGAGCGAAGAGCTGGTCGCCGGACAGCTGAAGTGGCCTGCCGTTCTTGGTGTAAAGGTTCATGCTGTCCATTGAGCCATGGGGGTCTGACAGTTTTGGACACCCCCACTGTCAGTAGTCATTGCCGTGGACCCCCTCGTAGAGGCTCTTGGCATCGGTGGCGTTGAGGACCGCTTCGCGCGTGGTCCGCTCCGTCATGTCGAGCACGCGGAAGGTGTCCCGGATCTTCGTGATGGCGTCGATGCGAGCAAAGTGCTGGCCATGCTTCTCCGCGTAGGTGGCCAAGCCCTTCAACTTGGGCAGCGCATCGCTCAGGTGATGTCCGTGAGGGTCCACGATGCTTGCCGTGATCTCACCGCTCGGCGTCCGGGAAAAAACGAGGAAATCGGGCCGCAGGGCCTTCCAGGACTGGCCATCCTCGTAGGAGATCGCGAGGGAGCCGGTGGCTGAACGCGCTGGGTTGCGGTACCAGGCGACGAAGCCTGTCTGCTGCGTCTCCCGGTCCAGGACTGCGACCTCCCAGTCGTTGAGGTTGGCGGGGAAGTTACCCGACTCGTCAGCCATGAGGTGGTCGCGCCTCAGTGGGAGGGGATGCTCCTGGCCGTTCGCCTCGCGAACCTTGGTGGGCTCCGTGCGCTTCTCGGGCTTTTCAAGGTCCTCCGGCTGCGGCTCGCGCGACATCTGGCGAATCCTGTGGTACTCCGCCTTCCGTTCATGGGAAAGGTTCTTGATCGCGGCCCGGTACGTGGTGAACCATGCGGAGGTCAGCCGTTCAGCCTCGGACTCCAGATAGGTCTTGATCTCAGGGACGAGCCCCATAGCCGCGATGGTCTCGTGGGCTTCCAGAAGGGCGTCTTCACGGCTCACGCTGACGTTCTGCGTCGCCAGATGCTCCGCGTAGGTGCGCGCGAGATCGGGACTGAAGACGCGCCCTGCGGCGCGATAGGCCGCTTCGATGGCCACGATGTCAGCCTCTTCCACGTACTGAGAGAAGGACTTGGCCTTGCCACGCATGTCCGCCACGAGGGTGGCGCCCTCCATCGTGGCGACGTCATCCGCAGCGACCGCGAGTTCGGCAGAGAAGCGCTCGCGGGCCGCGTTGAGCACCTTGTGGAGTTCAGCGTGGGCGACCTTGCCCGCATCGGGGAGAAGGTCGTCAGTGGCCAGTTCGTGGGCCAGCAGCGTCAGCCGCTTGACTGGCTTGGCCCCCTTGGGCGGGATGGACTGGGCAGGAAGTTGCACGAACTTATCCCAGACAGCCTGCGCGGTCGGGGACTCGCCCTTGCCGGGGTGGTCAGCGTCCCAGCCGAGGGCGAGGTTCGGCACGTAGTCCTTGGCGTCAAAGAGAACGCGCCGCCCGGGAACGGTCTCTTCGTCGCTCGCACCGCCGCCGTGCATCATCTTCTCTGCGATGGCCGTCACGGCCTTCGCGTCGAAGTGGGGCAGGATGCACTCGACCGCGTTCAGCCGGTCGTTCCCAGGGATGCGGCGAGCAAGTGGGGTGCGGACCATGCGCCCGAGCAACTGGGTGATCATCGTCGGGTCCTTGGCCGTGCGGAAGGAAACCATCACCTCGGCGCGCGGACAGTCCCATCCGGTCGAGATGGCGTCCTTCGCGACCAGCACGCGCACCGATGACGACTCCTGGACGCGCTCGGGCTTGATGTAGGGGACCTCCCATTGACCGAAGGTTTTGGTGCGGTGTTCTCCGAAGACGTTGGCAATCGCTGCGGGAGTGATCTCCGGCCAGCGGTCGAAGATGACGTCGAGTGCCTCACCGATCTCCGCGTGGTTTGGGTTGTTCTCTACCTGGAGGATCAGCAGTGGGTACACGATCTTTGAGTCCGGCTGGCTGTCGGCGTACTCAGCCCACTCGCGGGTCATCGCTCGCACCTTGTCAGCGGCACGGCGGACGAGCGTCGTGCGGTACGGCCCCGACTCAGCGGGGATGTCGAGAACGATGGTGTCCTTCAGGAGCCCTGACTCCTGCACTCGCGCTGCATCAACGTGAAGTTTGGCCAAGATCGTGCGGTTCTGAGCGCGCTCCATGGCCTTGTCAAAGCGGTCCACGGTGGCCGAGATACCCCAGACCACTGGGACCGCAGGGATGCCAGCGTGGCCGTTGATGAGTCGGGAAACGATGGTGGCCTTCTCCTCCTCGTCTGCCTTCGTCTCCTTCATCCCCCGGTGCGCCTCATCCAAGACGAGGTACAGCGTGAGGTTGGGGTCCTCGATGGTGTTCTGGATGGTCTGCCAGATCGTCCAGGTGCGCCCGTCCGGGGGCAAGAGCGCCTCGCCGTAGCGCTCTCGATCACGCTCAGGGTCGTGCCCCTGAACCAACTTCGCCCCGTCTCGCATCTTCTGGGTGTTGAGGAAGTACACCTTGTGTGCCTTGAACTTCTCTTGGTTGAAGGTGTTCGGCACGACGATCAGATCGGTGAAGTTGATGCGGTCATCACTAGCCTCAAGGATGCGCGAGCGGGTCTGCTCGTTGAGGCTTGGATCGTCGGAGAACCACAGGATTACAGCGCTCGGGTCGGCCTCGAAGTCGAAGGTGTCGTCTCCTCGGAACAGAGCCTCGATCACGGCAGTAGCCATGACGGTCTTACCAGCACCCGTAGTGGCTGAGAGCGAGACGGCAGACCTGCGGCCCCTACGGTGCCAGAAGTCCCGGGCGTCGCTCAGGTTGGTCAGCACGTCCGCGACGGCATCGACCTGGTAGTCGTTCAGCGTGAACTCCATCTTGGCTCCTCACTCACCCAAGTCGACGGAGAAGTTGGTCAGATACGACTCGTAGAGACGCACCGCTTCGACCCCCTCTGGGAGCCGTTGCGCGACGCGCTGGAAGCGCCCGTCGTCGTTGGTCACGATGTAGGCCACCCGGATTCCTGGGTTCTCCGCCACCGCGTGCGTGAACGCGGCGGCGTGGTCCAGGTCAGTGAGGAGTCCATAGGTGTCGGCCAACTCCCAGCCGCTTTCTGGCTCCACAGTGATCTGCCTGCCTGCCGCGCCTGCCTTCAACCACAGAAGCGGAGCGATGCGTTCGAAGGCCAAGCCGTGAGTGACAGCCAGGGGTGATTCGTACGTCAGCGTGAAGAACCGCGCGTTCGCCTCAAACCCATCGGCCATGGGGAACATGTCGGTGAACTTGTAGTCACCCTTGACCGGCTGGCCCTCAGGCGTCTTGCCTGTGATGGCGGCTGTGACACGCGGCTTCGTGATGTAGTCACAGATGCCCCACCGCTCCCAGTCGGCGTCACCAGGCCGGAGACCGTCCTTGCGCAGGACCTTCTGCTCGTCTGCCCCCACCTCGTTGTTGGTCACCGAGAGGCACTGGCGTCGTCCATCGTCCTGCTTGTTCAGGCGCATGACGGCGTGGGCGGTGGTGCCGGAGCCGGAAAAGAAGTCGAGAATGGTGGCATCCGGCTTGTCCTTCACGAAGAAACGCAGGGCGTCCTCGACCGCATAGAGGGACTTGGGAAAGGGGAACTTTCGCTCCGGCAGGAATCGTGTCAGCAGTGCTGTTCCGTGAGCGCTCGCATCGTGGGACGGCATGACCCACATGGACTTAGCTTTGCGGGTGGCAAGCGCAGCAGGCAAAACATTGATCTTTCCTTCTGCATCTCGCCCATCAACCGCGAACGCGCCAGAGCGAACGGCGGTGAGGTCCCCGCCCTTCAAGTAGACAACCGTCGCAGAGCCGGTTCTTTGGTCGCCTCTCCGCAGCGCCGCAGTACCTTCGGCAAGTTGTTCCCTCAGTCGTTCGGGAGATACCTGCCATCTTCCCTCGGCCCCCTTGGGGTCCAGTGGCCAGGCGGCCCAAGTTCCGGCGGGTGGAACGACGGAGCGGCGATCCTGCGCCAGTGGGATGGGTTCACCCACCGATTGAACTGAGCCATCCGTGCAGGAGATGAATAGTGGATAGAACCCGTTGGGTCGATGCGACCGCTTCCAGTCGGTGCTGCCCCGTCGACGTAACCCTTGCCAAGTCACCGAAGACGCTGTAAGTCCTTTTTCCGTGTCGCGCAGCATGTCGGTGGTGCTTGTGCGCGGGTGAGCGTCTCCAAGCATCGCGAAAAATATGAACTCTTCCACACGAGAGAACTCGTTGCCTCGTTGCGAGCCAGAGGGTTTGATGGATGAGGTGACCATCTGGATGTTGGCTTCGGGGAAGGTCTGCTCCAAGAGCAGGCCAAGCCGCAAGTACTCCTTCTCGTCAATCGTGACGATCAGAACGGAGTCGTCCGGGTTCAGAAGTTCGCGGGCGATCTCCAGGCGGCGCTCCATGAAGGCCAGCCACTTGCTGTGCCTGTATTGGTCGTCGGACGCCACGTAGTCGTTGTTGTACTTCCAGTCTCGGGCCCCGGTGTTGTAGGGCGGGTCGATGTAGATGGCGTCGACCTTGCCCCGGTGGGTGTAAGTCAGCGCTTTGAGAACATGGAAGTTCTCGCCGTTGATGACGGTGTGCGCCGGAGTTGTTTCCGCTGCGCGGTCCACACGTCCCGTCTCCGCGAGCCCTGGGAAGATGCGGTCCCTGAACCGGGCAACGACAACGAGCTTCTCGCAGTCCACAGCGCATCGCTGGGGTTCTTCGGAGGTGGGATCGTCCTCCTCCAGATGGGCTACCGCACGGCCATCCTCGTTGCTGACTCTCTTCACGACCCAGAGGGTCTGGGCACCCCTCTCCAACACGCCGCGCGGCGGGAGGACGCGCACACGGTCTCCACGCGTGATCACTTTGCCCGGCAACTCGACTGCCTCGGGACGGTGGCGCTCGAAGTTCAGCCCGAAGGCGCGGCGGCTAGTGAGGTGGCGGTACTCCTCTTCGAGGGCTGCTCCGAACGCGGGGTCCTTGGCCTTCGCTTCCGCAAGCAGGTCAGTCAGACGTGACACGGGCAATGAGTCCTTTCGGGGGAGTCGCGAGCAGCTCTGACCCGCGTGACAATCGTAGGTCTGTCGCCTACTGGCGAGGTGCTTTGTGGGCGGGTCGGAGTGGCGGTATCGCGTGGGGAGCCCCACGCCGAGCTTCATGGGTCACGCCCAAGGGTTCTGCCCCTTGGGCTTGCGCTGCCAGCGCTCGGCGGCAAGCTGCGTTCTGGCTTCGCGCACATCCGCAGCGGAGGGTCCCATGTTCCGTCGTGCCCTGGTGACAGCGAAGCGCTGCTGCCCCTCGCGCAGGAGATCGTCAACGCCTGTAGATAGCGGGGGACCGCCTGCCAGTACTGCCATCTGACAACGCTCACCTATCTGGCTTGGATACATCTCACCCTCAGCGATCCAGAAGCCGAGCCCCATCATGACGGCGCGCGGCGCGTACCCGGCGTTGCCCGCTTGGCGGATGCCCTGGAGAACCTTGCCAGTGTTGACAACTGGCGCGCCTGCACTCTTCATGGCATCGAAGAAGGAGGAGGCGACACCCTCCGCTGAAGCATTGGGATCGAGCGACAGGGCGTGGGCGTCCGGGACCGCTCGCAGCGCAGCCACAGCCGCACGCGGACCCTCCCCGTCTGCACTCCTCGTCACCTTCTCCTCGTATTCCCTCCCCGTTCTAGTCGCGACTCCCGCTACCGCAGAGGTCGCATCACTCACGACGGTAGAGGTAGCAGAAGTCGCGACGTCGGGGGTAGCGGAAGTCGCGACGTTAGAGGTAGTGACTTCCGCGACCTCAGAGGTAGTGGAACTCGCGACGGTAGGGGTGGTGGCTTGTGTGCGGGGCCCGGGGTCCCTCCCCGAGTCCTGCTCATGCCGTTCCCAGTCCTCGGGGACGACGAGAGTCACCACCGTGAGCCGCCGCCCTACCCCGGGGGAGTGGTTGACGAAGCCCGACATCTCCAGCACATCGAGGCACGCGGCCAAGTTGTTGCCGTGGACGTCGGCCAGCAATGCCATGCGTGACCGCGAGATGGGCACCGAGAGCCGTTGGTAGCGCACTGTCTGGTTCAGGACGGCGTGCAATACGCGCATCTGAACAGCCGATAGGCGTGCGCGGTTTGCCTGGAACTCAACCGCGCTCCATACAGACAGAGCGTCGAACGCGGACATCACCCGCCCGTCCCGTGCATCGGCGGGAACGCGCGGCGGAGATGTCGACGGTTGGACGACTCGCGCATCCCTCGGACCTGTCTTGTCATGGCTCTTACTTGCTACACTCATCTCGTCCTCCTATCGGACTCCTGCGAAGCGCCCCGCATCCGCCAAAGATCACGGGGCGCTTCGCTGCTTCTAACTACTGGGCGTTCGCCTTCCCTCGGGCACTCTGGTCTCGGCGGTCGAGGCTCTCCTCGATAAAGCATTCGATCTGAGCGCTGATGGACCGACGTTCCTGCTCGGCCACGGCGAGGAGGCGAGCGTAGACAGTGGGATTCATCGCGACGGTGCGCTTTTCCTTGTCTACGAACCGGATGCGTTCGGGACGCTGGGCGAGCGTGGCGCGTGAAGTCCTGGGCATGAGTGCTCCTCTCGACTATGAGCACAACAATAGGGCCCCACTGCGGGGGCATTTGCCCTAGTGAAGCACCCTTTGCGAGAGCAACGCAACGTGCTACACACTCTCTGACAAGCCACAAAGGGCGCATTTCCAAGTGAGGAAATGCGCCCAAGGTTTTTGCTTGGTAGGTGTGTCGCAGTGCTATGCCAGCCCGGTGTGTGTAGCACCGCTCTCCGCCCATCCCGGGAAGGTCCGGATAACCTCTCGCGGTGGCTCAGGCAGGCCCGCCCTGATGCGTCGGAACTCGCGGCGGCTGTCGGTCTCATCCTCGCTGGCGATCTGCCGATCCAGAGCGGCCAGCCGAGCCCTCTCCTCGGGCGTGATGCGTGCCCGCAGGAGTGCACGCGCCTTCAGGGCTCTGTTCTTGGTGGGCGGGGTGCTCACGCGCACGATCCCTTCTGGATGTAGAGCCGCCACTCCTTGCCATCGACGGTCTCGTTGCGCCCGAACAGACTTTGCAGCACGCCGTTGTTCCAGGTGGGGCCCGACTTCCCATCCGCGACGAACGTGTACGACTTGCCATCTGGGTCAAACACCATCACGTCCGCAGGCCCGAAGCCTTCCTCGACGGAGGAGACCTCTGCCACCCAGCCTTCCGTGGTCCTCAGGATGGCGCTAGGCGCAGCGCTCGTTCCACTGCACGTCATCTGGACCTCTTGGGCATAGAACGTGTCGAGCCCGATCTTCATGCTGTCCGCCCCGCTGATGATCCCTGCCCAAGTCGCCTGCTCGGCAGGGGCGGTGCCCCCGTCTGTGCTGGCCGAGGTCGGGCCCTGGCTGGAGCACGAGGCCACGGAACATCCGACCACTGCGAGAGCGATCAGGCGCTGGATACTCTGCGAACGCGTTGTCATGCTGTGGCTCCTTCGAACAGGCTGGCGTCGTCGTAGGTGGCGATCTCAAACGAGTCCAGGAAGCGCCTCACCGCGTCGGGGTCTGCCCCGTGCGCGAGGTCGACGCGCGCCTGCTCCCGGGCCGCCCAGTAGCGGCGGTACTGCTGGAGCACCACGTTGGTGGAGCGGCGCGCGTTTTCCCGGCTGCCGAAGACGAACCACAGCAGCAAGCCGGGGAACCATCCAGCGAAGATGGCGAAGCCGACACCCATACCGATGGAACCGACCAGAGCACCAGCGGGGGTCGTGCTCTTGTCGAGGTGCGTGACGGAGACCAGGAAGAACAGCGCCGCCACGAGCACCAGCGTGAGCGCCGCGCCCCCGGCCCAGCACGTCAGCAGAATCTTCGGCTTGCTCGCGACCATCCCGCCGTGGAGCGGGAGCACGGGGGCGACCTCTGGCAAGCGCCCCGTGGCTCCGATGGCGTCGTAGTCGAGCGCGATCTGGGCATTCATGATCTCGGCTGCCCGGAGGAAAGCCCGTCCCTCGACGGCCTGGTTGGCTGCCCAGGCCACCCCACCGACTCCGGCCCACGCAGCGCTCGTGGCAACTCTCCCCATGGCTTCCCCTCGCGTGAAGTTGACGGTCCCTATTGGTGACCGACTCCATCTACCGAAGCATCTTCCAAGTTATAGTACAAGGACTTGGGCTGTGTACCCTAGGCCGAAACCCTTTGGCTTGGAGGGTGAGTGAGCCACGCGAGCCCGACATGACGCGAGTACGCGATGTGTTCGTGGCAGCGAAGGCCGAGTCCGGCATGTCCTACGACGCTCTGGCAGCCAGCACGGGCCTAGCGCGCCAGACGCTGGTGAACATTGCCGCTGGACGCTACCGGGGTGACCTGCGGACGTGGCTGGTGCTGTCCAAGGTCTTCGGGTCCACACTCGATGACCTCATGGCCCCTGTCTGGGTCCACGACCCAGCCTTGCCGAGCCGAGACGGCGGGGGCGAATTGTAAGGCGGTCGGCGGGACGGCAGCGGGCAACCAACAGCCCCCGCCTCCGTAATGATGGCAGGGGCTGTCGTGGCGCTTCAAGGCGCGTTGCTAGGGGCGGGGGAAGATGGCCTCGATCCTGGGGCCTTGGTCCGTGTCACGCCAGAAGACCTTCAAGGGGTGCTGCCGAGGAACGGCGATCACCAAGAGGGTGTACCCCTCCTCAGTTCTTATGCCCTGGGAGCGGAGCCGGGCCAGCGACGGGTTGGCGAAGATGTCCTCGATCACGTCCAGGACAGCGTTGTAGCGATCAACGTCCGGACTCTCTTCCAGGGCATCCAGTTGCTGGTCTGCTACTGCGGAGTACGCGCCGTCCACAGAGGTCGCCTCACTGCCCGGCTAGTGCCTGCGCTGCCGCGACCGATGGACGGTCTCGGAAGCCGTGGCATCGCGGAGCAGGGTGCGCAGCTCTGCGTCGGCGTTGTACTCCGCCTGGGCCTTGGACATGACGACGGCTGGCTGGAGGATCAGCACGCCGTCCTCCAACTCTTCGAGGAGGTAGGGGGTGTCGGGCCGCCCAGGGAGGACGACCCGGGATCGCGAGTCGGTCTTGACGAGTGTGGGTGAAGTCATGGTGGGCATCCCTTCCCAGGTGTCGTGCACCTTAGAGTAGCACCCACTGGGGGAAGGTGGGCACGTGGGCAAATGGGCGACGCTTTGAGACGTTGCCGAGCGGGAACGGGATGCACCAGCAGATTGTTGCCCCCGGGAACGCACCCAACTCGTACCCTGATTCAACGTTCCCACTAGTGATTTCGCTTTAGGGCTGGACAATCACCGGCGGCTTCCGGTAAAGTCAAATAACCAGTCGCGCACTGGATAGGCCGCACCTGAGGGTCCGACGGCCTCAGCTCTATGGATACTCAGTTGCGCGCGCTCATGCGACGAAGCCATGAGCCTCATCCCATTGTCGGGTCCGGCCACGAGCCGGTCATTGCGAGCGCCCCGGTTGCCCCGGTGGTGCCCCTGCGGCGACGCCCCCGGACCTCACCCAACCTTTCCTCCCCTTCCCGCGCTGCGTCGCGCCGACCTGTGGTTGACAAGCGGGAGCAGGTGCAGGCCGCTCCTCTGACCCCCGGCTACCTGCTCGGTAGGCCACCGACGCCGTGGCCCGTCAACCACAACGCTTGGTTCTCTGCTGGCATGAACCAGGACAAGACCATCCCCGACGCGGGACTTGAGGACGTCACGCACGTCGTCATGAACTACGTGCCGCGCTACGTGGACCTGCACGACTGGCTGGTGGTGCGCGAGTTCGTCCAGCGGGCCGTGCTGGACTCCCAGCCCATCTCCGGCGACGAGGCCCGTCGCCGCATCACCATCGTCGGGATGATGGTGGCCTGGGCCCATCGCCTCGCGGGCTACGACCTCGACCGGACGGCCATCTTCACCCTCGACGTGATCGGGGAGTGGATCGACCAGGAGTGCGGCCACTACAGCCTGAAGGTGCGCAAGATGTACCGCGCCCGGCTGAAGTCGATCAGCAAGACGATCAACCCCGAGTTCCCTGACGTTCCCAACGAGACGGCCTACCAGAGCGCCTGGAACCCCGACCCCTACTCGGCAGAGGAACTGGCCGAGGTGGTCGGCTGGGCCAACGGGCAGTCGACGGCGATGCGTCGCCACAAGGCCCTGGTGCTCCTGGCCCTGACGGTCGGTGCTGGGCTCTACACCCAGGAGGTCGCCGCCCTCAAGGTCAGCGACATCGAGGTGGACGACGACGGCGTGCTGCTCCACGTCCGGGGCGAGCACCCGCGCGAGGTTCCGGTGCTGGCCGAGTGGGAAGGCGTGCTGCGGGAACTGGTCGCCAACGTGCGCCCGGTGGACCCGGAAGCCTTCGCGTTCGCCTCGGGCCGGACCAACAAGAAGCCCAACGTCGTGACCCGCTTCGTCCAGAGCAGCAACAAGGGCGGCAAGGTCGAGCCGATGACGCGGCGGATGCGCGCCACCTGGGTGGTGGAGCACATCAAGGCGGGTGTCCCGCCCCAGGTGATTGCCGAGGCGGCAGGCATGGTCACGCTGCGCAGTTTCGACAAGTGGCTCTACCACTACCGCGAGTTCGAGACCGAGGAGTACCGCTGCCTGCTGCGTGACGAGATGCGCGAGCAGAAGCGTCTCTCGGTGGCGAACAAGCGGGCCCGCAAGGCACAGCGCGAGTCCCTGCGCGTCGTGGACGAGGAGCGCTGAGGCTCCATGACCACCACGGGCGCGTCGATGGGCGGGGAGGGCAACCTCTCCCGCCTGTTCGACGTGCCCGGAGTGCACTCGGGCGACCGGCGCTTCGTGCCCGTGCACGCCCCGCAGGTGGAGAGGGCCGCCCTGTGGGTGCGCGCGAGTGGCGTGCTGGAGAAGTTGGCCCAGTGGCGCACCGAGGATGGCTACGACCCCACCAAGGGCGGGCGGCCCTCGCAGTTCACCGACGAGCACGCCCTGGTGTTGTTGGCCGTGCTGGCGCTGGAGGGACAGGAACTCACCGCCGTGCGCGCCCGGGACCTGGTGCTGACCCGCTTGACCGATGCGGGCCTCGAAGCGCTGAACGTCAACTTGAACGACCACAGGTGGGTGAAGGGCGAGCGCGGCGTCTACCTGCGCCTGTGGAGGACCGTGCGCCGAGTGCTGGACGTCATTGACCCCCACCCGGACGAGCAGCACCACTCGCGCTACACCTACCGCGAGTACGCCACCCTGCTGTCGAAGCGGGACACCGACCTGGAGGAGCGCCGCCGCCAGCGCCTCGCGGAGTTCACCAACGCCCTCATCTGGACCACGGTCGAGGCCCTGCCCGAGCGCCTGTTGAAGAACTGGGACGGCACGATTGCCGTGGACGGCACCCACGTGCCCCTAGTGAAGAAGGGCATCACGGGTTTCGGGCCCGACAACCGCCAGGCGACGATTGAGGCCGCCCGTGTCGAGCACGCCCGCAAGAACCGCAAGAAGGTGCCGACCGGCAGTGACTGGAAGCCCTTGGCCGAGCGCTGGCAGGAAGGACCCAGGAGCGAGCGCAAGGTGTCCTCGGAGCCCTACGGCGGCTGGTACACGCGCACCCACGAGGAGATCGACAAGCCGGACGGCCACCGCGACACGAAGTGGGCACTCGACGCCCAACTGGCGTTCATGGCGCACCCGGGACCGGACCCGCAGTTCCCCCACCTCGTGCTGGGCATGGGCCTCGACAAGCCCGCTCGCCAGCCTCGCCAGAGCGCCATGACGGCCCTGGCCAACGTCATGAGCCACGACCTGCCTCGCGGCTACGTCGTCGGCGACCGTGACTACTATCCGCACGCCCAGGCCGAGGACTGGGCCATCCCGCTGCGCTCGGCGGGCTACAAGATCGTCGGCGACCTGCGCCGCGACACCCACGGCGTGATGGGCCACTTCGCTGGTGCCGAGCTGGTGGACGGCAACTGGTACTGCCCGGCCATGCCGATCCTTCACAAGAACGCCACGGTGGACTACCACGCCGCCCAGGGCAAGGTCGCCAAGGCGATCACCAACCGGCAGCGGCTGACCCGGGCCATCAAGGACCTCCAGCCCGCCTCCGGCGCGAGCGAGGAGAAGCAGGCCGCCTATCGTGGGGCCCAGGTCAACCTGAGGCGTGCCGAGCGCGAGGAGGCCAAGGCCAAGGAGGAGTTCGCCCGCGTCGAGGCCCGGTGGAAGGAGCTGCTGGAGTACCGGCAGCGCTTCCTTCTGCGTCCCCGGGAGGCTCCGCGTGAGAACGGTTCGCAGGCGTTCAAGTGCCCGGCCTCCGGGTCAGGTGCGACCGTCTCGTGCCCCCTGAAGAAGGAACCTCCCCGCACGTCCAAGGGGACCCGCACCCCGATCCAGAAGGGCAACCTGCCCAAGCATCCCGGCAAGGTCTGCACAAACTCGTCCGGCATCACCATCCCGGTCGAGGAGAGCGCCAAGTACGCGCAGGCCCTGGTGTGGCAGTCCGACGAGTGGAAGCGCGCCTACGCCTACCCCCGCTCGATGAACGAGGCCCGCAACGGCTGGCTGAAGAACGTGCAGGGCGGCTCCATTGCCGACCATGCCCGCCGTCCCATGCGCGGGCTCGCCGCCCAGTCACTGCTGCTGGCCCTCATGCTCGGTGCGGAGAACATCCGGGCCATCGAGGTCTACCTCCGCGACGAGGACAAGCCCAAGAAGCCCCGACCTCCCAAGGTGGTGACTCCTGTGGCCACGTGGGACTCGGAAGAGGACGACTACGACTGGGCCGACGCGCCCAACGCCCCACCGGTCGCCGCGTAGTCGGCTGACCCAGGACGGCGAGCACTTCCCGTCCCAGCTCCACGGCAATTCCACACTCACGACCAGGCTGTCCCTGACAAGGGCGGCCTGGTCGTCGTGCTTCCGGGCAGGTGGCGGGAGCGTTGGGGTGGGCCGGAAGGCCGTTGCGAGCCTCCGACAGCCCGGCTACTGGAGCTGCGAGCACCCTCCGGGGGGCCCGAAATCGGGCTGTGAGACGGCCCGGAGGAGTTTCGAGAATCGCGGAGAGAGGTTTTGCGAATCCCCCACGCTGGCGATCGGTGACCGCTTCCGCCTGCACGCCATCGGCTTCGGTCTGAGCTACCGCCCGTCCGTGGTGATCCGGCAGCACATCCTCACCGACGTCACCCTGCGCCAGCTCGCCGACGGCGGGATGATGCCGCTCGAGATCGCCCGCATTCTCCACGACAGCGTGCTCGCGCGTCGGTCCATGGTGATCTCGGGTGACCAGGGCGCTGGGAAGACCACACTGTTGCGCGCCCTGATCGACGCGATCCCTGCCACTGAACGGTTCGGCACCATCGAGACCGACTACGAGCTGCTCACGCACCTGCGTCAGGGCAGGCGGAACATGGTCGCCCTGCAGGCGCGTGTTGGTCTGGGTGAGGTGGGCGCGGATGGTCGTCCGATGGGTCAGTACACGGTGGCCGACCTGATCCCCGAGGCCCTCCGGCAGAACCTCTCCCGCGTGGTCGTGGGTGAGGTGCGCGGCAATGAGGCGGGGGCCATGTTCGAGGCGATGCAGTCCGGCGCGGGCAGCCTCAGCACGACGCACTCGCATTCCGCGTCGTCGACGATCGACCGCTTGGCATCGCGGGTCGCGCAGGGCGGCGTTCTCAGCGTCGACGAGGCCTACCGCCAGATCGCGCACAACATCCACCTGCTGGTGCACGTGAAGCTGATCGACGAGACCTGGCGCGGCGGCACTCGTCGGCGCCTGGTCTCCGAGGTGCGGACGCTCACGGGCGCAATCGAGGGCGGACGTCCGGTGACCCACCTGGTCTTTCGCGCTCCCGAAGGCAATGACCCCGGCGTCTACCATCCCGATCCGCGGCTGGCTGCGGAGCTGGAACCCTTCGCCGGCGTGTGGGAGGGCAGGCCATGACCGAACTCGTGGCTGGGGCCAGCGCAGCGCTGCTCGTGGCCGGCCTGCTCCTGCTGTTGGCCGGCGCGGTCAAGGTCGAACGCCGCGACGACCTGGCCGGACCATCCAGCCTGGACAGGTCGCGCCGCTGGTGGTCGAGACTGTCACCTCGCACCCGCTTGCACTGGGCACTCTCGCTCGTCGCTGGCCTTGTCGTGTGGGTGCTGACGGGCTGGGTCGTCGCACTCGCCGTGGCGCCGGTCCTGTTGCTGGGCCTGCCCGCCCTGCTCAGTGAACCTCCCAACCGTGACCTGGAACTGCTGGAATCACTCGACCGATGGGTTCGTGGCCTGTCCGGATCACTGCCCACCGGAAAGTCGATCCCGGACGCCATCCGCGCCACCGCCTCGTCCGCTCCGGCGCCCATTGCCCAGGATGTCCAGCTGCTCGTCGCCCGGATGGACGACCGATGGACCACAGATGGCGCCCTGCGAGCCTTCGCCGATCGTCTGGACAGCCCCGAGGTGGACGCGATCGTCGGGGCCCTGATCCTGTGCACCCGCCGCGGCGGGACGGGGGCCGCGGCCACCCTGCACGAGCTGGCTGCGAGCATGCACGACCGGCTCCGTGCGCTGCGGGAGATCCAGGCCGAACGTGCCAAGCCACGCGTCGTCGTGCGTCAGGTCACGGTTATCAGCGTGCTCATGCTCACCGGCGCGATGGTGCTCAGCCCCAACTACTTCGCCCCCTTCGCGACGCCCCTGGGGCAGGTGCTGTTCGGCTGCCTGCTCGCGATGTTCGTGCTGCCGATGGTCGCTTTGCGCCGCATGACCCTGCCGAGGCGCAGGGAGCGCATCCTGCGGCGCTTCGAGAACGCCGAGCAGCCCGAGACGGACTCTGTTCGAGCCGTCCCGGTCAGCGAGGTGGCCCATGCGTGATCCCATCTTCGGGCTGGTCGTGCTGTCCGGCATGGCCTGTGCGCTGGGTCTGTTCGTGATCGGGCTGTCGTTCACCCGACGCCCACCGCGTCTGGCCGATGCCCTCGCGGCCCTGGACGACTCACGTCCGACACGGACGGTGGTCGAGGTGGCCACCGGCGACCAGGACTGGGCGACACGCTTCGGTTCGGCCTTGGAGCGGCGCCTGCGGGTGCCGGTGTCGGACCGGGTGCGGTCATCCTTGGCGCTGCAGGGACGCACGGTGGGGGACTGGCTGACGCAGAAGGCCATCCTTGGCCTGCTGGGGTTGGCGGCGCCACCGCTGGCGGTGGCACTCATGGTCGGCGCGGGCGGGCTTGCCCAGCCGGTCCCCCTGGTCGTCTCACTGGCGCTGGGAGCCGTCGGCTGGTTCTACCCCGACCTTGCCATTCGGGGTGCTCGTCGTGCGACCCATGCCGATGCCGCGGAGTCGCTGCACACCCTGTTCGACCTGGTGACCTTGGAGCGGCTGGCGAACCAGTCGTCCACCCAGGCCCTCGCCTCGGCGGCCGCCATGTCCGATGCGCCGATCTTCCAGCGGATCCGAACCTGCATCGAGCGGGCGCGACTGGAGCAGCGTCCCCCGTGGACGCACCTCAAGGCACTCGCCGACGAACTGGAGCTCCCCGAGATCGCGGACATGGCCGACGTGATGCGCCTTGATGACCAAGGGGCGCCGCTGGCCGACGTGATGCGGGCCCGGGTGCGCGAACTCCGCGACGCGCACCTGACCCGGGAGAAGCAGGCGGCCCACGAGGTTTCAGAACGCATGACGGTGTGGATGGTGATCCCCTCGCTCGTCTTCGGCCTCCTCTTCCTCACCCCACCCCTGCTCCGGCTCTCCGGGCTGGGCTGACCACCACGTCACTCCCCAACTCCAACCCACTCGAATCACATCAACGAAAGGTCCTGATCATGTCGAACACGCCAACCACCCAGCTGTTCCACCAGTTCGTCGGCACCATGCTGACGGTGCTCAACCCGGCACCCGTCCGTCGCGATGAGCGCGGACTGTCCCAATCCACGGAGAACGCGGTGCTGCTCGCTGGCGCGGTCACCATCGCCCTCATCGTGGTTGCGGCAATCACCACCTACGTCAAGAACCACCTGCCCAAGTGATCCATCGCCCCGTCGACGAGCGGGGCATGTCCGAATCCCTCCAGTGGTCGGTCCTGCTGCCCCTCGTCATGCTGATGATCCTCGGTCTCATCCAGGCCGGGGTGGTGCTGCACGGGCGCAATGTGGTGGCCTCGGCCGCCCTGGCGGCCGCCGAGGCCCAGGCGGTGGCCGGGGACGGGGAGCAGGCGGCGCTCAGGGTGGCGCACGCGATGGTCGACCCGGATGGCGTGACACTCGAACGGGTCGAGGTGGGCGGGGACGCGGACACGGTCAACGTCCGTGTCGTCGCCAGGATCCCGGTCTGGTTTGACCTGGGCCTGTCGAGGGTCGAGTCCACTGCGAGCCAGCCGAGGGAACGATGATGCGACGGCGGCCACACGCGGACGACCGAGGTGCGGCCTCGGTCGAGGTGGTGCTGCTCGTGCCGATGATCTTGCTGGTCATCGGGCTGATGGTCGCGGGCTGGCGACTATGGGCTGCACGCAGCGCGACCCAACAGGCAGCGCAGGCGGCCGCTCGTGCCGCATCCATCGCGCGGTCGGGAGCCGACGCCAGCGGACGGGCAGACCAGGTGGCCCGCTCCAATCTCGCCGCCTTGGGGGCGCCGTGCGATACCTCGTCCGTCGCGACCGACGTCAGCGCCTTCTCGCTCGCGCCGGGCGTGGAGGGATGGATCAACGTCAGCGTCACCTGCCAGCTCGGCTTCGCCGACCTGGTGCTTCCCGGGATGCCGGGGCACCTGCAAGTCACCGGGGAGGCGGCGGAACGACTCGACACCTTCAGGGAGAGACGACCATGAAACGTGCAATCCGCGCGATCGCGGCGTGGGTGATGATCGCGACGATGGTGATCGGGGCGCCCGTGGCGCTGCTGGTTCTGGGACGTCTCTCGGGGCTGGCGGAGGTGGACTGGGCTCACCTGCTCACCACCCAGGACACCGGCGCCCTGCTGCTCGGCGTGCTCACGCTCGCTGGCTGGGTGGCGTGGGCGCTGTTCACGCTCACGGTGGTCGCCGAGCTTGCGGCACAGCTCAGCCGCGGTCGCATCCGATTGCGCATCCCACTCAGCGGATGGGCTCGGCCCATCGCCGGCGCCCTGGTCGTCGCCGCTCTGGGCGTCGCCGCACCGGTGGCCGGGCACGCGCATGCGCCGGTCGCGGTGGCCGCCCCTGCCGTTTCCTCCTCGACGTCTGCGCCCAGCTCGTCCGCCAGCAACCCGGAAGTGCACTCCACAGCCGAGACGACTGCTCCCGCGAGTTCCGCGGAGCCATCAGCGGCCAAGCTCGCGACCCACATGGTCGTTGCGGGGGATGACCTGTGGTCGATCGCCGAGCACTACTACGGTGACGGAACCAGGTGGCGTGACCTGTCCCGGGAGAACCGGCTGGACCCGATGGCCGTCCTTCCGGTGGGAGCGGTTCTGCAGCTTCCTGGCCTCACAGCCGAGACCTTGGCGGAGACGGTCGAGGGATCAAGCGTCACGGTGACCCCGGGCGACACACTGTCTGGCATCGCGGACGAGGAACTCGGCGACGCGGACCGTTGGCCGGAGATCTTCGACAAGAACAGCGACGTGATCAGCGACCCGGACGTGATCGAGCCCGGCTGGGTGCTGGACCTGCCCGATGACTCGTCGACGCCCACGACGGCCGAGGAACAGACCGGACCTGGACCGGTGGTGGCGCCGACGGTATCTGCGCCTGCCACCGCGCCCACGGCATCTGCGCCTGCCACTGCGCCCACGGCATCTGCGCAGGCCTCCACCCCCGCGCCCCCTGTCTCGCCGGCCCAGCCGCCCGCGGAAGTCGCGGAGGCTGTGCCGTCCCCAGCAGCGGCCCAAGCACCCGAACCGGTGGAACCGGAGGTCTTGGCGGCGTCCGACGTGGCTCCCGATGGGGACCAGGTGGCGGAGGTCGCCGGGATCACCGGGGTATTGGCGCTCTCCCTGCTTGCCGCCGTCGCGCTCCGACGCCGCGCGCAACTGTTCCACCGTCCGCTCGGGCAGCGGATCCCTCATGCCGGAGAGGACGCCCAGCGACTGGAGGCAGCGCTGGCACGACGCGCGACGCTGGTCACCGCTGAACCAGAGACCTGGCCTCCCGCCGCAGTCGTCGTCGGGGTCGCGGACGATGAACCGGTCGTCCATGACCTGGAAGAGGCGCGGACCACCGTCATCACCGGCCCTGACGCGAACGAGGTGCGGGGTGCTCTGGCCGCAGCCCTCACCGGACTGGTGAGCGCGAGCTGGTCGGCCGAGACCTCTGTCTTCCTGAGTGGTGAAGAGCTCGGCTGGGTCGCTGATCTTGACCAGCCATTGCTGCACGGCATCGGAAGCGTCGAAGACGGCGTTGCCGAGCTGGAACGCCAGGCCGCCGCTCGTCGGTTGGCTCTGGGACGAGCCAACGGCACGACCTTGGCCGAGCTGCGCGCCGACGCCGAGACAGCGGAGGCCTGGCAGCCGCAGGTGCACCTGTTCACCGAGACACCGTCCCCTGAGCAGTGGCGGCGCATCCGGGTCGCGCTGCGCAGCGATTCGCTGGCGCCCGAGGGGGTGGGGGCTTGCTTGCTCACCGTCGCAGAACTGGCTCGGCTGCCCGAGTGTGGTGAGGCGCTGCTGCTGGACGGCGACACGGCGCGCCTGACGGGCCGGGGCGTCACCTTCGTCCCGCAGGTGATCCGCGAACCTGCCCGCCACGCCTTGATGGACCTGTTCCACACCACGGCCAAGAGCTCGACCGTCCCTGCCCCTTGGTGGTCGTCCTCGGACGAGTTGCCAGCCAACCTTCGACTGCTCGAGCCCGCCACCATGCGCTGCGACGAGGAGGACCTCGTGACAGAAACCGATTACGACCAACCAACCGTGCTGGTGCTCGGCCCCATCCAGCTGGCGGCTGCGCGCGGCACCGAGCCCTCGCGGGCCCGGCAACAGTGCCTCGAGTACGCGGCATGGGTGCACCAGAACCCGGGGCGCACCGCGGCGATGATGAACCGCTCCCTGATGGTCGCCGACAGCACACGTCGCTCCAACCTGAGCCGACTGCGCACCTGGTTGGGCTCATCCGAGGATGGGGAGCCCTACCTGCCCGACGCCTACACCGGACGCATCGCGCTGCACCCGGCCGTGGGCACCGACTGGGAGCACTTGCAGTTGCTGGTCGGCCCTGGGGTCGATCGCGCGTCCACGGATGCACTGGTCGACGCGTTGCGGCTGGTTCGGGGCGCCCCCTTGGCCGACGCGGCGCCGGGGTGCTGGCACTGGGCGGAGGAATGGCGGACGGACATGATGTCGACGATCCGTGACATCGGTGTCGTGCTGACCCAGCGCGCGCTTGCCTCGGGCAACATCGACGTGGCCCGGTGGGCTGCTGCGCGGGCGTTGAAAGCCGCGCCGGAGGACGAGCTGCTCATGGTCGAGCGGGTCCGCACCGAGCACGCGGCAGGCAACCACCGCGAGGTGGAGCGCCTGGTGTTGCACCTCAACCGCGTCGCGCGGATCCTCGACGTCGACCTGTCCGAGCAGACCGTCGCCGCGCTGCAGGAAGTGATGGAGGGACGCACCCGCGCGCGGTTCGCCTGAACCAGGCTGTCGGCTTCCTCAGGTGAGGTGGTCGTCCACGTACTGACGCACGACGTCGTCGAAGGTGGAGTCCCGGGTGAATCCCAGTGACTCGAGTCGCTGCACGTCGAAGTCGCCGGGCCAGGAACAAACGATCGCCATCACCGACCCGTCCAGCTCGTCGCGCACCAGCGCCCGGGCGTCGGCACCTTCCACACGCTCCAGTGCGTCGAGCATCTCGCCGACAGTGACACTGATCCCCGGAATGTTCATGGCCCGCCAGCGTCCGAGTCGCTCGGCGTCGAGCTCCATCGCCCGCACCAGGTTCGCTACGGCCTGACGCGGGGATGACAGCCACATCCGGGTCTCGTGCGGCACCGGGCAGACGGACTCCACGCCGTTCAATGGCTCGCGGATGATGCCGCTCGCAAACGAACTCGCTGCCGAGTTGGGCGCGCCCGGGCGAACCGAGATCGTGGGGAGGCGGCAGATACGAGAGTCCACGAATCCCTTGCGGCCGTATTCGTTGACCAGCAGCTCGGCCATCGCCTTCGTGGCGCCATAGGTGGAGTCAGGCTGCTCGGCCCAGGTCTCGGGGACGACATCGGGCACCTGGCCGCCGAAGACGGCCAGCGAACTCGTGAAGACGAATCGGGCGGCAGCCTCGCGCCCGTACGAGACCGCCCGGACGCGCTCCAGCAGGGCGCGGGTGCCGTCGACGTTGACGCGGACGGCCAGGTCGAAGTCCGCCTCCGAACCGCCCGACAGGATCGATGCCAAGTGGTAGACGCCAGCCGTATCACCAGTGATCGCTTCCGCGAGCCGCCCGGGGTCGGTGAGGTCACCGACGAACGAGCTCACCCGCGCGTCGTCGACGGGGGATGGGACCAGGTCGACCGAGATGATGCGATCGGCCCCCAGCACCGGGGTACCCGCATCCATCCGCTCCAGTAGTTGCCTGGTGAGCATCGAGCCCAGGAAGCCAGCCCCACCCGTGATCACGAGATCCATCAGTACGTCCCCTTCCAGCGGCCGCAGCCGCGCCAGTCATCGATGTGGAATCCTCGGCTCACACCAGACTGATCGTCCGGGTCGCCTCTGAGGTCTGCGCCATGTGCCCAGTCATCGCCGCGCCGGCCGCGTCCTCGTCATGTGCCTGCAGCGCAGCCAGGATCTTCTCGTGCCAAGCCACCGCGTCCGCGCGCACGGAGCGGGTCGACGAGGTCTCCAGTCTCACCCTGAGCAACATCTGGCTCAGGGGCGCGAAGGCGCCAGCCAGATAGGCATTGCGGGCGGCCTCCTGGATGACCTCGTGGAATCGGATGTCCGCTGACGCGGAGCGCTCAACCATGGAATCGTCCTCGATGCACGCGCGCATGAGTTCCACCTGCTCGGCCAGTGCCGTCAGCTGTTCGTCGTCCACGCGTCGGGCGGCCAGCCGGGCGATGCCGACCTCCAGCACGCGGCGTGCCTCCATCAACTCCGCCACCAACTCTGCGGTGCTGCCCTGCAGTCGGGCGCGGGTCTCGACGATCGCAGGGTCCAGAACGCTCCACCGCGCCATGTCGGCGATACGGTTGCGGCGCCCCTGCTGCACCTCCAGCACGCCGGCCGAGGCAAGCACCCCAGTGGCCTCCCGGATGGTCAGACGTGACACGGAGTAGCGCTCCGCCAGCGCCGACTCGGCAGGCAACTCCTCGCCGATGGGGAACTCGCCGGACGCGATCGCCTCGAGGATCGCCGCGACGACCCGCTCCGATGCCTTCATCGTCCGCTCCGTTCCTATGGGTCTTGACGTGGTTGCCAGGGCCAGCATAACTTGTCAGTTATCTGACAAGTTGCTCACCAGCTATTCATCCCTCAATGACGAAGGAAATACATGTCGTCCACCATGCTCCTGCTGCTCGGCCTCGCTGCCGTGCTGGCCATCCTGGCCCTGATCATGAAGGCCAAGGCCCACCCCTTCATCGCGATGATCGTCGTGTCCATCGCCCTCGCGCTGGTCGCCGGCATGCCGATGGCCGAGGTCATCCCCACGCTCCAGGCCGGCATGGGCAAGACCCTCGGGTCGGTGGCCCTGATCGTCACCCTGGGCGCGATGCTCGGACGCATCGTCGAGGTGTCCGGGGGTGCGGAGGTACTGGCCGCCGCGCTGTTGCGCAAGTTCGGCGAGAAGCGCGCTGCCTGGGCGCTGGGTGCAGCGTCCTTCATCTTCGGCATCCCCGTCTTCGTCGACGTCGCCACGATCGTGCTCGTCCCCATCGTGATGGCCGTCGCCCGTCGCATGCCGGGACGGGTGAACATGCTCACCTACGCCCTGCCCACCGTCATCGCCCTGCTGACCGTCCACGTCGTCCTGCCCCCTCACCCCGGCATCGTGGGTGGTTCGGAGCTGATGGGCGCCGATGTCGGCATGGTGCTGCTGCTCGGGTTCATCCCCGCCATCGTGATGTGGATCTTCGGCCAGGCGCTCAGCGGCGTGATCACCAAGCGCGTGTTCTCGGCCGTACCGGAGATCGGCAGCACGGCGGCCGGTGTGCACGAGGAAGCCGGCACTGACCGCAGCGGCGAACAGCTGCCCAGTGTTGGCCTGGTGCTTGCCATGATCGTCGTGCCGCTGGCGCTGATCATGTCCCAGACGGTCAGCGCCCTGACGTTGCCCAAGGGAAATTCGATCCGTTCCTTCCTGTCGCTCGTCGGTGCCTCCCCGGCTGCCCTGCTGATCGGCGTGCTGCTGGCAATCTTCTTCCTCGGCATCCGTCGCGGCTGGAATGCTGGCCGGATCGAGGACGTGGTGAGTTCCGCGCTCCCGGCCACTGCCGCCGTGATCCTGATCACGGGCGCCGGCGGAACCTTCGGCTACGTCCTCACCCAGACCGGAGTCGCGAAGGCCGTGGCCGATGCGCTGGCCGGATCGGGTCTGCCGATCCTGCTGCTCGCCTACCTGATGTCGGCCCTGATCCGCGCCGCCCAGGGCTCGGCGACGGTGGCCACGATCACCACTGCTCCCCTGCTCGCTCCGCTGGCCGCCTCGACGGACCTCTCGGTGATGCAGCTGGCGCTGGTCACGCTGGCGATCGGCGCCGGTTCCATGGCCCTCTCCCACGTCAACGACTCGCTGTTCTGGGTGTGGAGCCGCTACTACCGCGTCAGCACTACGGACGCGCTGAAGTCGTACACGGTGTGCTCCACCGCTACCTCGATCGTCGGCTTCCTCGTCATCTGTCTCCTGTGGCCCGTCGTCGGCCTGGTCTCGTAGTTCCGGAGGAGAAGAGTTCCCGTGAACGAGTTCACCAACCAGCGTCGCGTCCTCGTACTGGACGACGACCCAACTGGCTCCCAGTGCGTCGCCGACGTGGACATCGCCTTTGTTGAGGACCCAGCCATTGCGGCCCGCGCCCTCGCCGAGCCGGGCAGCGCCTGCTTCGTCCTCCAGAACACCAGGGCCTTGCCCGAGGACGAGGCCGTTGCCAAGAACCGCCGCATCCTCGAGGGCTTCCTCGCCACCGGTGTTGAGACCGCAGGTCTTCACGTCGTGTCGCGATCTGACTCCACGCTTCGCGGGCACGTGATCGCAGAGCCCAATGCCCTGGCGGACGTGCTGGAAGAACACGGCATCGCCGTTGATGGCTTCCTGTTCTGCCCCGCGATGATCGAGGCCGGACGCTTCACCACCGGCGACACGCACTTCGCGATGGTGAACGGCGTCGCCAAGCACGCCGCCGACACCGACTTCGCCCAGGACGCGACCTTCGGCTACCAGAACTCGGACCTGAAGGCCTTCCTTGAGGAGCGCTCGGGTGGTTCCGTGACGGCGGCCGATGTCGCCAGCCTGTCCTTGGACGACATCCGTGAGGGCGGCGTCGATCGGGTCGAAGAGATCCTCGCCGGGGTGACCGCGCGCCAGTGGGTGGTGGTCAACGCCACGGAGTACTCCGACATGGAGGTGGTGGCCGAGGCCTTGGGTCGCCGTGAGGCGCAGGGGCGCTGCTTCATCTCCCGATGCGGCCCCAGCTTCGTCCGGCCGTTGGCCGGGCAGCGCGATGCACGGGTGCTCGGCGACGACGAACTCGCCACCGATCCCTCCCGGCTGTCCCACGGCCTCGTCGTGGTGGGTTCACACGTCGGCCTGACCACCGCCCAGCTGCGCGCCGTCCAGGCTCGCGGAACCCTGACGGAGTTCGAGCTGCACGTGCCCACCCTGCTGGATCCGGGCACGCGTGAGCAGCACGTGCACGAGGTCGCCGAGGCGATCCGTGCGGCATTGCCCACGCAGGACTGCGTCATCTTCACCAGCCGAGAACTCGTTCGCACCGATGACAAGGACGGGTCGCTGGAGATCGCGCGCAGCGTCTCCGAGGCCGTGGTCCAGGTCGTCCAGCTCGTGTTGCCGGCCCGGCCCGCCTGGGTGGTCGCCAAGGGCGGCATCACCTCCCACGAGGTCGCTGCCGAAGGTCTCGGGATGACCCACGCCAAGGTCCGCGGCCAGTTCTACCCAGGGCAGATCTCGATGTTCACCGCCGTGGAGGCACCCCAGGACAGCCAGGGAATGCCCTATGTGGTCTTCCCCGGAAATGTCGGCGGCGAGCAGGCTCTCGCCGAGGTGGTCGAACGCCTGACCACCGCCACCATCGCAAGCCAGTCAACGAACGACAGGAGCCAGTCATGAGCAACATCATCAAGGTCGGTTGGATCGGGCTGGGCGCCATGGGCGGGCCCATGGCCGAGGTGCTGGCCGCGGACGGGTTCGAGGTGACGGCCTACGACGTGAGCGCCGACATCCTGCAGAAGCATGCCGAGCACCTGAAGCCCGCAGCGTCCGCTGCCGAGGCCGCCAAGGGACGCGATGTGGTCGGCTTGATGGTCGCCACCGGCGCGCAGCTGGACGACGTGCTGTTCGGCGAGCAGGGAATCGTCGGTGAGCTGGGACCCGACACGGTCGTCATGGTGATGGCGACCGTCGGCCCGGCTGCGATCGAGCAGGCGTTGGCGAAGCTCCCCTCCGGTCACCTGGTCGACGCCCCCGTCAGCGGCGGTGTGGTCCGCGCCGGTACCGGCGACCTGTTGATGATGGTCTCCGGCACCCCGCAGGACGTCGAGAGCGTCCGTCCTCTTCTGGACTCGATGGCGGGCACCGCCGCCATCGTCGGTGACAAGCCCGGCGACGGTCAGCGTTTCAAGGTGGTCAACCAGCTGCTGTGCGGCGTCCACATCGCAGTTGCGGGGGAGGCCATGGCGCTGGCCGACTCGATGGGCTTGGACATCGCGCAGATCTACGAGGTGCTCGGTGCCGGAGCAGCAGCGTCGTTCATGTTCGGCGACCGCGGCCGCCGGATGGTGGACGGTGACCACGACGAGGCCCGCTCGGCTCTCGACATCTTCGTGAAGGACATGGGTCTGGTCACCCAAGCCGCCCGTGAGGTGGCCCAGGAGGTTCCCCTGGCATCGACTGCCGAGCAGCTCTACCTGCGGGGACGACGTGAGGGTCTGGGTCGCAAGGACGACTCGATCGTCTACCGGATCCTGCTGGGCGAGTGATCGAACCTTGGGGTTGGCGAGCCGTTGGTCCACTTGGCGCGAGTCGGTTCAGTGGACCAGCGGTGGTTCCTTGAAGTCATCGGCGCTGATAGATCCCGCGCCTGTGGTCAACCGCGACCATCAGCACGAGCAATCAGTTTTTGGGCAAACGCACTCTCGCCGAGCAACTCGGCCCACGTGGTGCGTGAGGTCGCGTCGGGGGTCCAGCGGTCGTCCTCATAGCCAGTCGGGGCGGGGAGGGGGACCCCTCGACAAGCTCGGGGATCGTTGGTTTGGGCTCGGGGAACGTTGCTCTGGGCTCGGGGATCGTTCCTTTGGACTCGGGGATCGTTGGTCTGGGCCCGGGGCTCGCTGGTTTGGGCTCCGGGATTGGCTCCGCCGCAGACTTCCGCGGTGACCCGGTTGAGCGCCCGAACCCGACCGGTCAGGGACGACGAGAGGGGCCAGCCCACCAGCGGGGCAGCGCCCAGGTCAGGCACCTGTGCCACCACCACACACCCCACCCGGCGCAGGATCTGAAGCGTCGCCGCCAGCTCCGTGCGCCACTCGTCCAAACCCGTCCTGGCCAGCACGTCGTGGGCGCCCACCACCAGCACCACCGCGTCGGTGCGGGCGGGCACCCGGTTCAGCGTCCCGTAGTGCACGTCCCGGATCGTCGCCATCGATTCGGCGACCGACTGGAACACCACCCGCGCACCCCGAGCCTCTGCCAACCGCGAAGCGATCGTCTCGGCGAAACCCGCCGCGGCCGCCAACTCGTCCCCAAGTACCACCAGCGACAACTGCTCGTCACCCGCACCGACCTGGCCGAAGCTGTCGGTCACCACCGGTTCGGGCAACCGTCCGATCGTCCGCTCGCCCTGCCACCTGGCCACGGGAAACCACATGTCAGCCATTACAGCACCGGTTGAGCCCAGCCCGAGATCGGCACCGCGCGGCGACCGTCCGCGTCGAGCACCCGTTCAGGGGTTCGCCAAGGCCATCAGGTGCAGCACCGTGGACGAGGTGCGCAAGGGCAGCAGGTGATGGCAGACCGGGCGGATCGACAGCCCGGTGGGACGGCAGATCTCGCCCAGCGACAGCACGCCCAAACCTAGGTGTTGGTGGCAGGGACGTTCATGACAGTTTGCGGGTTGACGTGAAGGGAGGACCCCCGTT
>NZ_BAAAKI010000025.1:0-107798 GCF_039527675.1 Luteococcus sanguinis
GGCCACAGAGCACTCGGCGGGAAAGCTCCCATCACCCGACTGTCATGAACCTGTCTGCCACCAACATCTAGGCCCTGCGGGTTGGAGCTGTCCACCACGTCACGACCCCAAGCCTGTCGATGGGTCGTCCAGGGGTCTCGCCGGTCAGCTCCCCCAGTTCAGCGGGCCAGGGACGAATCCTCGTCCAGCACGCCCTGGACGTCCTCGCGGGTCGGTGCGTGCGCACCGTGGTGGCTGACGGTGAGCCCGGAGGTGGTGACCGCGCGGTGGAGGGCCGGTTGCACGGCGTCCCAGTCAGCGGCGCGCAGGATCTCGACAGCCTCGCGGCTGCCGATCAACCCGGCGTCCAGCAGTCCCGACAGCAGCCCGCCCATGAAGGAGTCTCCGGCACCGACGGTGTCGGCGAGCTTCACGGTCAGCTGGTCCACGACGAGCATGTCGCGATTGCCCGCCAGCCGGGCGTAGGCACCCCAGGGTCCGCGGGTGACGACGACCAGCGCCGGGCCCATGGTGATCCACTCGCGCATCACGTCCTCGACGGGGGTGTCCGGGTAGAGCCAGGACACGTCCTCGTCGGAGGCCTTGAGCACGTCGCACAGCCCGATCAGTTCCTCGACGCGACCGCGGACGGCCTCGGGTGACTCCATGATCGCGGGACGGACATTGGGGTCATAGCTGACGGTGCCGTGCTCGCGGACGGCCTTGACGGCGTTGACGACTTGGGTGCCGCCGGGCTCCAGCGTTGCGGCGATCGAGCCGGTGTGCAGGTGGCCAACGCGGTCAAGCTCGGTGAGTTCGGGCAGTTCCCACAGCAGGTCGAAGGTGTACGTGGCGCGCCCCTCGCGGTCGAGTTGGGCGTAGGCGACCGTCGTCCGCTCGGCACCATCGGAGCCCGGGACGACCTTGACGCCATGGTCGGCGGCGTACTGCGCGATCCGGTGGCCGCGGTCGTCGTCCCCCCACCAGGCGCCGATGGTGGGGGCATGGCCCATGGCGGACAGCACGCAGGCGACGTTGAGCGGGCTGCCTCCCACGTGTTCGGCCGTCTCCTGGCCCTCGCGCGCGACCACGTCGATCAGCGCCTCACCAAGGCAGAGCACCTCGCCGTGGTCCGTGGCCTGGCCGGTCAGGGAAACGTCGTTGTTCGTCATGGGGGCCATCCTTGCGCCTGCGCGCGTCCAGGCCAAGGGCGGGGCCGGTTTCGGGGACGGAAGCCCTTCAGCGGCCGGGGAGTTCCAAGCGGTTCGGGACGCGGTGCCGTCCGAGGTGGACGTCCCCGGAGGCCCCGGCGGTGAAGACGCGAGGACGGCTGCTGCGTGCCTCGACCAGTGCTGCCTCGACGTTCTCGAGGTGCTGGCGCAGCGCGTCCAGCTCGGTCTCCAACTGCAGGATGCGGCGAATGCCGTTCAGGTTGATCCCCTCCTCCTGGGAGAGGTGCTGCACCAGCCGCAGCTTCGCGACATCGCGCGGTGAGTAACGGCGGCCACGGCCGGAGGCGCGGCGTGGTTGCACCAGACCGATCCGGTCGTAGGTCCGCAGCGTCTGCGGGTGCATGCCTGCAAGGTTCGCCGCGACACTGATCGTGAACAGCGGAGCGTCGCGGTCGATCACCTGGGGCAGCTGGGCGGCAGTCATGGTGCTCAGCCCCGGAAGAGCCCGGCTCGCGGGTCACTCGGCCCGACGGCGTCCGCAAACTCCTTGAGGGCCGCGATGGCACGGTCGTCCAGCTTCCCGGGCACCTGCACCTCGACGCTGGCCAGCAGGTCGCCGTGGGCGCCATTGGCCTGCGCCACTCCCTTGCCCCGGACTCGGAACGTGCGGCCATTGGGGGTACCGGCAGGGATGCGCAGCTTCACGCGCCCGCCCTGCAGGGTGGGCACCTCGATGTCGGCACCGAGGGCGGCCTCGGGGAAGGTGACCGGGACGGTGATGGTGAGGTTGTGCCCGCTGCGGCCGAAGATGCGGTGCGGACGCACGTGCACGAGCACGTAGAGGTCGCCAGCCGGGCCGCCATTCTCGCCCGGCGAGCCCTTGCCCTTGATGCGGATCTTCTGCCCGTCCTCGACCCCGGCCGGGATGCGGACCTGCATGGTGCGCGTCGACTTCGCGCGTCCCGAACCGTGGCAGACATCGCAGGGATCGGTGACGATGAGGCCACGGCCGTGGCAGTCGCGGCAGGGTTCGCTGGTCTGGAAGACGCCGCCAGCGGCGGACGCCTGCATACCCGAACCCTGGCAGGTGGCGCAGACCTCGGGGACGCTGCCGGCCTTCGCGCCGGTCCCCCGGCAGGCCTCGCAAGCCGCCTCGGAGACCATCTGGACGCTGACGGTCGTCCCCTCGACCGCCTCGGCAAAGCCGATCGTGACCTCACCCTCGACGTCGGCCCCGCGTCGCTGGACGCGTCCGGACGAACGACGGGGCGCCCCGGCCGCCTGGCCAAAGATGTCACCGAAGATGTCGCCCAGGCCACCGGCCGAGGCATTGCGGAAGAGGTCCTCCATATTGGTGCCACCAGCGCCGCCGGCAGCACCACCACCACGGGGGAATCGGAATCCGCCGCCGCCGAACAGGCTGCGGGCCTCGTCGTACTCCTTGCGCTTGGCGGCGTCACCGAGCACCGAGTTGGCCTCCGAGGCCTCCTTGAACCGCTTCTCGGCCGCGTCGTCGCCTGGGTGCTGGTCGGGGTGGTTCTCGCGGGCGATCTTGCGGAAGGCCTTCTTGATCTCGTCGGCGCTGGCGTCCTTGGAGACGCCGAGGGTCTTGTAGTAGTCCTTCTCAATCCAGTCCTTGGTGCTCATGGCGCCTCCTCTCGCTGGGTCTTCGTGGTCAGTACTGGTTCTCGGTCGGCTCGGCCGCGGCGGCGGCCGGGTCGGGGTCGCTCACGGCGACGCGGGCGGGGCGCAGCACGCGGTCGTGCATGGTGAAGCCCTGCTGCATCACCTGGGAGACGCAGTGCTCGGTGGCACCGGGCAGCGGCACCTGCATCAGGGCCTCGTGCAGGTGTGGGTCGAAGGGGTCGCCCACGGCGCCGAAGGCGTGCAGGCCGTGCTTGGCCGCGATCTTCGCCAGCTCGTCGGCGACCAGCTTGAAACCGCCGGAGAGCTCGCCGTGCTGGTCGGCCATGGCGATGGAGTCGAGCACCGGCAGCAGCTCGGTGACGACCTGCTCGACGCCCGACTGGCGGGAGACCTGGCGGTCGCGATCGACGCGCTTCTTGTAGTTCACGTACTCAGCCTGCAGGCGCTGGAGGTCCGCGGTGCGCTCCCCCACCAGCTGCTCGAGCTCGGAGACGCGCACCTCCGGAGAGGTGCCGACGCCGTCGGTGCCGGGGTTCTCGAAGAGCTCGCTGGCGTCGTCGGGAACCTGGCCGCGTTGCTCGTCAGGGGTGAACTCGCTCATGGTGGCTGTCGATCCTTCGTCTGGGTGGTGGTGCATCCGTTGGTATTGATCATGGTCGTTCGGCGACCAGGATCGCGTTGATCATGCTTGCATGAAGGCCCCGGGCCGGGGTGACGAACGGCCCGGGGCGATCAAACAGGCGTGTCAGGAGCTCACTGCCGTGAGCGCCGGCTCACTTGTTGTCGGTGTTGTCCTCGTCGATGATCTCGGCGTCCACGACGTCGTCATCACCGCTGGTGGACTCGGTGCCCTGCGGGGCGTCCGACTCCTCCGAGGAGGCCTGGGCCTGCTGGGCCTGGGCGGCGGCGTACATGGCCTGGCCCATGGCCGAGGCCTTGGTGTTCAGGTCTTCCATGGCGGCCTTGACCTCGTCGTTGTTGTCGGTGCCCTTCAGGGCCTCCTTCAACTTGTCGAGGGACTCCTGCACGGGCGCCTTGACGTCGTCGCCGATCGTCTCCGCGTTGTCGGCCAGCAGCTTCTCGGTGCGGAAGGCGAGGTTGTCGGCCTCGTTGCGCATCTCGACGGACTCGCGACGGGCCTTGTCCTCGTCCGCGTGCGCCTCCGCGTCCTTCATCATGCGGTCGATGTCGTCCTTGCCGAGGGCGGAGCCACCGGTGACGGTCATCGACTGCTCCTTGCCGGTGGCCATGTCCTTCGCGTGGACGTGGACGATGCCGTTGGCGTCGATGTCGAAGGTGACCTCGACCTGCGGGATGCCGCGCGGGGCGGGCATCAGTCCGGTCAGCTCGAAGTTGCCGAGCGACTTGTTGTCGCGGGCGAATTCACGCTCACCCTGGTACACCTGGATCATCACCGAAGGCTGGTTGTCCTCGGCCGTGGTGAAAACCTCGGAACGCTTGGTCGGGATGGTGGTGTTGCGCTCGATGATCTTGGTCATCACGCCACCCTTGGTCTCGATGCCGAGGCTCAGCGGGGTCACGTCCAGCAGCAGGACGTCCTTGACCTCACCCTTCAGCACACCGGCCTGCAGGGAGGCACCCAGCGCCACGACCTCGTCGGGGTTGACGCCCTTGTTGGGCTCCTTGCCCGAGAGCTCCTTCACCAGGTCGGCGACGGCGGGCATCCGGGTCGAGCCGCCGACCAGGATGACCTGGTCGATCTTGTCGACGCTGGTGCCGGCGTCCTTGATCACCGAGTTGAACGGCGCCTTGCAGCGGTCCAGCAGGTCCTGGGTCATGCGCTGGAACTCGGCGCGGGTGAGGCGCTCGTCCAGGTGCAGCGGACCCGCGGAACCGGCGGTGATGTAGGGGAGGTTGATCGAGGCCTCCTGGGCGCTCGACAGCTCGATCTTGGCGCGCTCGGCGGCCTCCTGGAGGCGCTGGCGGGCCATCTTGTCCTGCGACAGGTCAATCCCGTTCTTGTTCTTGAACTGCGTCACCAGCCAGTCGACGACGCGCTGGTCCCAGTCGTCACCACCGAGGCGGTTGTCGCCCTTGGTGGCCTTGACCTCGAAGACGCCGTCGGCGATGTCGAGCAGGGAGACGTCGAAGGTGCCGCCACCGAGGTCGAAGACCAAGATGGTCTGCTCCTTGTCGCCCTTGTCGAGGCCGTAGGCCAGCGCGGCGGCGGTGGGCTCGTTGATGATGCGGTCAACGGTCAGGCCAGCGATCTCGCCGGCCTCCTTGGTGGCCTGGCGCTCGGCGTCCGAGAAGTAGGCCGGGACGGTGATGACCGCGTTGGTGACGGGCTCACCCAGGTAGGCCTCGGCGTCGCGCTTCAGCTTCTGCAGCACGCGGGCGCTGATCTCCTGGGGGGTGTACTTCTTGCCATCGATGTCGACGGACCAGTCGGTGCCCATGTGGCGCTTGACCGAGCGGATGGTGCGGTCGACGTTGGTGACGGCCTGGCGCTTGGCGACTTCGCCGACCAGGACCTCACCGGTCTTGCTGAAGGCGACGACGGACGGCGTCGTGCGAGCCCCCTCAGCATTGGGGATGACAGTGGGTTCGCCGCCCTCGAGGACAGCGACGACAGAGTTGGTGGTGCCGAGGTCGATACCGACTGCACGAGCCATGTTGGTTTCCTCCGTGTTGTTTCTTGAACCGTGGTGCTTGGTGGTCATGATCGGGCGAGCTGGAGGGCTACGCCCGGAAGCTCTTCATTGTCAGGGGCCCTCGCCAGCGGCTTGAGCCCGATGCACTCAACTGTAGGGGTTGAGCGACCTGCACTCAAGTGTTGCGTTGAGTACACCTGACTCAACTTTGGTTCGCGCCCGGTTATTCCGGTGAGCTCACTCGGTTCGCCAAAATCGCCCGCTGGGCCGGATTCGGTCCCGTGGCGGGACCGGTTCTGTCCTGTGCTGGCAGTTCTGGCGGTGTTCTCGGGCCCGGCTGCGCGTGGAGGCCGCGAGACCCTCAAGGGCATGGACGGTCAGTTCATCGTCGTGCCCGGAAGGGGCGCTCGCGGGTCGTCGTCCGGCTCGGGGGGTCCGCTGAGCGCACGCACGGACGAGTCGCCCGCCCAGTTCACCGACCGGATCAGCCGGACAATCAGCGAGGTCAGCGGATGACGATCGCGTCCCCGACCGGCCGCTCGGCACCGCCCGAGGGAGTGTTGGCGACCGCTCCGTTGACCACCATCTCGGTGGACCCGCCACCGTCCAGGTTGAGCGCGTCCACCATGCCGAGTGCCTGGGCCAGGTCTGCCGACTCGGCGATGCTCAGCCCGGCCGAGCCGGTGATCCGTCCGTCGGCGGTGGCCAGGACGAGCCGTCCCTGGGCGTCGACACCGGCGATCGTGCGGGGATTGCGCTGGTGCACCCAGCCGTAGAAGAAGCCGGGAGAGGCGGGCTGCACCATGCCGTCGCGGCGCGCCGTCACCTGTCGGCCACGGCGCAGCAGGAGCATGGGACCGCCGTTGACGACCTGGGTGTCACCGTCCAGCCGGAGCCTGCGTCCGCGCTCGTCGCGGTACTGGTTGGTGATCTTGATCTTGTTGGGCGTGCCGTGGCCGGCGCGGCGGGCAAACCGGCGCAGGGCGTCCGCCCGGTCGCCTGTGCCCTGGATGGAGACCTGCCCGGCCTTGAGCGCCGTACCGCGCGTCTCGTGGACGGCCACGATGCGTCCCTTCGCGTCGAGGACGACCTCGACACCCTCGCCGGCCGGCGTGGTGGCGCCGTTCTCCGGGGTGACCAGGACGAGTTCGTCGGCGTCGTGGCAGGTCACGTCGTGCAGCGGCAGGTCGGTGGGATCATCGCCCAGCCCACCGCAGTTGCGGATCTTGCCGGGCGTCCGGTTGATGCCGTCCAGGGTGAGGGAATCGCGCGCGGAGGTGATGCGACCCACCCACGTCAGGCGCTGCACGGAAGCGCGTCCGGTGTCGCCGTCGATCACGAGCGCCGGACGATCACCGACGGTCTCGCTGAGGATCTTGCCGTCATAGGCGCCGGCGCCGGCGGGGTCGCCGGCCACGTCACCATCGGCCTTGAAGACGAAGAATCCGGCGTTGATACCGGCCAGGGCGCCTTGGGCCAGGGTCGAGACTGTCTCTCCTCCGACCAGGTCGGCGCCGTAGGTGGCGTCGATCTCGCCACGGAAACGGCGGGGGTCCACGGTCAGGACGTGCACCGAGAGCGGGTTGGCGCCGCTCAGGGCGTTGCCGTTGTCACCGTCCCAGGCGCGGTACCAGGTGCCGGCGGGGTATCCCGCGGCGACGACCTGCTTCTGCACGGCCGTGGCCTCGGCCTGGGTGGCGAAGCCGCCGAGGCGGACGCGGTAGCCGAGCGATCCGGCCATGTCGGCCAGTGGACGGGTGATGACCTCCTCGGCGTAGCCGGTGAGGCCGTGGGCGGCCAGGTCGGCGACCGCCTGGTCGGCGATGGCCTTCGTCGAGACGGCCGAGCTGGCCACGCCGGCGCTGCCCGAGGGGAGCGTCAGCTGGACGACCCATTCGGAGGTGGTGGCACGGTCGCCCACCATCAGGGAACGGTGCGTGACGCCGGGAGCCAGCTGCTCGGTGGTGGACGAGGAGATGGCCAGCGTCATCGCGGGAGTGGGCTGGGTGGCGGGCGCGGCGTCCGAGGAAGCGGCGACGGGCACGAAGAGCGCGCCGGCCAGGGCGGCGGCTGCGGCAACACGCGCTGTGGGGCGGGGCGCGTGGGTGGTGATCAGGGGGGTGGTCATGGCGACAGGCTAGGAAGCCCGGTCGTCCAGCGTCACCGGTGTGCGACGAGGCGTCGCCAAGAGTTCACGAGGCGCCACGAACTGGTCGTCCGTTGGTTCCCAAGCCAGCTGAAGGACGCTCTGGCCGCCCTAGACTCGCGTCCATGAGCCCCACCAAGAAGGCCAGCACCCAGGACGCCGACGCTGGATTCACCGCCGAGGAGAAGGCCGCCGTCAAGCAGGCCGCCGCCGAGCGTCGCAAGACCGCCGCCGGCAAGAACACCGAGCAGGACATCCTGGACGCGATCGCCGCGATGGACGACCTCGACCGTCCGATCGCCGAGGGCCTGCATGCCCTGATGGCCCGGATCGCGCCGGACCTGACGCGCCGCACCTGGTACGGCTTCCCCGCCTACGCCCGCGACCCCAAGGGCAAGGAGATCGTCGTCTTCTACCAGCACGCCGGGAAGTTCAAGAGCCGCTACGGGACCATCGGCTTCAACGACAACGCCCAGCTGGACGACGGGACGATGTGGCCCGCCGCCTATGCGATCACCGAGTGGAACGACGCCAACGAGAAGACCCTCGAGAAGCTGATCACGCGCGCGATTGGCTGACCCCCACCAGCCGCCAGATCACCCCTCCGGGTCATAGGCGACGACGTCGACGGAACCCTTCTCGATGCAGCCGAAGCCGGTGGACAGGTCGATCGGGTGCGGGACGCCGGCGGCGCGCACGACCGAGCAGTAGGGCACGGACTGGAAGCCGAACTCCTTCCACGTCCCGCGCGCGTCGGTGAACCAGATCGCCTCGTAGCCACCGCAGGCAGTCAGCCCGCCCATCGCCTGGTCATCGGTGGACCAGTAGCGGTCGACGCGGATGTCGAAGGTCGGGCAGGTGGTGCCGTCGGCGTTCTTGACCGTCTTCTTCGCCAACGCCGTGATGTAGCGCTGGAAGTCCTGCGAGGTGCCGGTCAGTTTCGAGGAGACCTGCGAGACGGCCGTGATTTGCGCGTTGAGATCACGCGGCGTGGCCTCCACGGGTACGGCCGAGGTCGAGTCGGTGACGGACGCGCTGGCCGCGTCGGTCGCCGTCGCCGAAACCGTGGCGCTGGCGGTGTCCGTCGAACGGGCGGAGGGCGAAACCAGGCCGGACTCCGTCGAGCTCGCCTCACCGCTGGGGGATTCGCTGCCCATCGTCGAATCCGTGGACGAGGCGGCCGGGGTGAAGGTGGCAGGCGTGGAGGTGGCAGGCGTGGAGGAGACCGTGGGGCTCACCGTCGATCCGGTGGTCGACTCGGTCGGGGCGCAGGCAGTGACCGTGCAGGTCACCAGCGCGAGCGAGGCGAGCGTCAACGAGGTGCGGGTGCGGGACATGGGTGACTCCTCCATTTGGGCTGACTTCATCCTCGCAGCCGCGCGGGGCTGCCGCTCAGGCATCGACGAGGAAGTTGGCCACCATCTCGATGTACCCGGGACGGTCGGCGAAGTAGGCGCCGCAGTGTTCACCGGTGGGCCAGATCTCCACCGTGGTGGGCTCCCCCGCCGCAGCCGCCAGCCGGTGCGCGTGCTCGACGGGGATCACCTGGTCACCGGCGCAGTGCACCAACATCAGGGGACGTGGGGCGATCTCGCCCACGACGTCCACGGGTTGCACCTGGTCGAAACGGTAGCCGTAACGGGCGCGGGTCATGCCATCAGCCAGGGCGACGAAGGGGACGGGAGGCAGGCGCAGACCGGCGAAGGCAGCCGCGATGACCCCCTTCATGTCGGCGAAGGACGAATCAGCGACCACCTTGCGGACGCGCTCGTCCCGCGCTGCGACCAGGATCGACGTCGCGGCGCCCATCGAGAAACCGACCAGGCAGACCTCGGCGTCCGGGCGTCGCTGGGTGGCCAGGTCGATCGCGGCAAGCAGATCGCCCTGTTCGTAGTGGGCCAGCGACTGCGGCCCGTCCGCGGACTCCCCATTGCCGCGGAAGTCGAACATCAGAACGGTGTTGCCCGCGCCCCACAGGCCGGGCCCGATGCCGAGCATGTCGGCCTTTGACCCCCGGTGACCGTGACAGACGATGACCACCCGCGCGGAGCCCGGACGATCGAACCACCAGCCCGCGAGCCGGGTGCCGTCGTCGGCGTTGAAGCTGACATCCTCGGCCTCGATGCCCACCTCGAAGGGGCTCATGCCGTAATCCAGGGCCGGTCGTCGCGGTCCGCTGATCCGAGCGGCGGCCACCGCACCGGCGCCGACCAGGGCTGTCGCGGTCGTCGCGGCAAGGGCAATCATTCGGGAGCGCACGATCGTCATGGTAGGTCGGCCTCCCCTAGCCTTTCCGCATGGCCAACCGTCCCCGTCGCAAGCGTTCCCCCGGGTGGGTGCCTGAGCAGCACGGTGCGTGGGCGATGATCACACTGCCAGCGCTGACGGGCGCGGTGCTGGGCGGCTTCTCGTGGGTGCACGTGCCGCTGCTGCTGTTCTGGTGGGTCGGCTACTTCTTCTTCCAGGCGGCGGCGCTGTGGCTGAAGTCACACCGCAGGGCCAAGTACTTCCCGCCGGTGCGCGCCTATGGGCTTGCGATGGTGCCGTTCGGTGTGGCGACCGCAGTGATGCGTCCGGCCCTGGTGGTGTGGGCGCTGGCCTTCGCGCCGCTGCTGGGCATCGCGGCGAAGGCCGCGTGGGACCGTACCGAGAGGTCCCTGCTGAACGACGGTGCCACGGTGCTCGCGGCCTGCCTGATGGCGCCGGTGGCTCGCGCGGCTGGCGCTGGGCGACCCGAGGTTGACTGGCCCTGGACCTGGACCGTGTTCGCGATCGAACTCGCCTACTTCTGGGGCACGGTGCCGCACGTGAAGTCGTTGATCCGGGAGCGCGACGACCCACGCTTCGCGCGATTCTCGCTGGGTTACCACGCGGTGGTGACGCTCGTCGTCCTGGTCGCGACCGTGGCCGGAGCGTTGGATCGGACCCCGCTGCGCGGCTGGTTGCTGGTCGGGCTGTGGGTGGCGTTGTGCGTGCGGACGCTCGTGATGCCGCGACTGCAGGCCGCGGGAAGACCGCTGCGTCCGGCGGTGATCGGCATCGTGGAGGTCGTGTTCTCCACCGCCATCACCCTCGCACTGGTGGTCTGACCCAGCCGCGGCGGTCTGACCCAGCTGCGGTGGTCTGACCCAGCCGCGAGGCGCGTGCCCCGAGTTACCATGGAGGAACAGGGGAATTGAGGGACGCGTGTGAGGCCGGGGCGCGTCCGCCGTACTGACCCCGGAGGCCCCGTGAGCGCGACACCGCCCACCACTACACCTGTGAATGCAGCATCACCCACTGCAGCACCCCCGAACACCGTGCCGCCCGAGACAACACCGCCGCAGCGCACCAGCCTGCCGGGCGTGGGCGGCTGGCCCTTCCTCATCACGTCCTTCATCGGACGCATGCCCAGCTCGATGGTGCAGCTCGGCTACATGATGGTGCTGGCCGCCGACGGACGCGGGATGGCCACCGCTGGGCTCGCCGTCGCTGCGGCTGGTCTCGGGACCGCCGTCGGCGCTCCCGTCGTCGGACGACTGGTCGACCGTTTCGGACCCCTGCCCGTGCTGGCCAGCGCGACCATCGTGTCTCTGGCTGGGCAGCTGGCCTTCCTCGCCTTGTTGCTGAACCATGCCGCGTCGTGGCCCATGCTGGCCTGCGCTGGGCTCGTCGGGGCAGCCAACCCGCAGGTCGGTTCGGTGGCCCGCACGCGGTGGTCGAAGTTGGCCGTGCGCACGAACAACCCCGGGCTGGTCAGCCGCGCGCTGGGCTACGAGGGCATGGTCGACGAGCTCGGCTTCGTCGTCGGTCCGGTGCTCGCGAGCCTGTTGGTGAGCCTGGCTGGCGCCGTCCCGGCGACCATCGCCATCGCGGTGGCGACGCTGGTGGGGCAGGGCGCCTTCCTCGCGCACCTGGCTGCCGACCGGGACGGCTGGCGTGCAACCCACGCCGAACACGCCCAGACGTCCGCTGGAGGTCGCGTCGGGTTCTCCGTGCTGTGGCCGATGCTCGCGACCTTGGGCGTGGGGACGCTCTTCGGTGCCACCCAGACCGGCCTTACTTCGGTCTTCGACCAGCGTGGGACGCCCGAACTGACCGGCCTGGTCTACGCCTGCGTGGGGGTGGGCAGCGGTGTCGCCAGCCTCCTGGTCGGACGGGTTTCCGCCCGCATCCCCGTGTGGGCTCGGGTTCTGACCGGTTCGGTGCTGATGGGCGTCGGGGCCCTCGGGTTGCTCCAGCTGCCCCCCGCCGGAGTGGCCGCGGCCTTCGCCCTGGTCGGTGGCGCCGGGGCTGGCGCCTGCCTGGTCAGCGCCTTCACCTGGATGGAGCGGATCGCGCCCCGGGAGCGGATGGCGACCATGATGACCGTGCTGGCGACCTGCATCACCTTGGGAGTGAGCGCCGGAGCCGCGGTGGCCGGACGTCTGGCCGAGGTTCCCGCGCACTCCTTCTGGCCGGTGCTGGTCGCATCCGGGTTGGCCGCCGTGGCCTCGCTCGGGATGCTGCGCAACCCGTCCAACTGATCCGGGAACTGATCAGGAAGATGCCTCTCGACAGGATCAGGACCGTTTCCTAGGCTCGGCTCATGGCTGTCACCGTCCAGATCACCTTCGACTGCGCAGACCCCAATGCCCTCGCCGGGTTCTGGTGCGAAGCACTCGGCTACCGGCTCGACCCGCCGCCGGAGGGTTTCTCGTCCTGGCCCGAGGCGTTGAAGGAGTGGGGCGTGCCGGAGTCGGAGTGGAACGCCCGTTCGGCCTGCTCCGATCCCGACGGGGCAGGGCCGCGGCTGTTCTTCCAGCGCGTCCCCGAAGGCAAGTCGGCCAAGAACCGGGTGCACCTGGACCTGCGCGCGGCTCCGGGCGTCGATCCGGACGAGCGGATGGACGTCCTGCGCCAGCGCGCCGACCAACTGGCCGACATCGGCGCGACGATCGTCCGGATCACCGAGGCGACCCCGATGGACGCCGGCTTCATCGTCATGCTCGACCCCGAGGGCAACGAGTTCTGCCTCGACTGAGTAGGGGCCTGGGGCCCTCGTGCCGGATGCCGTCTCGCTGGACCGCGGATGCTGCCACGCTGGTGGTATGAGCACTCCAGAAGACACGGTGGCCCGCGCGGCCGCCGGGGCACGATCGCTGAAACCTGGCTCTTGGGAGAGCGTCGAGGCACTGGCCCTGTTGGCTTCCCTGACCGGTGACCGGACCTTTCTGGCCCAGGCCCAGCAGGCAGCGGCTGGGCTGAAGGGCGCGGGGACCTGGCAGGCGGTCAGTTCGTTGACCCTCTTGGCGCGCGCCGAACGCGAGCTGGGCTGAGCGCTCGTCGCGATCGGTCCAACGTTTTGTCGAACAAATATCGTCGAACCCCTTGTGTACGTCGTGTGGTGGTGTAGAATTAGGACATGAGTTCGACGACGACTCCCTCGGCAGGTCACACGGTGACGCTTCCCGGGTCTGCCTTCCCGGCGACGCGGCGTGAGTTCCTGGCCGAGCTGCGGGCGTCGGACCGGGCGTTCCGGGCGATCCAGGCTCGCCGATTCGAGTTGTTGGCCCAGGTGGACGTGTTGTGGTCCGCGGCGAGCGGTGAGGGTCCGGTGGTGCCGGGCTTGGAGCAGCTGGTCCCGGCGGGTTCGGACGGGACGCCGTTGGTCGCGGAGTTCGCGTCGTTGGAGTTGGCGGCAGCGATGCACCTACGGCCGGAAGCCATCGACATGGAACTGTCGCTCGCGACCGATTGTCTGCACCGGTTGCCGTATGCGTGGGCTGCGGTGATGGCCGGTGACCTTCCGGTGTGGTTGGCGAAGAAGCTCGCGAGCATGTCCGGCGACCTGGACTTCAACGGTGCCCGGGCCCTCGACGCGGACCTGCGTGATGTCTACGGCCGGATGCCCGCGGCTCGGCTGGAGGCGATGGCCAGGGGACTGCTGTTGAAGCACCTGCCCGCTGAGCAGGCGGAGGAGCGTCGCGCTGCCGAGCGGGAGCGCCGGTTCGTGGAGTTCGGCGACCCCGGCGACCACCTGCTGGGTTCGGTTCAGGCGGTGTTGGACAAGCCAGACCAGCGTGACCTTGAGGCGCAGGTGTCACGGCTGGCGTCGATCCTGCGCCGGGCGGGGGTCCAGGACACCGAGGACGGGATCCGAGCCCGCGCCTTGGGCATGTTGGCGAACCCGGCCCTCGCGCTACAGATGCTCCAGGCATCCTTGCTGGATCCGGAGTTCGAGCTCCAGGAGGTGTTTGGCCCCGAGCCCGACCTTCTTACGTTCCCGGAGCTTGTCGAGGTGTCAGCGTGCGAACTGAAGGGCCGTCTGGGTCACACCTGCGGGACCATCACCGTCGACCCCGAGAAGCTGCTTCCCACGGCCAAGATCGTGGTCCACCTCACCGACACCACCGCGAAAACCGGCGAAGGAGTCGCCCGCATCGAGGGCATCGGCCCCGCCCTCGGCGACTGGCTCAAGGACCTGCTCGGGGACCGGAAGATCAGCGTCCGACCCGTCCTCGACACCGCAGGAGTGTGCCCGGTCGACTCCTACGAGGTCCCCGACCGAATGCGCGAGACCGTCGAACACCGGAACCCCTTCGAGGTGTTCCCGTGGTCGACCAAGCGGGCCAGCCGCTGCGACCTGGACCACACCGTCCCCTTCGACCACGACGGGACACCCGGCCAGACCCGACCCGACAACCTCGGACCCCTTGGCCGGCGGGTCCACCGAGCCAAGACCCACGGCAAGTGGCGCCTCGAACAAGTCGCCCCCGGCTGCTACCTGTGGCGATCACCCGAGGGATTCGTCTACCTCGTCACCCCGAGCCTCAGTCTGGAACTCCACGACCCCACCAGAACCGGCCGCCCAGAATCACCACCCGTGGTCAGGCTGCGCTGGCAAGACCTGACCAGCAGCGCCTGAGTTCCCCGGACCTGGCACCGGGCTGCATCATCACCCCGCCAATGAGGCGACTCCACTCAGGGAGTCGCCCCATCGGCATGCGCCAACTCGCTCTCCATCCGCTCGCACGTGACCTCAACGGTCATGCCGTCACAGTGCGGTGTCGAGCACGAGCGTCCGGTTCCAGGTGCGGGCGACCACCTCGAAACCCAGCCAGTCGTTGATCGCATCCATGTGCGTGTTGGTGTCGTCATTGCTCGTCTGGGCGCGGGTCAGCCACGGCGCATCGGCCTGCGCACTGGACATCGCGTGGACCTTCAACGCACGTCCCAGCCCATGCCCGCGGTGCTCAGGCAGCACCACCGTGTCCCCTTGCTGCAGCAGGTGGTGCACCCCCGGCAGGTCAGGGTTGCCCAGCTCGGTGTGGCCGGCCACCCGGCCATCGGCATCGCGCGCGAACACCAACCACAGGAGTTCGTCGTCCGCACGGAAGCGCGCCGCCAGCCGCTCATCGGTCCACTCCTCGATCGGGAGCGCCACCTCTCCTTGCGGGACATCGGTGTTCATGGCCTGTTGCAGCACTCGCAGGTCGTCGAACAACTCGGGGCGGGGGCTGCCAGTGACAACCTCGAAGGTGTAACCCGGCGTCTTGGGACGGTCCCAGCTGCGTGGAAGTTCCAGCTCCCGCACGGCCTCGATCGCGTTGACCCGCATGCCCAGATGAGAATATCGACGGCACGGGAACCGGCCGCCTCGGGGCTGCCGGAATGATCCAGTACATCAGCGACTACACGGCCTGCCCAACTTTGCGCGTGGGGGCTGTCAAGTGTGGGCGTGTCGTAGGATTCTCGTCCAGGCGAACCATTGCGAGATCCCTCGGCGCGTCGCTTTATCTCTCAACTGGGGGTTCCCAGAATCCATGAGCACACTTAAAAGGGCCTCTAATTCACCTCGGCGGTCGACCGCCCTGACCGTCTGTTTACTGCTTGCTAGCAGTCCGCTTTTTGGTTGCGATACTGAAACCCAGTCACCTAGAGGCGAATGGACAGCGACGCAAGTGACGGTGTCCGATTCCGGAAATTCAATGGGGGTTCAGGGTACGACGCTCCGGTTCGAGAAAAGCTCCGCGGTTGTGACCACCGCCTGCGGCCCATTGGACTTTGACATGTCTCAGACGGCTCAGGGGCGCGAGATCACCAACGTCCGGGTGGGAGCCTCCACCTGCTCCGAAGAGTCCCTCCGCATGCAACAGGCCGCAGTCGTAGCCGTCGTCGGTCCTGGGCCGGTGACATGGTCCGAGACCGGTGAAGAGGCCGTGCTCAAGACCTCAAACGGGGAAATTGCGCTGCGCAAGAGGCAATAGACGATCCCAGCTTTGGGGCGATATGGACTCAGCCGCCGAAGCCGACCTAGACGCGCTCTTTGCCGCGTAAGGCACTCACATCGCACGCGACCTGACCTCTTTCGCCACGGGGCTGACAAACACCTCGACGACATCGGGAGTGAGGTAGCCGCCTTGGAGGGGGGACGGTCGGGGGCAAAGTTTGGTGACCGCGGCGAGAGCGATGGCGGCGATCCACCAGCCTGGGGTCCACGCGATGAACCGCCGCCGACGAGTAGCGAGTCGGTCGACCACTGCCCACGCCAGGGTGGTGAGAAGTCCACCGAGGGCGACGACGAACAGCCCTGCCTCTTCCATCGGTGCCATTGCGGCTGCTCCCACGACGGGCGCGAACCGGACATCGCCGAACCCGAACCCACATCGGCTGACCAGCCACACAGCGCCCACCACGAGGGTAATCAGTGCGGCGCCCAGTGCGGCGGCCGCGGCTGTTGCTGGGGACAGGGCTGCGGTGGTGAGGAGCGCGATGGTCAGGCCGGCCCAGGTGGCGTGGACAGATCCGTGTACCTGGTCTTCGTTGATACCGGGGTCCGGCCTTCGGGTGGGGTGCCGTCAGGTCCGGGGGCTGGTTCGGGCAGGGCCCGGCACAGGACGCCCCATCCAGCCACGCTCACGGCGTTGACTGCGAGGACGATGAGCACGTGGGTGGCCACGAGGGGTGTCAGGCCTCGGCCGGGATCGGGGTTGATGCGGTTGGGCGGTAGTGACCGCGCGCCCGGCGCGTCCGCAGGTCCATTTGCCGGTCGTGGATCACGTGCACGTCCCCGGTGACGAGCGCGATCGCGCCCGTGAAGTCCTCCCGGACCCGCTCGGAGGCGTATTCGACCTCCCGCGCCAGGAGTGGCACTCCCTCCTGCTGGGTGAGAATGCGCAGAGCCACCACCACGGCCGGGTCCTTGGTGGTAGCCACTGCGGGCGCTTCATCGTCGAGCAACCGCTCGAGGAGATCTGCCAGGCCATGTCCCGTGCGGTGCCGCAGGAGACGGTTCAGTTCGTCGAGATCCACGGTTGCGGTGTTGGTCACTGCCGGGTCCTCCTTGCGTGCGGGTCGGGGTGGTCGTCCCCAGCATCCTGCAGGTGGGGCGATCAACTGGCGGGACGAGAACTGCCGGCTGGCTGCCACCGACCTGCTGGGCGCCGACCTGAGGGACGCCAACCTGCGCGGGGCCGACCTCTCGTCCGCGATCTTCCTCACCCAACCCCAACTGGAGCAGGCGATCGGGGACGCACACACCGTCCTGCCCAGCCAACTGGACCGGCCCGGGCACTGGACCTGACCCAGCCGCTGAGCCCCGGCTGTGGCCCGACAGAAGGTGTCAGACGCCTGCCCTACTGTTTGCCAACGTGACACAGACCCTCCCCCCGCACCCCGCCCCAAACGACCAGGACGTCGCACCCGGCGCCTGGCCCGCCCTGTGGGCGATGGCCGCGGGCTTCTTCATGATCATGATCGACACCACGATCGTCTCCGTGTCGATCCCCTCGATCATGCGCGCCTTCAACACCGACGTCGCAAAGGTGATCTGGGTTAGCTCGGCCTACCTGCTCGCCTACGCCGTCCCGCTGCTGATCACCGGACGCCTCGGTGACCGCTATGGGCCCAAGAAGATGTACCTCGCCGGGCTGGCGGTCTTCACCATGACCAGCCTGTGGTGCGGACTCTCGACCTCCATCGAGAGCCTGATCGCCGCCCGGGCCGTGCAGGGCCTGGGCGCGGCGCTGATGAGCCCCCAGACGATGGCCGTCATCACCCGGACCTTCCCGGCCACCCGACGCGGCGCGCCGATGGCGCTGTGGGGAGCCACCGCATCGGTCGCCGGACTCTCCGGACCGCTGCTGGGCGGCGTGCTGGTCGACCAGGTCGGCTGGCAGTGGATCTTCTTCGTCAACGTCCCGATCGGCATCGCCGCGATGATCGCCGTGTGGCGTCTGGTGCCCAACCTCGAGACCCACGCCCACGCCTTCGACTGGATGGGGGTCGCGCTGAACGCCATCGGCCTCTCGCTCGTCGTCTTCGCCCTGCAGGAAGGCCAGAGCAAGGGCTGGCCGGTCTGGATCTTCGCGATGATCGCCGCAGGGCTGCTCGTGCTGGGCCTGTTCGTCTGGCAGCAGTCGCGCAACACCAAGGAACCGCTGATGCCGCTGCAGCTGTTCGCCAACCGCAACTTCACGGCCGCCAACCTCGCCATCTTCGTGATGGGTGGAGTGGTGATCTCGATGAGCTTCCCGATGATGCTCTTCCTGCAGACTGCCCGCGGGCTCTCCCCCACCCAGGCGGCGTTGCTGAGCATGCCGTCCGCGATCGTCTCGCTGGTCTTCGCGCCGCTGGTGGGCAAATGGTCCAACACCCGCTCCACCCGTCCGTTCGCGGTGGCGGGCTTCGCCATCTACGCCATCGTGCTGGGCGTGCAGGCCGAGCTGATGCGCGCCGACACCTCCGTGTTGTGGTTCCTGCTGCCTGCCGCGTTCCTGGGCCTGAGCGCCTCCTTGATCTGGGGCCCGCTGTCGATGTCCGCGACGCGTGACCTTCCGCCCCGTTGGGCCGGTGCCGGTTCGGGCGTCTACAACGCCACCCGCCAGCTGGGTTCTGTGTTGGGTTCCGCTGCGATCGCGACCATCATCGAGTGGCAGCTCTCCCGCACCATGCCCGGCGGCGGGACGGGCGGCGCGCAGACCTCCGAGGGCACGCGCGCCCAGCTCCCGGACATGCTCGTCGGACCCTTCAGCACCGCCATGCGCCACTCCGCGTGGTTCCCCGCCGTGGCCGTGCTGGGTGGTCTGTTCGCGTCGATGTTCATCGTGAAGCCGCACTTCCTCCAGCAGCGCGAGAACACGGAACAGTCCCGCTGAACCTCGCAAACCGACGCCGCTGAGGGCGTCCGGAAACCCGCTGGCGAGTGTCAGGACCCCGGCGTAGGGTGGCGGGGCGCCGGCAAACCGAGCGCCGCCGATCCGACAAAGATCAGGTCCCACCGTGTCTTCGCAAGCCTCATCCACCGCCACCACCACGCCCTCAGTCACCCCGCCCTCTGAGCCCACCCTGGCCCCCGGTTGGGACGACCTCACGCGCCCCGCCTCGGTCGCTCCCGTCCCGGCTCGCACCCGCGGCATCACCTCGCTGTGGCGGCTGCTGCCCTATGCCCGTCCGCGGCTGGGCGCCTGGCTGTGGATGCTGCTGTTCACCGCCTCCTCCACTGCGATGAGCGTCGCGGTGCCGCTGGTCACACAGCGACTCGTGGACGGGCCGGTCGCGAACCGCGACCAGCGCGGACTGCTCGTGCTGGGTTCGGTCGCCCTCGTGCTGGGCATCGGTGAGGCCTTCTTCTGGTTTGCCCGTCGGATGCTCGCCGGCCCGACCGGAGTCGGCGTCGAGACCGGCATTCGCACCGAGCTGTACGCCAAGCTGCAACGCCTGCCGATGGAGTTCCACAGCCGGTGGCAGTCGGGTCAACTGCTCAGCCGGATGATGAGCGACCTGGGCACCGTGCGCCGTTTCGTGGCTTTCGGCCTGATGATGCTGCTCGTCTCCGCGATCCAGGTGTGTGTCGTCATCGTCCTGCTGATGCGGATGTACTGGCCGCTCGGTGTGGTCGTGCTGATCTCCGTGATCCCCATCACCGGGCTGTGCCTGGCCAACGAACGCCGCTACACCAAGATCAGCCGCCGCGTACAGGACCTCACCGGCGACGTCGCCAATGTCGTCGAGGAGGCCGCCCAAGCGCACCGCGTCGTCAAGGCCTTCGGCCGCTCCGCGCACCTGTTCGACCGCTTTGACGCCCAGGCCCGCAAGCTGCAGGAAGCCTCCATGGACCGCGTCCGCAACACCGCGTCCTTCTGGACCTTCCTCGAGGTCATCCCCACCGTCACGATGGTCGTCGTGCTGGGCATCGGTGCCTGGGCCGCCGCACAGGACCGCGTCTCGCTGGGCACCCTGGTCGCCTTCATCACCTTGACGCTGTCGCTGGTCTGGCCGATCGCCATGCTCGGTTTCCTGTTGTCGATGACGCAGGATGCGATGACCGCCGCCGACCGCGTCTGCGAGATCTTCGACGCCGCCGAGACCATCACCGACGGCGAGCGCGAGCTCACCCACCCGAGCGGTGCGCTCAGCTTCCACGACGTCAGCTTCCGCTTCCCGGACGGGGACGAGGACGTGCTGCACGGGCTCAGCCTGGACATCCATCCCGGCGAGACCATCGCCGTGGTCGGCGGCACCGGCTCGGGCAAGACGACGCTCACCGCGCTCGTGCCCCGCCTGTTCGATGTCACGTCCGGATCGATCACCATCGACGGCGTCGACGTCCGCGACCTCACGCTGGACAACCTGCGCTCCATCGTCGCGACCGCCTTCGAGGACCCCACGCTGTTCAGCATGTCCGCCCGGGAGAATTTGACGCTCGGACGGCCGGACGCGACCGACGCCGAGGTCGACCTGGCCATTGAGGTGGCGCAGGCGCACTTCGTCCACGACCTGCCCTGGGGCCTCGACACCCGAATCGGCGAGCAGGGCATGAGCCTGTCCGGCGGCCAGCGCCAGCGCCTGGCCCTCGCCCGCGCCGTGATCACCCGTCCCCGGATCCTGGTGCTGGACGACACCCTCAGCGCCCTGGACATCCACACCGAGGCGCTGGTCGAACAGGCGCTCAAGCGCGTGCTCGACGGCGTCACCGGCATCGTCGTCGCACACCGGGCGTCCACCGTGATGCTCGCAGACCGCGTCGCGCTGTTGCAGTCGGGGACGATCTCCCACGTCGGCACCCACAGCGAACTGCTCGCCAATGTCCCCGAGTACCGGGAGCTGTTGAGCGCCGACTTCGACGCCGAGGGTGGCCTCGACGAGCTGGGTCACCGCGAACTGGGTCACCGCGAACAGGGTCACCGCGAACAGGGTCACCGCGAACAGGGTCACGGCGAGATGGCGGGAGCCCAGCGATGAGCACCGACACCACCCAGAAGCGTGCCGATCAGCCACAAGAACTCGACCCACGGGAACGCTGGCGCGGGATCGCCGCCGAGAAGGTCACCGAGGCCGAGCTGGACCAACGCTCGTCCGGCTTCCTCAAGGCCCGCTCCCGCAGGCTGCTCGGATCGCTGCTCAAGCCCTACCTGGGCCTGGTGTGGGTGATGGGCGCCGCGGTCATCGCGGAGAACCTCGCCCGCCTCGCGTCCCCCTGGCTGGTGCGCCGTGGCATCGACCACGGCATCCCGGCGCTGGTCCAGGACGACCGCGCCACGGAACTCATCAGCACCGTCGTGCTGATGCTGGTGGCGCTCGCGGTGCAGTCGATCACCCGGATCTGGTTCCTGCGCACGTCTGGGCGCGTCGGGCAGGAGGCCTTGCTCGACCTGCGCCGGCGCGTGTTCCAGCACTTCCAGAAACTGGACGTCGCCTTCCACGACCGCTACACCTCGGGACGCGTGGTCAGCCGGATGACCAGCGACATGGACGCGATCGCCGAGCTGTTGGCCGGCGGTTTCGACGGCCTGCTCACCGCCATCCTCACCCTGGTCGGCACCTCGGTGATGCTGCTGGTGCTGGACCTCGAACTGGGCCTGATGTCACTGGCTTCGATGATCTTCGTCGGCTTGCTGCTGCGCTGGTTCAGCACCCAGTCGAGCCGCACCTTCCGCACCATCCGTGAGCGCTCCGCCCAGGTCATCGTCCACTTCGTCGAGACGATGACCGGCATCAAGGCGGTGCAGTCGTACCGACGCGAGCAGCGCAACCAGGAACTGTTCGCGCAACTGGCGGACGACTACGGCCGCGCCAACATCCGCTCCTTCAGGCTGTTCGCGATCTTCATGCCCGGCATCAAGCTCGTCGGCAATGTCACCATCGGCCTGGTGCTGCTGTGGGGTGGCTGGCGCGTGATGCACGGCACGATGACGCTCGGCGTGCTGACCGCCTTCCTGCTCTACCTGCGCAACTTCTACGAGCCGATGCAGGACATCGGGCAGTTCTACAACACCTTCCAGTCGGCGTCTTCGGCGCTGGAGAAGCTGTCCGGCGTGCTGGACGAGGAGTCCAGCGTCGCCGCCCCGGCCGACCCGACACCGCTGCCCGAGCCGAAGGGGAAGGTCGACTTCGACCACGTCCGCTTCGAGTACGTCGACGGACGTCCGGTGCTGCCCGACCTGGACCTGCACATCCCGGCCGGCCAGACGGTCGCGCTGGTCGGCACCACCGGCGCGGGCAAGACCACGATCGCCAAGCTGATCGCCCGCTTCTACGACCCGACCTCCGGGGCCGTGAGGCTGGACGACGTCGATGAGCGCTGGCTCAGCGACGACGACCTGCGCCGCGCGGTGATCCTGGTCACGCAGGAGAACTTCATGTTCAACGGCACCATCGCCGAGAACATCGAGTTCGGACGCCCGGGCGCCACCCGCGAGCAGGTCGAGGCCGCAGCCCGCGCCGTCGGGGCGCACCACTTCATCGAGGCGCTGCCGCAGGGTTACGACACCCCGGTCGCCAAGCGCGGCGAGCGGTTGAGCGCCGGGCAGCGCCAGCTGGTGGCCTTCTCCCGCGCCTTCCTCGCCGACCCGGCGGTGCTGATCCTGGACGAGGCGACCAGCTCGCTGGACATCCCGTCCGAACGACTGGTGCAGCACGCCCTGAAGACGCTGCTCGCCTCCCGCACCGCGGTGATCATCGCGCACCGGCTGTCGACGGTGGAGATTGCCGACCGGGTGCTGGTACTGGAGCATGGCAAGGTTCTCGAGGACGGCTCCCCTGCGGATCTGATGGGGCAGGCCGGCGGACGCTATGCGTCCCTGCATGATGCCTGGATTGCCTCCTTGGCCTGAGTGGCGTTCCGGACCGCCTCTGGTCGCAGCCCGCTGAGGCTGGCAAGCTTGCACCCGCACCCGCACCCGCTGACGCGACCCGAAGGAGCACCAATGAAGCCGTCCCTCGTTACCGGCACCTCCGCCGAGATCACGGTCACGGTCGTCGACGAGCTCACTGTGCCCGCGATGATCCCCTGGTACCCGAACTTCGCGGGCATGCCGCGGGTGTTCGCGACCGCCTTCATGGTGGGCTTCCTGGAGTCTGCGGCCGTCGAGGCGCTGCACCCCCACTTGGACGAGGGTGAAGGCAGCGTCGGCATCCACGTGGACGTGTCCCACGAGGCCCCGAGCGCTGTGGGTTCCACCATCACCGGACGCGCCGAGGTGACCGCCGTCGAGGGTCGCATCATCACCTTCGAGGTGGAGTTGGCCGACAATGCCGGCATCATCTGCACCGGCACGCATCAGCGCGCCGTCATCAACGCCGAGAAGTTCCCCGCCCGCGCTCAGCAGCGCCTCGACGACGCTCGCTGAGCCCGGCGACGCAGGACGATCCCGATCCCAAGGCCCGCTCAACCAACGAACCAACGAACCAACGAACAGGGCCCCGTCCGGACGAATCCAGACGGGGCCCTGGTGCAACCGGCGTCGGGGCTACGGGCCGACGCTGGTTGGCCAAGTGGGAGATCAGGCGTTCTTGATGGCCGAGATCTCGATCTCCAGGTTCACCTTGTCGGCGACCAGGACGCCGCCGGTCTCCAGCGCGGCGTTCCAGGTGATGCCGAAGGCCTCGCGGCTGATGGTGGTGGAGCCCTCGAAGCCAGCGCGCTGGTTGCCGAAGGGGTCGGTGGCAACGCCGGTGAACTCGAAGGGGATGGTGAGGGACTTGGTGTTGCCCTTGATCGTCAGGTCGCCGGTGATGTCGGCGGTGTCGTCACCGGTCTGCTCGACCTTGGTGGAGACGAAGGTGACCGTGGGGAACTGCTCGGCGTCGAGGAAGTCCGCGCTCTTGACGTGGCCGTCGCGCTGCTCGTTGCCCGAGTTGAAGGAGGAGGTCTGCGCCGTGACGGTGACCGAGGAGTTGGCGAGGTTGGCGCCGTCGATGACGGCCTGGCCCTCGAAGACGTCGAAGTTGCCGCGCACCTTGGTGATCATGGCGTGACGGGTGATGAAGCCGAGACGGCTGTGGGTGTTGTCGATGGTCCAGGTGCCGGTCAGAGCGGTCAGGTCGGTCATGTCTTTCGGTCCTTTCGAGGGGTTATAGAACATTCAACTACTTCGGTCTGGCGAGCATTCCCACTTTTCAAAACATTTTTCCGCGACCCCATCCTCGGGCATGCTTCTGCTCATGGCCAGCACTCAGCCCGGTTGGCGAACCGGTCCCGACGGACGGGTCGTCTGGGCCGCCCCACGCCGCCGCCGATTGGGCCGTTTCCATGAGTGGCTGGGATGGGCGGTGCTCGGCCTGCTGGGCGCGGTCGCCATCATCGACCTGGCCGACCTGGGCATCACCCTCGTGCGAGTCGCGCTCTCCCAGTCCGATCGCCCCGACCCCTTCCGCACCTATGACCTGCTGGAGCGCACCCGCCAGCTCGAGGCCTGGCACATCAAGGTCTGCGTGGTCGTCGCGATCGGCTGGATCATCTGGCAGACGATGGCGGCAGCCAGTTCCCGGGTGCCGCGCCAGGCCCTGTGCTACGCCCCCTTCTTCCATGCGACCAGTTGGTTCATCCCGATCGCCTCGCTGGTGATGCCGCTGCAGAACATGGCCGACCTGCGCTACGCCACCGAGTACCCGCTTTCGCGCAGCGAGGGGATACTGCCCCCACGGCGTCGCATCACGAGGCTGTTGGCCGGCTGGTGGCTGAGCTGGCTGGTTGCCCTGCCGACGCTGTTGTTCTCGATCTCGGCCCTGCCCTATGCACTGCTTGAGATCACCCCGGAAGTCGGTGCCACCCTTGAGGCGGCCATGGACGTCGTGCAGATCGTCAATGATGTGCTCGCGATGGCCGTGGTCGGCGAGGTCCACTTCCGGCTGCGAATCCAGCGCCAACTGCGAATGGAACCCATCGCGCCCTTCTAGACGGTCATCATCTCTGGACGGGCATCATCGTGACAGCCGACCGACGCCGTCCGACGCGTGAAGACGTTCGATGGCATCGAGGACGAGGTCCAGCGTGAACTCGAACTCGTACTGCTCGTCACACCTGCCCCCGGTGGCCTCGAAGATGCTGATGATGTGGGGATAGAGCTTCCTCCCCTGCTCGACCGCCCTGGAACGCTCGAGCGGATCCGCCGGCACGGGGATGGCGTCCGGTTCCTCGATGCTCACGCTGCTGCGGGTGCCGCCCGGCGTCGGCGTGGGCAAGGCTCTGATCGGCCTTCACGACTGGGCCTTCCTCATCGGTCCTGGCCTGATCCCAGCCGTCAACGCGCTGTTGCTTGCTCCTCCCCTGTATCGGAGCCGCCTGGTCCCCCGCGTGCTGCCCATGCTCGGCCTGGTCGGGGCACCGCTCCTGATCGGCTCCGTCATCGCGACGCTGCTGGGCCTCGTGGACCAGGTCTCACCGCTGGCGGGTCTGGCCGCGCCGCCGATTGCCGCATGGGAGATCGGTCTCGGCCTCTGGCTCGTCGCCAAGGGATTCCGGTCGGAGGCCATCACCCGGCTCGATCTCCGGCCGTCGGCTCAGTGACGGGCCGGGACCAAGGCCCGCCACGGTTTTCCAGCGCGTGCCGGGGGCCTGAGTTCGGTGCCGGGCAGCAGCTCGGCGAGTTGTTCGGGACGCGTGACGCGTGACGCCTCGCACAGCCGGCGCGCAACCAGGCCGCGGGTGTGCTTGGCCCAGTGCGAGGCCCCCGGGACGTCCACCAGCACCCACCGGTCGGCCAGCTCCGCGACCGGCGGCAGGGCGTTGCGGTAGCTGCCGGAACGGCAGTCGACGACCAGCTGTCCGGCCAGGAGGGGTGCCAGCTCGGCCCCCAGCCGGGGCCGCCAGAAGCCTGCCAACGCACCGGTTCCCGCAAGGGTGACGTCCATCGAACATCGGTAGGGGCTGACCCGGTCGGTGGGCCGCAGCATTCCGTGCACCGCGGAGGCCACCAGCAGCCGCCGGTTGGCCCGGCGGCGCGACGCCGCGCCCAGGGAGTCGAGGTCGAGCGCATCGAACAGCACCCCGGTGTAGAGCTTCGATGCCGGGAGCGCCGGGGCCTCGCGCAGGGAGAGGTTCTGGCGGACGTCCGCCTCGAGTGTCGCGCCCACGCCCAGCACCGAGAGCGCATCCTCCCGGGCACTGGCTTCAGCCAAGGCGTCCATCACATGCTCGCGAGCCTCGGTGAGCCCCGGGAACGACAGCGACGCCAGGTCCATCGGGCGTCCGCGCCGTGCGGTTGCCTTGCCCTCGCTCGGTGGCAGGAGGACGATCACCGGCTGCTCTCGAGGACGTACACCAGCTCGTCGTCGCTCAGTTCGATCGGGTTGCCCTTCATCGAACTGGCACGGCGCCCGGCGGCGATGACGTCGGCGAAGCGCTCGGGTGCCAGACCAAGCTCCTCCAGGCCGCCGATGTCGAGGATGCGGACGGTCTCCCAGATCCACTCCAGTGCGGCCTCCACCTGCGGCACCCCACACAGCGCCTCGGCGGCGAGTGAGTACCGCTCCAGGGCGGGATTGTCGGGGTCACGATCGCTCATCGCGGACACATTCGCGGCCGTCACGGGGGCCAGGAGAGCCGCGCAGATGTCGCCATGCCGAGCGCCGGTCATGCCCCCGATCACGCCAGCCAGGCCGTGGACGGCGCCCAGCTTCGCGTTGGCCAGCGACAGCCCTCCGAACAGGGAACACAGCGACATCTGGGTGCGCGCCTCGAGGTCGGAGCCGTCAAGGTAGGCCTGCCGGATCGCCGGGGCGGCGCGCAGACCGGCCAGCGCGAAGCCATCGGTCATCGGGTTGGCGGCATTGCTGGTGAGGGGTTCGAGGCATTGGGTCAGCGCGTCCATGCCGGAGGACGCGGTCACCGCCGGCGGGCAGTCGACGGTCAGGCCGGGGTCGACGAGCGCGACGCGCGGCAGCATCGCCTCCGAACGCAGGCTCACCTTGACCTGGTGCTCGGGGGAGGTGAGGACCGAGTTGCGGGTCACCTCCGAGCCGGTGCCGGCGGTGGTGGGGACGGCGACGACCGGGACCCCGACCTGGGGCAGCGGGACGCCCTGGCCGATCACCTCGGCGTGCTCCATCGGGTCGCGGCCGCTGGCCAGCAGGATGCCGGTGGCCTTGGCCAGGTCGATCACCGAGCCCCCGCCCAGCCCGACGATCACGTCCGCACCGCAGGCCTGGGCCGCGACGACGGCCTGGCGGGCATCGTCCATCGTGGGTTCGTTGGCGACCTGGAAACGGGCGCCGGGCGGCAGCTGGTCCAGCAGTTTCGCGTGGCGCACCGGGTTCGACCCGGTGATCAGCAGGACGCGGTGCCGCTGGTGGCGCTGCCCGGCGGCGATGCTCGTCAGGTCAGCGACCACGCCCGGCAGCTCCTTGCTCACCCCGAGCCCGAAGCGGATCCGTCCGGCGGTCGCGAAACTGAACTCCGTCGCCCTCAATGCCATGGCCCCATCCTGCCGTGAGCGGCGGTGGCGCGCACCTAGACTGACGGCGATTCCCGACCGAGGAGGAACCGTGGGAGCCGTGCGCGTGCTGCGTGACCTGGTGTTGATGGTGGCCCGGATCGCGCTCGGAGTGGTGCTGGTGCTGCGCGGCTGGGCGCGGTGGCAGGGCGGGATGTCGGCGCAGGCCGACGCGCTCAGCGCCCAGGGCGTCCCACAGCCGCAGGTGATGGCGTGGGCCCTGACCGGTGTCGAACTGGTCGGTGGAGTGCTGCTGGTGCTGGGTTTCCTCGTCCCGCTGGTCGGGTTGATGCTGGTGGCCGCCAATGTGGCGCTGATCGTCTGGGCCCAGCGCGGCTGGCAGTGGCGCGTGGCTGAGGGCGGTTGGGAGTACCAGGTGGTGCTCGCGGCCTTCGGGCTCGTGCTGTTGGCCTTCGGTGGCGGACGGGCGGGGATGGACGCGATGTTCCGTCGGCGCGGGGACGATCCCGAGCGCAAGGTGGTCCGGGAGCACCCCTGACCCTCACAGGCAGTCCACAGGCAGAACACAGTCGTGCGGGCACCCAGCAGTGCCACAGTTCATTCATGGCCCGCTTCGATCAGAACTCCGAACAGCTCACCCGCCCCGACGGCTCCCCCATCCGGGTGCTGACCGTCGACGACGAGCCCAGCCTCACCGAACTGCTCTCGATGGCGATGCGCTACGAGGGTTGGGATGTCACCACCGCCGGGTCAGGGACCGCAGCTGTGAAGGCCGCGCGGGAGACCCGTCCGGACGCGATCGTGCTCGACATGATGCTCCCCGACTTCGACGGCCTCGAGGTGATGCGCCGCATCCGCACCGAGCAGCCCGACGTCCCCGTCATCTTCCTCACCGCGAAGGACGGCGTCGCCGACCGGATCGGCGGCCTGACCGCCGGCGGGGACGACTACGTCACCAAGCCCTTCAGCCTGGAAGAGGTGATCGCCCGGCTCCGCGGCCTGCTGCGCCGCACCGGCGCGACCCTGCCCAGGAACGACTCCCTGCTGGTGGTCGGTGACCTGACGCTGGACGAGGACTCGCACGAGGTCACCCGCGCGGGAGATGACATCCACCTCACCGCCACCGAGTTCGAGCTGCTGCGCTACCTGATGCGCAACCCCAAGCGCGTCCTGTCGAAGGCCCAGATCCTCGACCGGGTGTGGAACTACGACTTCGGCGGCCAGGCCAATGTGGTCGAGCTGTACATCAGCTACCTGCGCAAGAAGGTGGACGCCGACCGTGCGCCGATGATCCACACCATGCGCGGTGCTGGCTACGTGCTGCGTCCGGCAGCAGACTGACTCCATGCGCTCCACCCCCGGGCCCGACTTCGCCGCCCCAACCCCATCCGGCTCCAGCCCGGATCCGGCAGCACCGGGCAGCGTCGCGATGCCTGCCGTGACGCCCACCGCGCCCGCAACCCCACCGTCCCCGGCGCGCAGCGTCTTGCCGACCATGGGCCGCGGCACCCTGTCCCGCCAGCTGGTGCTGCGGGTCGCGGGCCTGGTCGCCGCCGTCGCGCTGCTGTTGTCGCTGGTGTCCACCTTCGCGGTGCGCCAGATCATGATGAACCAGCTGGACGACCAGCTCTCCAATGCCCTGATGACCCAGGACAAGGGTCCCGGCAGCAGCGACGACAACCACCCCCGCGGCATCTCCGTCCCCGGCCTGCCCAGCGGGACGATCGTCGTCGTCCGCAATGACTACGGCACCCGGATCGGCATGGTCGGCAGCGGCGAGGTGGTCGAGCTGGGGAAGACCCAGGCGGCAACCCTGCTGTCGATCGCCGCGGACGAGAAGCAGACCGTGGACGTCCCCGAGCTCGGCCAGTTCCGCGCCCAGCGCGTCGAGCGGGGCACCGAGACCGACGTCGTCGCCGTCCCGATGGACGCGATGAACCGGGCCGTGCGGAACCTGGTCGGACTGGAAGCGGCCCTCAGCCTGTTGTCCGTGCTGCTGTCGGTGCTGGTCGCCCGTGCCGTGGTGGTCCGATCGTTGCGCCCGCTGAACCGTCTGGCCGTCACCGCCACCGAGGTGTCCAAGCTGGAACTTGACCGCGGCGAAGTGGCGCTGCCGATGCGCGTCCCCGGCAGGGATGCCGACCCCGAGAACGAGGTCGGACGCGTCGGGCACGCCTTCAACCACATGCTCAACAACATCGAGGGTGCGCTGGCGACCCGGCAGGAGTCCGAGACGAAGGTGCGCCAGTTCGTCGCCGACGCCTCCCACGAGCTGCGCAACCCCTTGGCCGCTATCCGCGGCTATGCCGAGCTGACCCGTCGTGGCCGCGAGGAGCTTCCCGAAGACGCCCAGTTCGCTATGGGACGCATCGAGGCCGAGAGCGAGCGGATGAGCAAGCTGGTCGAGGACATGCTGCTGCTCGCCAGGCTGGACAACGACCCGACCAACCTCAGCCTGCACCCGGTCGACGTGGTGGAGGTCGTCCTGAACGCCACCTCCGACGCGCAGGTCAGCTGGCCGGGTAAGGCGTGGTCGGTGGACATCCCCGAGCATCCCGTCGTCGCCCGCGCCGACCAGCAGAAGCTGCACCAGGTGGTGGTGAACCTGCTGGCCAATGCCAACAAGCACACTCCCGACGGCACCGAGGTCGAGGCCGGCGTGCGCGTCGATGGTCCATGGGCGGTGGTCACGGTCACCGACAACGGCCCCGGCATCGACCCCCGGATCAAGAACCAGGTCTTCGAACGCTTCGCCCGGGCTGACGTGGCGCGCGCCCACAACAGTGAGGGTTCCACCGGCCTCGGCTTGGCGATCGTCCAGGCCGTGATGGACGCCCATGGCGGCACGGCCTCGGTCGAGTCGGCACCCGGCCGAACGGTGTTCACGCTCAGGGTCCCGCTCGCCAGCTGAGGCATCAGCCTGGGTGAGCCACAGGCTGGGCACAGCCACCCCCCACGAACGCCACAGCGCCGCTCGGGACCGTGGTGGCATGTCAATCTCCAGCACCATGACCGCCCACCTCCCCGGGGCGCCAGATCCATCCGCGGCACCGCTCCCGGACCACGCGCATGAGGCCACCGAGGCTCCCGAGCGCGTGGGGCTCGCCCCGACCGCTGGACGCCCGGCCAACCCCTGGCTGGTGCGGGGGTCGCTCACCGTGCTGCTGCTCGCGACCGCCGCCTTGTACCTGATCGGTCTGGGCGAGTCCGGCTACGCGAACTCCTTCTACTCCGCCGCCGCGCAGGCCGGGTCCCAGAGCTGGAAGGCGTGGTTCTTCGCCTCGCTCGATGCCGGCAATGCGATCACCGTTGACAAGCCCCCGGCCAGCTTGTGGCTGATGGGCCTGTCGGTGCGCATCTTCGGACTCTCCTCCTGGAGCATCCTGGTGCCCGAGGCGCTGCTCGGCGTCGCGTCCGTCGGCGTCCTCTACGCCACCCTGCGCCGCGCGCTGACCCACCGCCTGCCCGGGACGAACCACGTCCCCACCACGCAGCTGGCCCACTGGGCCGCGCTGGCGGGCGCCTTCTCGCTCGCTGTCACGCCCGTCGTGACGCTGATGTTCCGGTTCAACAACCCCGACGCGCTGCTCGTCTTCTGCGAGCTGGTCGCCGCGTACTTCGTCATCCGCGCCACCGAGACCGCGTCCCGCAAGAACCTCGTCTTCGCGGGCATCGCGATCGGCCTGGGCTTTTTGACCAAGACCCTGCAGGTCTTCCTGGTGCTGCCCGGCTTCGTGATCGCCTACGCCGTCGCGGCCCCCGCGACCTGGCGCAAGAAGATCATCGACCTGCTGGCGGCACTGGCCTCGATGGTCGTCGCCGCTGGTTGGTATGTGGCGCTGTTCGAGCTTGTCCCCGACTCCTGGCGGCCCTACATGGGCGGCTCGCAGACGAACTCCCTGCTGGAGCTGACCTTCGGCTACAACGGTGTCGGACGCATCACCGGCGATGAGACCGGCTCGGTGGGCGGCGGTGGTTTCGGTGCGTCCACCGGACTGACGCGAATGTTCACCGGCGTGCAGGGCGGCATGTCCAGCTGGCTGGTGCCGGCCGCCTTCGTGCTGGCGATCTTCACCTGGGTGGTGCTGGGACGCCGTGCCTGGGCCAACACCATCCGTCCGGCAGTGGCCAACCTCGCCACCCAGGCGAACTCCGCGTTGCTCGTCTTCGGCGGCTGGATGGTCGTCACCGGTCTCGTGTTCAGCTTCATGTCCGGCATCTTCCACGACTACTACACGATCGCACTGGCGCCCGGCATCGCTGGCACCGTAGGCATCGCCGCGGCCGTGCTGTGGGCCCACCGGGGCCGCTTCGTCGCGCGTGTCGGGCTGGCCGTCGCCAGCGCCGTCACCGGCTGCTGGGCCGTGACCCTGCTCGCCAAGGCGGGCGGCTGGTACCTCGGCCTGGGCGTCGCGGCGCTCGTCGCCTCCATCATCGCCGGGCTTGGCCTGCTGTTCGCCGACAAGCTGCCCGCGAAGCTCGCCCCCGCCGCGCTCGCGCTGGCCTTCGTGGCAGCCAGCGCCGGACCGACCGCCTACGCGGTGAACACCGCGCAGACTCCGCACACCGGATCGATCGTCACCGCCGGGCCCGTCAGCAGCGGCATGGGCGGCGGCAACCGTGGCGGCGGCACGGGTGGTGGACGCGGAGGCATGCAGCCCCCGAGGGGCACCACGCAGAACGGCAACACCCAGAACGGGACGACTCAGAACGGGACGACCCCGAACGGGACCAGCCCGAACGGGACCAGCCAGACCGGAACCTCCCAGCCCGACGGACGCACCGGTGGTGCGGGCGGCAGCATGGGCGGCCTGCTGAACGGCGCGACGGTCTCGGACGAGATGAAGCAGTTGCTGCTCGCAGACGCCGGCTCCTACACCTGGGTCGCCGCATCCGTCGGCGCCCAGAACGCGGCCAGCTACCAGCTCGCCACCGAGGAGCCCGTGATCGCCCTGGGCGGCTTCAACGGCTCCGACCCCGCCCCGACCCTTGAGCAGTTCAAGGAGTGGGTTGCCCAGGGCAAGGTGCACTACTTCATCGGCGGCGGCTCCTTCGGGCAGCAGAACGGCGGCGCCTCGGATGCGTCCGACATCGCCACCTGGGTGCAGGAGAACTTCACCGCCCAGACCGTCGGCTCCACCACCGTCTACGACCTGACCCAGTCGTGACCGGGCGCTCCGAAGGGGCCAACAGCACAGCCCCAGCACAGGACTCCAACAGAGCTGCCACAAGGCCGGACGCGAGGTTTGACGGCGTCGGGGCACTCCACCCCACGACCTTCCCCAGCACCCCCACGCGGGTCACCAACCTGATGAGCAAGGACGGACCACCGATGACCATGACCGAACAGACCACCGCGGGCGCGCTGGACACCCACGAGCTGGGTACCAGCCCCGCCCTGGGAGCCACGGCATCCACGCGCACCGCCATCGTCGACATCGTGATTCCGGTCTACAACGAGCAGGACGACCTGGAGCAGTCGGTGCGTCGGCTGGGCGAGTTCCTGTCCGACGGCTTCCCCTACAAGTGGCGCATCACGATCGCCGACAATGCGTCCACCGACCAGACCTGGGCAATCGCCAGCCGGCTGACCCGGGAACTGCCGAACGTGGACGCAGTGCACCTCGACCAGAAGGGCCGCGGCCGCGCCCTCAAGCAGGTCTGGCTGGCCAGCGATGCGGACGTGCTGGCGTACATGGACGTCGACCTGTCCACCGACCTCAAGGCGCTGGAGCCACTGGTGTCCAGCCTGGTCAGCGGGCACTCGGACGTGGCGATCGGGTCGCGGCTGGCGCGCGGCGCGCACGTCGTCCGCGGCCCGAAGCGGGAGTTCATCTCGCGCAGCTACAACCTGATCCTGCGCACGGCCCTACGGGCGAGTTTCACCGATGCGCAGTGCGGCTTCAAGGCCATCCGTGCTGACGTGGCCAGGCAGCTGCTGCCGCTGGTCGAGGACACCAACTGGTTCTTCGACACCGAACTGCTGGTGCTGGCCCAGCGAGCCGGCCTGCGCACCCACGAGGTGCCGGTCGACTGGGTCGACGACCCTGGGACGACCGTGCACATCGTCAACACCGCCACCGAGGACCTGCGCGGCGTCGCCCGCCTCATCAAGGGCCTGACCAGCGGGACCATCCCCCTGGTCGAGGTCCGTGAAGCACTGCATCGCCCCGCCGCCGCACCCGGGACGAACGCCCTGTTCGGTCAGCTGGTGCGCTTCTGCGCGGTGGGCGTGGCCTCCACCGCTGCCTATTTCGCGCTCTACCTGCTGCTGCGGCTCGGGATGGGGCCGCAGGCGGCGAACCTGCTGGCCAATCTGGTCACCGCGGTCGCCAATACGGCGGTCAACCGGCGCCTCACCTTCGGCGTCACCTCGAAGCAGGGGCTGCTGCGCGACCACATCGGTGGTCTGGTCGCCTTCGGCGTCGCAACCGGCATGACCTCGGGTGCGCTGTGGCTGCTGCACGCCGGTGGTCGTCCCGGCGGACGCCTGATGGAGGTCACCGTGCTCGCGGTCGCCAGCGTCGCGGCGACGGCCTTCCGGTTCGTCGTCCTGCGTCGGCTGATGCACCACGAGCGCTCCGAGGAGCAGATGGAGGCCGATGGCCTGGAGACGCTGGCCGCCTGAGCCGACCCACCGCCTCCGCGCCTGGAGAATCGCCCCCGGGGACGAGTTCGTGCACCGCACGTGCACCGGCCGTCCCCTGGGGGCGCTTTCCGATGGCCCGGCTTCTCGCCCGCACCACTAGATTGGTGCCCATGACGAGCCTTGACCGCGCCTCGCTTGCGCAGATGATCGACCACACGCTGCTGAAGAGCGACGCGACCCCCGCCGACGTGGAGGCGCTCGCCGCCCAAGCCGTCGAGCTCGGCACCTACTCCATCTGCATCTCCCCCAACATGCTTCCGGTCACCGCCGACCTGGGCCCGGTCAAGGTCGCGACCGTCTGCGGCTTCCCCTCGGGCAAGCACACCGCCGCCGTCAAGGCCGCCGAGGCCAAGGAGAGCGTCGCGAACGGCGCCGACGAGGTCGACATGGTGATCGACATCGGCCTGCTCAAGGCCGGCAACACCCAGGCCCTCACCGACGAGATCGCCGCGGTCAAGGCCGAGGTGCCCTCCCCCCGCGTCCTCAAGGTCATCATCGAGTCCGCGGCCCTGACCGACGACGAGATTGTCGCTGCCTGCAAGGCGTCCGAAGCCGCCGGTGCCGACTTCGTGAAGACCTCCACCGGCTTCCACGCGGCCGGTGGCGCGAGCGTCGAAGCCGTTCGGCTGATGGCGCAGACCGTCGGCGGACGTCTCGGGGTGAAGGCCTCGGGCGGCATCCGGGACTTCGCCACCGCATCGGCGATGGTCGAGGCCGGGGCCACCCGCCTGGGTCTGAGCGCCAGCGCGCAGATCCTCGCCGAAGCTGGCGAATGACCCTTCCCGCGCCCCGCTCATGGGCCTTCCCGCGCCCCGCGCGATGGGCCCTTCCCGCGCGCCGCGCGATGGGCATCGCCCCGTCGGGCCGCGGTCTCTCATAGGCTGAGCCCAGCCAGTCACAACGTTCGTGAGGAATGCCATGACCCAGCTCGTCACCCCGGCGAAGTTCTCCGCCGCGCTCAATCCGGTCTCGCTCGACCGGGTGCACCCCTCGGAGGACGGCTGGTTGGGGCGCTTCCAGCGCCGCAACGCCGACGCGACGATCCCCCACATCATCGAGCAATTGCGCGAGACCGGTGCGCTGGAGAACTTCCGCCGCTCCGCCGCAGGTGAAGACGGGCGCGAGGGCACGAGCATCACCGATTCCGACGTCTACAAGCTCCTCGAGGCGATTGCCTGGGAGATCGGACGCACCGGCACCACCGCCTTCGACGCCTTCGTCGACGAGGCCGTTGCGCTGATCACCGCCGCCCAGCACGAGGATGGCTACCTCAACACCCAGCGCGAGGTCACCGGACCCTGGTCCGACCTGGCCTACGGCCATGAACTGCACACCGGCGGCCACCTGGTGCAGGCCGGTATCGCGCTGGCCCGGGTCGGGCGTCCCGAGCTGCTGGAGGTTGCGCGCCGCTTCGCCGACCTGGTCGTCGGCAAGTTCGGCCCGCAGGGCGAGGGCTTCGACGGCCACCCCGGGATGGAGGACGCGCTGGTTGAGCTCTACCGCGAGACCGACGAGAGGTCCTATCTGGACACCGCCAAGGCCCTGGTCGATCGTCGGGGCCACCGCACGATGCCGACCGACCGCTTCCCGGCCGCCTTCTTCCTCGATCACGAACCGGTCCGGGAGTCCACCGAGGCGTTGGGTCACGTCGTCCGTGCGCTCTACCTGGACGCTGCCTGCGTCGACCTGTCCGCCGAGACCGGCGACACCCAGCTGCGCGATGCCGCGATCAAGCGCTGGGAATCGGCGCACCTGACCAAGAAGTACATCACCGGCGGCCTCGGTTCGCGCCACTTCGACGAGTCCTTCGGCGCCCCCTACGAGCTGCCCGCCTCCCGCGCCTACGCCGCGACCTCCGCCGGCGTCGCCGACCTGCTCGCCAACTGGCGCCTGCTGTTGCTCACCGGCGAGGCCCGCTACGCCGACGCGATGGAGAAGCTGGCCGTGAACCAGCTTCCGGGTTCCATCGGTGCCGACGGCAAGAGCTTCTTCCGCGCCAACCCGCTGCAGGTGCGCACGCTGCAGCGCAATGAGGACAACTCCCGCATCCAGCGCGCGCCGTGGGTGCCGTCCGGCCCCACCAACCTGGCCCGCGCGGTCTCCCAGCTCGGCGCCTATGTCGCCACCACCCAGGGCTCCACGCTGCTGATCCAGCAGTGGGTGGACGCGACGATCGACGTACCCGAGGAGGTCGGCACCGGCACCCTCACCATCGAGACCAACTACCCGGCCAACGGCGTGGTGAAGCTCAGCTACCAGGGCACCCCGGTGCCGGGTGCCCGCATCAAGCTGCGCGTGCCCGGTTGGTGCGAGCACACGACACTCAACGGACGCTCGGCGCTGGTCATCGACAGCTACATCGACCAGGAGCTGGTCGACGGCTGGTCGACCACCTTGGAGTTCGCGATGGAGCCCCGCTTCCTCTTCGCGCATCCGCGCGTGGACGCCGTCCGCGGCTGCCGCGCACTGTTGCGCGGCCCGGTGCTCTACTGCGCCGAGCAGGTGGACGTCGAGGACCTCGAGTCGCTGGTCTTCCTGCCGACCGCCGAGGTGCTTGCGGCCGATGACGGGCAGCTGCCGCGGATCAACGTGGCGGCCCACCGCCGTCGCCAGGCCCAGCAGCTGTACTCGCGCTCGATGGTCGCTCCCGACACGGAGATCAGCTGGGCCGAACTCCTTCCCTACTACCAGTGGGGCAACCGGCGCCCGGCGCCGATGCGCGTCTGGCTGCCGGTCATCTGATGCTGCTCAGCGACCGTGACATCCGCGCCGGCGTGGCCGGCGGGCGCGTCGAACTGACGCCATGGGACGAGCAGATGGTGCAGCCGTCCAGCGTCGACGTCAGGCTGGATCGCGTCTTCCGGGTCTTCGAGAACCACCGCTACGAGGTGATCGATCCCGCCGCCGACCAGTCCGACCTGACGCGCGAGGTGGTCGTCGACCCCGATGACTACTTCGTGCTGCACCCCGGCGAGTTCGTGCTGGGTGCCACCTGGGAGCGGGTCCGGCTCGGGCAGGACGTGGCGGCCCGGCTGGAGGGCAAATCGTCGCTGGGACGACTTGGCCTGCTCACCCACTCGACGGCGGGCTTCATCGACCCCGGTTTCGACGGGCACGTGACGCTGGAGCTGTCGAACATGGCGACCCTGCCGCTGAAGCTCTACCCGGGGATGAAGATCGGCCAGTTGTGCTTCTTCGACCTCAGCTCCCCGGCCGAGCATCCCTACGGCAGCGACGTTGCTGGCTCCCACTACCAGGGCCAACGTGGTCCGACGCCGTCCCGGTCGTTCCAGAACTTCCACCACACGCGGATCACCGACTGATCCTTCGACGATCCCTCCGGTCAGTGGCGGTTGACCACGAGCCAGCGGTCGCCGAGGCTCACCCGCTGGCCCGGCTGAACCCGGGACCGGATCCCGGGGCTGAGGGGTTCAAGTCGTCCAGACGTCGACACCAAGGCAGTTCCGTTCGTCGAGCCACGATCGATCAGGAAGGCACCGTCGTCGTCGACACCCACGCACAGGTGCGTCTTGGACACCGACTGGCCGTCCCCACCGATCTGCACCAGGGCCGCCCCCGGCTCCTCGGGGGCCGTCTCCGGGTGCCTGCCGACCAGCGCGAGCCGCACCAGCTCGACCTCACGTCCGTCGTCGAGGATGAGATACCAGCCGACATCCCGCGGACGGCCGTCCGGTACCGCGCGCGGCGGCGGCGCCCAGTCCACGTGCTCGATCGGCTCGGGGGGCAGCAGGCTGGGATCGGAGGCGGCGACGATCGGCATCTGCGAGGACGACTCGCCCACCAGTGACGGCGGCGCCGGGGTCACCGGGACGGTGTCGATCGGGGAATCGGGCATTGGCCGCGGCGTGACGACATCCGGCAGCGGCGCGGGCGACTCGGCGAAGACCCCCAAGATGCGGCGCCACAGGTTCGGCTTCTCGGTCATCGCGTGCCCTTTCCCATCAGCGGTACCGCCGCAGCGACCTGGTCGAGAACCTCGATCGTAGCCAGCGCCACGCAGGCAGCTGCTGGCGCCAGGTACTGATCAGGCCACCGGCACCGTGCCAGACTTCGCCAGCTTCCTCGGCGCTGACCGGCTCGGGACGGAAGACACCATGGTCGACGGCCTTGGCCAGCCCGATCGGGTCGGTGTCTCGGGCCAGCTCGGGGTGGTCCAGCACCAATTGCTCGGCCTGTTCGCTGCGCGTCGCTGCCGGGGACGGGCGAGCTCCGAGGTCACGGGCGGTGTCGACGACCTCCGCCCACGCCCCGGCGACCCTGTTGGCGGCCAGATCGGCACCCAGCCGGCGGCGACGACGGCGACGCTTGGCCAGCAGCACCGCCACCAGCGGGGCCAGCACGAAGACCACCGGGATGCCCAGGGTCAGGGTCCACCGTCCCAGCGTCGCCCACGGCACCTGGATCCCCTTGCGGGGCGCCTTCGCATCCTCTGCGGGCAGCGTGTTGTCCAGCGGGGGTGCCTGCGGCGGTTCGGCGCGCGGCGGCGGTGCGTCCACGCGCTTGTTGGGGGCGGGCGGGTTGTCCGGCGGGATCTTGTCCAGCGTCCGGTCGCGTGGCGGGGTCGGGTCAAAGGCAACCCAGCCGAGGTCGGCGAGCTGGCACTCGGTCCAGGCGCCCACCTGTGCTCCGGTGACGGCACCGCCGCTGGTGCCGGGGCTGCGGTAGCCGTAAACCACCCGGGACGGGACACCGGAATCGAGGGCCAGCAGGGCCATCGCGACTGCGTACTGCTCGTCGTCCCCGATCATCGAGGGCGGGTCGAGCTGGTTGCGTTGCAGCAAGGTCTGGATTCGGGCCGCGGAGTGCCCGGGCGCGGAAGGAGTCTGGTCGGGCAGTCCGTGGCTGAAGTAACCCTCCCGCAGCGCCTTCTCGATCTTCAGCGCGGCGTCCCCGCCGGTGGCGGTGCCGCGCATCACCCGGGCCACGTCACCCACGGTGTCGGGCACCTGTCGTGGGGCGGGCAGGGCCGCCGTCCCCGGGGCAGCGGCCTGGATCTTCTCGTCCGAGGGACGGGCGACGACACGACCGGTGAAGCGGTACGCGTCACCGGGCTGCAGGGCGGCGGTGGTGAGCGCGGTGCCAGTGGCGCGGTTGTGGAAGAGACTTTCGCGCAGGTCCAACGAGCGCGATCCGAGGAATCCGACCGACGTGGTGTTTCCCACGGTCGGTAGCCAGATGCCGGCCAGCTGGTCGACGGTGATCGTCAGGTCGACGGGCGCCCCTTGGTCGGGTGCCTCGACCGAGGCGCCGACGCGGCGGAACTGCCCTGTCTGGGCACCGCCGTCGCCGGAGTTGGTGACCTGGTAGGCCAGCCCGTCCCATTCGTCCAGCGTCGCCAGCCGGATGATCGCGCCCGCCGGCAGGTCGCCGGCGATCGTGAACAAGGTGGTATCGCGTCGGTCGTCGGCGAGGTTGGCGCGAAAGGCCTGCAGCGGGGACGGCTCGTGGCGCAGGTCCAGCGGCTGGCTGACGGCATCACGGAGCGTGGCGGGCTGACGGTCAGGCTCGAGCGCCGGCGCCAGCCACCAGGTGCCGGCGCCCGCCAGCCCCAGCACCAGCAGCGCCATCAACGGGCTCAACAGGCTGTGACGCCCGCCCTGACGCACCAGCAAGCCGCGCAGGGTGCCGAGCCTCAACGTCGTCCAGACCAGGGCCAGCACGGCGAAGCCGATCGCGACCCCGACGGGGTGGAGACCGACGCCCGTCCCCAACCAGGCCGCGAACCCCAGCGCGGCGGCGGGCGGCAGCCACGCCAGTTGCGGCCGTCGGCTGCGCAGGCTGACCGCACAGGCCAGCAGACCCTGGGCGATGGCGAGCGCCAACGGGATGCAGAGCAGGTTCCCGGTCTCACCGATCGGCGGGTCGAACTGGAGCACCGACTTCCACGCCGTCACCGGTGCGGAGGCCAGGCCGTGCAGCGTCCGTCCGGTGGGGAACACGCCAGCCGTGGTGGTAGACGGCATCGCCAACATCCCACCCAGCGCGAACCAGACCAGGGCGGTGACGGCGGCGGTGCGCCCCACGCCCAGGCCGCGACGGTGCGCGAGCACGCCGATGGTCCAACCGAGCAGGGTTCCGCCCAGCACGGTGACCCACAACCAACCGGCCCCGAAGGTGGGCAGCCAGACCAGCCCCAGCAGGGCCCCGAACCCGACCAGGGCGATGGCGTCGACCGCCAACCAGACCCAGCGGGATCGTCCCGTCGTGGTCTCGAAGACCCCCGCTCCGGCGCTCACAGCGTGGCCCTCCGCATGGCGCGGGGCAGCTCGGACAGCTCGGGCACCCGGATCATCGAGGTGCGTGCGATCGATCGGACGACGGTGCTGGTGGCGGGGTGGGCCTGGATGGCGATCACCCGCACCTGTTCCGGGATCGCGGTCAGCTGGCGGGAGAGCTCGACGGGACGCATCGCCGAGCCGGTGACGACCACGACGACGGACGCGGTGGGACAGCGACGCATCAGCTGCCGCGCCAGCTCCCGCGGGCCAGCACCATTCCGGCCAGCACCATTCCAACCAGCACCATTCCGGCCGGCCCCATTCCGTGCGCCCCCGGCCACAGCCAGCTGTACGCCGCTCAGCTCGTCCAGCAGCCGGCGCGGATGGGGGTCCGGGAGCACCGACTGCTCGGTGACCAAGGTCAGGGGGTTGCGTTCCCGAAGCGCCTGCAGGCCCACCGATCCGGCCACCTGCACGGCAAGCTCGAATTCGTCGTCGTCCAGGTAGGAGCCGGGCGCGGTGTCCAGGCCCAGCGCCAGCCGGGCCTGTCGGGTCTGCGCATACTGCCGCACCAACAACTGGCCGGCGCGCGCCGTCGAGCGCCAGTGCACCTGCCGCCGGTCGTCGCCCGGCGCATACTCGCGCAGGGCATGGAAGTCCATGTCGGCGTCGCTGGGTTCGTCCGCGGAGCGGCCCTCCAGGTCGTGCACCAGACCGACCGTCCCACCGGGCAATGGCACCGTTCGTGGATGCACGTGGACGGTCACCTGCTCCGTCCAGCGGGCGGTGCGCCCGGCCAGTGAGAGCGGGTCGCCCTGCACCGTGCTGGCCGGCCCGACGTGGACGATGCCGCGGCGCTGGGTGGGCACGACGAAACCGTTGGGCTGCTCGGCTCCGGCAGCCAGGCTGGGCACCGGGAAGCTTGCCACCTGCTCGCCGATCGGCAGGTCCAATCGGGTGGGCAGGCTGCGTCGTCCGCCGACATTGGTCACGGTCAACCCGCCGCCGGCCGGGTCTCCGACCAGCACCCGGTCGTCGTCCACCTGCACGGTGACGCGGTAGGCGGGACGCCCGAGGGTGAAGGCCAGCGCGATGGCAACCAAAAGGAGGGCGAAGACGCCCACCAGACGGAGCTCCCACCACCGGGTGACCAGCCCGACGAGCAGACAGCCGACCCCCGCGGCCAGGGTGGCCCAGCCGAAGGGGTGCAGCGGCACATCGGGTCGCCTCATTCGGCGGTGCGCTCCGTCGGAGGCGTGACGGAGCCGACCACGCGCGCGGTCACATCCTCGGCGGTGACGCCGTTGAACTCGCTCTCCGGGTCCAGCACCAGACGGTGCGCCAAGCAGGGGACGGCGAGCATCTTCACGTCGTCCGGCACGACGAAGTGTCGGCCCTGGCTGGCGGCCCACACCCGGGAGGCGCGCATCAGCGCCAGACCACCTCGGATCGACGAGCCCAGACGCACGTCCGGCTCCTCGCGGGTGGCCTCCAGCAGCCGGGCAATGTAGTCGACGACGCTCGACTCCACGAACACCGACGCAGCCAGTTGGCCCATCTCGCCCGCGGCCTGCGCGGTGATCACCGGCGGCAGGGCGGGCGAGTTGGGGCGCGAACCGCCGCTGGCAAGGATCTGCACCGTGTGCTCCCGGTCGGGGTGCCCGAGAGAGGTCTTCATCAAGAAGCGGTCCAACTGCGCCTCGGGCAACCGATAGGTGCCGGCCTGCTCGATCGGGTTCTGGGTGGCGATCACCAGGAAGGGCGAACCCACATCGTGGGAGACGCCGTCGATGGTGACGCGCTGCTCCTCCATCACCTCGAGCAACGCGGCCTGGGTCTTCGGCGAGGCGCGGTTGATCTCGTCGGCGAGCACCACCGACGCGAACACCGGCCCCCGGTGGAACTCGAAGTCGCCGGTCTTCTGGTCGTAGATGGTGACACCGGTGACGTCCGAGGGGAGCAGGTCGGGCGTGAACTGGATGCGCGAGTGGCTGCCCTGGATTGACTGGGCCAGCGCCCGTGCGAGCGAGGTCTTGCCGGTGCCGGGGGTGTCCTCGAGCAAAAGGTGACCCTCGGCCAGCAGGCAGGTCAGGGCCAGACGGACGCCTTCTGTCTTGCCCATGATTGCGCGCTCGACATTGCGCACCAGCAGCGCGAAGGTGTCGCTGAACCAAGCAGCCTGTTCGGGGGTCATCGACATGTCAGGGGGCCTGCTTCCAGGTGTAGGAGGTGGTCTGGGTGACGCCGTCCTGGCCCTGGGTCTGGCACTGGACGGTGAGCGGGATGTCGTTGGGTGGGTTGGCGGGGTCTGGCGTCCCGGGGGCCCACTCGAAGGTCGCCCCAGCACCCCCACCGTTGAGGTCACGGTCGATGGCCGCGACCTGTGCGTCCGCGGTGGCAAGCGTGCAGCGCACCGTGGTGCCGGGCCACGACTGCAGCCAGACCTGGACCTTCTTGCTCCCGGGGTCCTGGCCGACGGACATCGTGGTGTCGAGGCCGAGGGTGGTCTCCAGGCCGGCGAGGTCGTGGCCGGTGTCGACGGCGCGCGCCACGACCGAGGTCGGGGCCTGCACGGCGATGTCGGTGTCAGCCTTGACGGCGGTCCAGTTCCCGTCCCCGGACGAAACCTCGTAACGGACGTCCGTGACCCCGGCTGCATCGAGCGAGGGCCCCGAGAGCGCCCGCACCCGGTAGCTGCGGGACCCGGGAGCGCCGTCGCGCGCGGCGCCAGCGACGAGTTCGACCGCACCGAGCTGCCCGTGGACGGTGGCGCGGGCCTTCGTGGAACCAACCTGGCTGGTGCGGGTGACCCCATTGGCGCGGGAGACCGCGACCAGGTGGCCGACATACTCCTTGCCTGCCTGGAGGTCGCCGATGGTGGGCAGCGTGTCGCCGGGGGCGAACTCGACGTGCCGGCTCTGGTCGCCACCGGCCTCCACCCAGAACTCGTAACTGGCGACCGGAGTCCGGTCGTCCGTGCTGCCCAGGCCCGTCAGGGTGACCTGGTTGCGTCCCCCCATGATCGTGAAGCCGGACGGTGCGTCCGGCCGGCCCCACGGGCGGTAGGTCTCGGATGACCCGGCGGGTCCGGCCCCGGCGCTGTTCTCGGCGATGACGCGGAAGACATAGCTGCGCCCGGCCACCGCGGACGACCAAGTGGTGGCGGTGACGTCACCGTCGACGGTGTCGATGGTCGTCGTCCGTCCGCCCTCGACGGCCTGCACCGTGTACCGGGTGATGGCAACGCCGCCGGTGTCTGCGGGCTGGCGCCACGCGATGCGCACCACGCCGCCATCCTTGGCGCCGGTGTCGGTGGCGGTGACGGCGGTGGGAGCCGAGGGCTTGCCGACCGGCATCACGGACGCGGAAGCCGGCGACCACTCGCCAGGCTCGGCGACCTTGTTCGTGGCCCGCACCCGGAAGGTGTACTCCTGACCATTGGTCAGGCCGGCCCAGCGATAGATTGTGACATTGCCGAGCTTCACGGTCTTGTTGAGCGGCGCGCCGACCTGCACCTCGTAGTGCTGGATCGCCGAACCGCGGTTGGTCGGCGGCTGCCAGCTGAGCTCGACGCTCCCATCGGCGGAGGTGCCGACCGGACGGTTCGGGGCGTCGGGTCGCACGTCCGGCCGGATCGGGGCCGACGGCCGAGACGCCGCGCCATAGCCGAGCTCGTTGTACGCCTGGACGGTCATCGTGTAGGCCGCGTCATTGGTCAGGCCGTTGATGGTGCACCGGCTGGAGGTGCACTCCTGCTGCCGGGTGCCGGCGGTGGCCGAGGTGGCGGTGACCTGGTATCTGGTGATCGGCAGGCCGTTGTCGGAGGGCTCGCTCCAGGTCAGCGTCGCCTTCTGGTCGCCCACCTCGCTGGCCACCGGGGTGCCGGGCGGGTCCGGCTTGGCCAGCACGATCAGCCGCACCTGCCCGTCGACCTGCCGGTCGGGGTCGCCGGTCGCGTCCTGGATCGTGTAGGTGACCACCGCGAGGCCGTGGAAGCCCTCGGCGGGCGTGACGACCACCTGGTCGCCCTTCACCGCGACGGTTGCCCGCCCCTGGGTGACCACCGGGGTTCCCACCAGTGTCAGGGTGTCCGGCTTCACGAAGGATCGGTCGTTGGCGAGCACGCTGACCGTGGACGCTCTTCCCCCGACCGCCTTGTCGACAGTGTCGGTGCCGGCGACCGGCAGCGGACGACGGGAGGTGCCGGCCACCAGCTGGATCGTCACGGGGGCGCGGCTGCCGCCGGCGTCGACGACGCTGCCGGTGATGGTCCGCTTGGCGCCGGGTGCGGTCTTGATGCCGGTCTTGACCAGGATCGTGTCCTGGGTGTCGTTGAATCGGAACTCCAGGGCGGCGTCGCCGCCGCGGGCCGCGCTCCAGCCCTCGAAGTGGAAGTCCTGCAGCTCCAGGTCGGTGAAGTGGGACGCCAGACCGATCGCCATCTCCACCTCGCCGGGGGTGACCGTGATGGTCGGCACCGCGCCCTGGGGCGGCAAGTTGGCCTCGGTGGGGCCCTGCTTGCCGTCGCTGCGGGAGCTCGGTGCCCGCTTCACCGTCACCGGGATCGTCAGCCACGCCTGCCGCGGACCCTCTGCAACCGGCACATCTTCGGTCACGTTGACCACCACCGCGGCAGGCCCCTGGCTGGTCAGCGCCGGGGTGAAGTAGACCTTGGCGCCGTCGTGGTTCGCCTCGCCAGTGGTGGCGACGATGTCCTTGTCACCCCGGATCACGAGCTTGCGGCCCGAGGTGCCGACGGCGAGCTGGTTGAGGTCGAAGGTGGTGGTCTGTCCGGCCGTGACGACCTGTGGTTCCAGGGCTGCACGCAGGGCGGGCAGCTGATTCTCACGTCCGGGGACGGTGACCACCGCCTCGGCCCACAACTGGTCGGTGTCGGTGGCCCGATAGCGGAACTGGCGGGTGGTCTCCTGCACGGGCACGCGCAGGCTCCCGTCCGACTGCACCTCGACGCCCTGGGCTGCCTCGTCGGCGGGGACGCTGATCGTCAGGTCGCGCGCGCGTCCGTCCAGGTCGAAGTCGTTGCGGGTGACCGACACCTGGATCCATTCCTTGCCGGTGATCTGGGAGGGCGCGACGACGTCGTCGCGGGCCACCGGCGCGTGCAACGGGGCGGTGGCACTGACCGTGAGCGAGAGCCCGCCGCGGGAGTTGAGCCCGAGTTGGTCGCGCACCAGGTAGGTGCCGGTGTACAGACCGGTCTTGCTGGGGACGGTGAAGGAGAGGTCGGTGCGGTTGGTGACCGTCGCGGGGAAGGGCAGCTCGAGGGTGTCGGCATCGCCGAGGGTGATCGGGTCGCCGTCGATGTCGTGGTCGTTGGCCAGCACCGGCCACTGGACCGCCCGCCCGGGCCGCACCGCCAGGGTGTCCAGGTTCGCCGTCGGTGCAGTCGACTCGGTGCGTCGTTCCGCGATGCCGACCCGCACCTCCCCGACGCCGACCACGCCCTTGGCGTCCATCACCTGGTACTTGAAGGTGTCGGTGAGCCGGGAGCCGGGGAAGGCCTCGTAGGTGAGGTAGCCGTCGCCGAGCTGGGTGATGCGTCCCAGCCTGGGTCCGCTGCCCAGCCCGACCAACCGCACCGGGTCACCGTCCGGGTCGATCCCATCGAGCGGGATCCGAACCCGGGTGGAGGTGCCGGAGAGCACGCGCGCCTCGACCACCGGCGGGGTGGGGGCGTCGTTCTTGCCGTCGGAGGAGTTGACCTGCACGTTGAGCACGCCGCTGGCCCGCTTGCCGTCGGAGTCGGCCACCACGTAGGTGACCGGGAAGGAGGTGCCGTCGGTGCTGGGGGCGGTGGCGACGCGGATCCGGTCGCCATCGATCCAGGCGCTGTCGCCAGCGGCGCCCTCCAGCCGGACGAGGTGCAGGTCGAGCCCCAGCGGCGAGTGGTCGTTGCGCAGCACGTCGACGCTGCCGGTGGTGCCGGCCCGGACGCGCAGTTCGTCCGCGGCGGCGACCGGTTGCGCCCGTCCGCTGGAGGGCACGGCGGGGACGACCATGATCGTGCCGGCCACGGAGTTCTCGCCGTCGCTGACCCAGTAGCGCAGCTGGACGGGCTTGGTGATGCGCCGGATCGCCTCCACGTGCACGTACTGGCGCTGCTGCAGCTCCAGCCGGACGGGTGCATCGGGGTCGACGGCCTGCACGGACTGGACGACGAGCACATCCCCGTCGGCGTCGGTGTCGTTGGCCAGCGGGTCGACCAGCACCGTGTTGGTGGAGGTCATCAGCCCGACGTCGCGCGCCGCGACCGGTGCGGTGTTGGCCTGTGATCGGGCCGTGACGTCGATGCGGATGATGCCCTCGCTGGGCCCACCGGTGGACGAGGTGACGGGATAGGTCAGGTACCAGGTGCCGGGGACGTTCGCGGTGAACTCGAGGGCATTGTCGGCCTGCTTGCGTTCCAGGGCCCAGGAACCGGCCTCGGGGGTGCTCGCCCCCGCGCGGGTGGGGGCGCCGGGAGCGCCGAGCTTGAGCCCCTCTCCCTCGTCGTTGTCGGTGGGGGTCAGCAGCAGCTTCGTCCCGACGCGGGTCTGGTAGTGGTCAGCATTGGCGACCGGCGCGAAGGCCTTGGGCGTGACGACGACCTTGACGCTGCCCTTGGTGGTGCGCACCCCGTCCGAGACGACCAGGTCGAGGCGGCGGGCTGCCGTCCCGGCGCCGATGGCCCGGTAGGTGATGTTGCCGTCGGCGGTGAAGGCCACTTCGTCGTCCGGGTCGGTGGTGGTGGCGTCGACCAGCACGATGTCATCGCCTTCGGGGTCGCGCCAGTCCAGCAGCGCGCGCAGGTTCGCCTGCCCGCGCTGGGCGACGGTCAGGGTCCGGTCGGCGCGGGTCTGGACGGGGGGCTGGTCGGCGCGGCTGGCCGCCGCGTCCGCAAGCCTCAACGTCACGGTGGCGCTGGCGGTGCTGCGCGGATAGCCGTCGCTGATCGTGTAGGGGAAGCTCACCGTGCCGGTGGTGCCGGATGGGACGGTCACCTGCAGGGCGGCGCCGCCGCGGATGCGTTCGACGACGATGCCATCACGCAGTCTGGTGGGCGCCTCGGAGACGGTGATCACGTCACCGTCTGGGTCGTGATCGTTGGCGACCACGTCGAGGACGGTCGCGCGGCCGGCGCGGGCACCCAGCTGGTCGGCCACCGCGACAGGCGGGTGCTGCTTGGTGCTGCGCTGCACCGAGGAGGAGCCCGTACTGGTCTGGTTGGTGTTGGTCTGGCTGGGCGGGGTGAGCTGCGACCAGGCCTGCGGGACGGCGCGCAGTTCGTCGTCCACGATCCAGCTCTGGCCCGAGACCGTCTCGTTCAGCACGACGGTGCCGCGGTTGACCGCAAGCCGCAGCCGCGGCTCGGCAGGGGCATCGGGCAGGGGGATGTCGAGCACGACCGGGTCGGCGCCGCGGCAGTACTTCACCAGGCTGCCGATCGAGTCACCGGTGCTCCGTTGCAGGGCACTGTAGGCGCACTCGCCGCGGACGACGGGACGCACGGGGGTGCCGCGGAGGGCGGGCAGGTCGACCAGGTTGCGCACTCGGCTGCCCTCCAGCACTGACAGGCCGGTCTCGGTGGCGAACAGGGCGTGCCAGTCATCCTCGCCGAGGACGTCGGTCACCGGCTGCGCCAGCTGCACCCGTCCGGAACCTGCGAGGTCCGTTGCCGAACCGTCCTCGAGCCAGATGGCGCGGGAGTCACCGTCGTAGACGACGGCCCGGTCGCCGACGGCGGAGATCTGGACATTGCGCGACGATTTCGTCAGGCCCAGGTCGACCGGTGCGGTCAGCTGCTCGCCCTCGGAGGCACCGGCGCGGACGAGTTCGGAGGTGGCGACGTCGACGCCCACCAGCGTGCCGGCGGAGGTGACCGTCGCGGTGCCGTACTCCCCGACATCGAGGGCAGGGCGGGCCTGGTCGAGGTCGTCGCGGATCTCGGTGACGGGCCGGAACCACACCTTTCCCGTGCTGGGGTTGGTGATCGAGACCCTGCCGGCCTGCACCGCCACGGCGGCGCCCGCGGGCAGGTTCATCGGTGCGCCCATGGTGTTGGTGGCCGGGTTGTACTGCTGGAGTTGGTTGGAGGTCGCGCCCTGGACCAGCACCTGTTGCGCGTCCTGCCAGATCGTGAAACCCGACTGCCCACTGACCGGGGCCGCCGCGGCGAGCTGGGTGATCTGTGGGTTGACCATGCCGATCAGCGCGGCGGAGCTGTTGGCGACGTAGACGGCCTGGTCGTCCAGGTGCTCGTCGGCCGCTCGGACGCCGGGCACCAGTACCGCGCCCGTCCCGACGGCCAGCGCCAGCGCGCCGACGCCGACCAGACCGCCGTGACGTTCCAGAGCGCGGACGGTGCGTCGGGCGCGCCGGTCACCGGCCACCTTCTCGGCACGCTCACGCCAGCCCCCGGGCAGTCGGGAGATACCGGTGCGCACCAGCCGACGCAGGGACGCGCGGGGCGCCCGGCCAGACGGCGGTGCGGGTCTTGACGGCGGTGCGGGTCTGGACGGCGGTGCGGGGCTGGACGGCGGTGCGGGGCTGGACATGTCGTCGCTGTTGGTCTGGGGTTCGCGGCTGTCAGAGGGTCGGGTTCGTGACCTCGACGGTGACGCCGTCGCCCAGGTCGAGTACGTCACCGATCTGCACCAGCGTCGGCTGCTGGCCGAGCAGCCGGATCGGCTCCTGGCCGCGACGCATCAGCAGGGTGCCGTTGGTGGACTCCAGGTCGGTCGCCTCGATCGCCCAGCCGTCCGGGGCAATCAGCAGGTGGCTTCGGGAGATGTCCTGGTTGGGAGAGGGCACGGTGAGCAGGCGCACGCCCGGGCCGAAGCCGTCGGCGCTGGGGGCGCGGCCGACCAATACCCGCTGGTCGAGCTCGACCGATTGCCCGTCCGAAGCCACCAACAGACCCAGCGGGGGACGACGGACGATCTGCGGCGTGCCCGCCTCGACGGGGGCGCCGCAGATTCGACAGGAGTGGCTACCCGGCGGGTTCGCATGGCCCTCGACGCACGGGGCCGCGAGCACTTGGCTCGGAGGCTCCTCGGAAGGCTTGTGGGTGGCGGCGATGTCGCGCTGGAAGATGGTCATGCCGTCGTGGTCGCTGGGGCTGGGCGCCAGCTCGGGCCCGGATTCGGGGCTCTGTGGTGTACCAGCTTCGTCTGGTGCGAGGGGGGCCGGGATCGCCACCGCTGCCGGGCTCTGCTCGGCAGCGGGCTCGTGTTCCCTTGGGGTGGGATCGGACCCGTCGAAGGTGATGTCCGCGTGGCTGACCATCGCCGCCCCCACCCTCAGCGGGAGACGAGCGGGTTCCTCGGCGCGGCCCAGGCGCACGCCACGGACGCCCGTCAGGCTCGCCTCGCGCCAGGTCAGCAGACCCCCGCCGTCGGCGAGGACTTCACCCGAATCGATATCGCTGACGCGCACGTCGCCTCGCACCAGGCAGCGGACACGTTGCCCGTCGGCCACCAGCAGGGCGAAGTCGTGCAGGCTGTCCAGGCCGGCGCCGGTGAGGGTGTTGACCAGGGCCACCGGGGAGGGCTCGCCCTGGATTGGCGGCCACAGGCTCGTGGCGAGCTGCGAGCCGACCTCGGCCGGCAAGAGCACCGCGCACTGCGGACCCATCAGCAACATCCGCCCACCGGGCACGTGCTGCGCCATCCACTGCTCCACCATCACAGCCCCCTCACCTGTCATGCACACCTGCGGGGCGCATCACGCCAAACCCCTACATTGTCACCCGCTCCCGGGTCATCCTCCCAGCGACGGATTGCCTCGCGACCAGTCATATCCGCGGGTCAACTCGTCCGCTGCGACACCGATGGATGGTCGCTGGCTCGGCCGTTCCGGGCTCGCGTGCCAGACGTCCGGACCCTCGTCCATGCCGGTGACCAGGTCGAGGTTCCAGGCCTCGCCCAGGTCATGGGAGTCCTCCAGTTCGACCAGCGCTCGCTTGAGCGAACGAGGTGCCCCGTCCAGGACGATGAAGGCCGCGCGCTCGCCCATCTCCCGGTGCCAGAGCACCCATTCCTGCCCCATCAGGCTCTCGGCGGTCTCCAGCTCGGCCTCGGCCAGCAGCAGCTGGGCGAGCCCCGGTTCGGCGTCCACCCGCAGCCGGACCAGCACGACGCTCATCCCAAACTCATCCGCCAGGTCGATCGCCCGCGCGACCTCGGCGTTGTCGGGTTCGGCCCGGCTCGTCAGTTCGTCCACTCCTCGAGGCTAACCGGCCCCGCCGACAGTTCTGGCCGGTTCCGAGCCCGTGCAGGGCTCAGGCACCCCTCAGCTGCCGGGGCAGCCGACTCCCTCTGGGTGACGACGAGACGGGCCGGCGGGAGCACCCACCGACCCGTCGCGCGTCCGAACCGTTCAGCTCACCAGGAGCTGGACGTCACTTGTCGTTGACCCGGTTCCCCATGGCCGCCTTGGCCGCCGCGAAGCGGGCGATCGGCACCCGGAAGGGCGAGCAGGAGACGTAGTTCAGGCCAACCTCGTGGAAGAACTGGATCGAGTCCGGGTCGCCGCCGTGTTCGCCGCAGACACCGCACTTGAGGTCGGGCTTGACCGAGCGTCCCTTCTCGACGCCGGTGCGGACCACCTGGCCGACGCCGTCCACGTCGATGGACTCGAAGGGGTTCTTCTTCAGCACGCCGTCCATGACGTAGTGGGTGAGGAAGCCGTTCTCCGCGTCGTCACGGCTGATGCCGATCGTCGTCTGCGTCAGGTCGTTGGTGCCGAAGGAGTAGAAGTCGGCGTGCTCCGCGATCTGGTCGGCCACCATCGCGGCGCGCGGCAGCTCGATCATGGTGCCCACCGTGTACGGCAGCTCCTTGCCGGCCTTCGCGAACTCGTCGGCAACCGCCGCGTCGACGATCGCGCGCTGCATCTTCAGCTCCTCGGGCAGGGCCACCAGCGGGATCATGATCTCGATGCCGATGGTCTCGCCTTCGCGCTCCAGCACCGCCAGGGCGGCCCTGATGATGGCACGGGCCTGCATGTCCGGGATCTCCGGGTACAGCACGCCCAGGCGGCAGCCGCGGGTGCCGAGCATCGGGTTCTGCTCGTGCAGCTTCTTGACCTGCGCCAGCACCCTGCGGGCCTCCTCGAGCTCGGCCGCGTCACCGCCGGTCAGCTCCAGCTTCTGCACCAGCAGGCTCTGCTCCACCAGGTTCGGCAGGAACTCGTGCAGCGGCGGGTCGAGCAGACGGACGGTGACCGGCAGCCCCTTCATCGCGGTGAAGACCTGCTCGAAGTCGGCCTGCTGCATCGGCAGGATCTTCTCCAGCGCTGCAGCTCGTTGCTCGGAGTTCTCGGCGACGATCATCTCCCGCACGGCGGGCAGGCGGTCGGCGCCGAAGAACATGTGCTCGGTTCGGCACAGGCCGATGCCCTCGGCACCCAGTTCGCGCGCCTTGGTCGCGTCCTCGAAGTTCTCCGCATTCGCGCGGACGCCGAGTGTGCGCACCTCATCGGCCCACTGGACGACGTTCTGGAAGTCTTCGTTGATCTGCGGCGGGATCAGCTCCAGCGCCTCACCGAAGACCTCGCCGGTGGAGCCGTTGAGGGTGATCACGTCGCCCTCGTTGAAGACCTGGTCACCGATGGTCAGCGTCTTGGCCAGCGGGTCGATCTTGATGCCCGAGGCTCCGGCGACGCAGGGCTTGCCCATGCCGCGCGCGACGACGGCCGCGTGGGAGGTCATGCCGCCGTGGGCGGTCAGGATGCCCTGGCAGACGATGACGCCGTGAATGTCGTCCGGGGTGGTCTCGAAACGCACCAGGACGACCTTCTCGCCCTTCTCGCCGCGGGCGGCTGCGGTGTCCGCGTCGAAGACGAGCTCGCCGACGGCGGCCCCCGGGGACGCCGGGAGGCCCTTTGCGATCGCGGCCCTGCCATGGTTCGGGTCGATGGCGGGGTGCAGCAGCTGGTCCAGCTGGGCCGGCTCGATGCGGTTCAGGGCCTCGGCCTTGTCGATGACGCCCTCGTTGACCAGGTCGGAGGCGACCTTCAGCGCGGCGGCGGCGGTGCGCTTGCCGTTGCGGGTCTGCAGCAGGTAGAGCTTGCCATTCTCGATGGTGAACTCCATGTCCTGCATGTCCTTGTAGTGGGCCTCCATCTTGGTCATCGTGTCGATGAGCTGGTCGTAGGCCTCCGGCAGGATCTCGCGCATCTCCCCCAGCGGACGCGGGGTGCGGATGCCGGCCACCACGTCCTCCCCCTGCGCATTGGTCAGGAACTCGCCGTAGAGCTCGTTCGCGCCGGTGGAGGGGTTGCGGGTGAAGCAGACACCGGTGGCCGAGGTGTCGCCGCGATTGCCGAAGACCATCTGCATCACGTTGACGGCCGTGCCCAGGTCGGCCGGGATGTTGTTGGCCTTGCGGTACACGTCCGCTCGCGGGTTCTGCCAGCTCTTGAAGACGGCGTTGATGGCGCGCATCAGCTGCTCGCGCGGGTCGGTGGTCCACTCGCCACCCAGCTCGTCATTGCTGATCTGCTTGAACTCGGCGACCAGGGCCTTGAGGTCCTCGGCGGTCAGGTCGGTGTCCTGCTCGACGCCCTTGCGGGCCTTCATCTCGCTCAGCGCGTCCTCGTAGGCGTGCCCGGAGACACCCTCGACGACCTCGCCGTACATCTGGATGAAGCGGCGGTAGCAGTCCCAGGCGAAGCGCTCGTTGTCGGCCTCCTTGGCGACGGCCTCGACGGTGTCATCGCTGATGCCCAGGTTGAGGATCGTGTCCATCATGCCGGGCATCGAGAAGACGGCACCGGAACGAACCGAGACGAGCAGCGGGTTCTCGGAGCCACCGAGCACGCGTCCAGTGCGCTCCTCGAGACGCTTCAGGCCCTCCTCGACCTGCCCGCGCAGCTCGTCCGGCCACTCGCCGTTGCGGTTCATGGTTTCGACGCACGCGGTGGTGGTCACGGTGAAGGCGTCAGGGACGGGAACCCCGACCTTGTGCATCTCGGCGACGCCAGCGCCCTTGCCACCGAGCAGGTTGCGCATCGTGGCGTCGCCCTCGGCCAGGTCGTAGATGTACTTCTCGGTCACTGCGGAATCTCCTTCGATTCGTCCGTGCGGTGCGGCCGGGCGGCCCCACTGGATGTGTTCGGTTGTGCCCACCTACCGCGGTGGTGACCCCTAGGGACTGTCCTTCGGGGTTGGAATGGCCCGTCAGGGTTGGATCTTGAGGCTCCCGGCGGGCCGTCTGAGGTGTCCCCCGGAGCGTTTGGCGCGTTCGTCCACGAGCTCGATGATGCGGGCGGCCGCTTCTTCGAGCGCAAGGCCGGTGGTGTCGATCACCGGGCAGCGCAGCCTGCGCTGGATCTCGCCCACCTCGTCCAGTTCGTCATAGATCTTCGCGAGGTCGGCGTAGCCGTCCTTGGTGCCGAAACCGCCCAGGCTCTTCACGCGTCGGTTGCGGATCTGGAGCAGCCGTTCGGCGTCGATGGTCAGACCGACGATGCGCCAGCGCTCCAGCCCCCACAGTTCGGCCGGTGGTTCGATGCCGGGGACGAGTGGGACGTTGACCGTCTTGTAGCCGCAGTAGCCCAGGTAGATCGACAGCGGGGTCTTGCCCGAGCGGGAGGCGCCGACCAGGCAGATGTCGCACTCGCGCAGCGCGACGGGCATGGCGCCGTCGTCATTGCGGACGGCGAACTCCATCGCCGAGATGCGCTCGAAGTAGTCGGCCTCGACGCCGACAGGGCGCCGGACCACCTCGTCCGCCTCGGCGCCGGTGGCCTGCTCGATCGCGCCCAGCGCGCCGCCCAACAGGTCGGCCGCGGGGATGGACAGTTCCTCACAGGCCTTGGCGACCAGGTCGCGCATGTGCTCGTTGACCAGGGTGTACAGCACGACGCGCCGCGGGTGGACGTCTTTGCGCAGTGCGTCGAAGACCCGGAGCAGTGCGTCCGGGCTGGACGTGCGCGGGTGTCGGATGATGGTGAAGGCGGTGTCGGTGAACTGGGCCTGCGCAGCGCGCGCGAGACGGGCCGCCGTCTCCCCGGTGGAGTCGGCGATCACGTGGATCTCGAGTGGCTCCGTCGCCATGGCGTCGAACCTATCTCCCCCGGCACACGGCGCATAGGGCGGGGGGCGTAATGGGGGAGAATCTGCGCGTGGACCCCACCGAATCACTGCTGCTGGTCGAATCCGCCGACGTCCATCCCGGGCGGGCGCGGCGGTTGGTCGTCATCGACCTGCCCGGCTTGCGGGAGGTCGCCGGCGAGTACGCGGACGAGGTTGTCTGCTGGGACGACGTGACCGCCGACCCGACGCCGCGGGCGGCGGGTGACCCCTTCGGTGAACTGGCTGACGCCGTGCGCGGCGCTGACCTGGTCTGGATGGCGCTGCCCAAGGCGCTCGGTGGCCTGGACGAGTACGCCGGCCTGGTCGCCCAACACGCGGCCGATTCCGTGCTGGTGCTCGCAACCGGACGGGAGAAGTTCCTCAACCGGACGATGAACGAAGTGCTCGCCGCGCACTTCGGCTCGGTGCGCGCCAGCCTGGGTCGTCAGAAGTCCCGGGTGCTCCACGCGTCCAGCCCCCTGGGATCCCCGACTCTGTCGAGGGGTTGGCCACGCTCCCAACACAACGACGCCCTCTCACTGGAGCTCTGGGCCCACGGGAACACCTTCGCCGGAACCAAACCCGACCCCGGCACCCGCCTGCTGCTGGACCAACTGCCCAGCCTGGCGCGCGATCTGCCCGACGGCGCTCGTGTGCTGGATCTGGGCTGCGGCAACGGGACCATCACCGCCACCCTTGGACGGCTGCGGCCCGACCTTGACCTTCTCGCCAGCGACAACTCCCGCGCCGCGGTGGCCGCCACCGCCCGCACCGCCGAGGCCAACGGCGTCACCGCCCAGGTGCTGCTGGCCGACGGACTGTCGGGCTGGCCCGATGCCGACCTGGACCTCGTGGTGACCAACCCGCCCTTCCACGTGGGCCACGCCAAGGACTCGTCCGCCACGCTCGCCTTCTTCGACGAACTCCCCCGCGTCCTGCGCCTCGGTGTGCAAAGAGAGAGCGCCCACGACAAGGGCGGTCAGGTCTGGTGCGTGTTCAACTCCCACCTGCCGTGGCGGTCCCGGCTGAACCAGGTGGTCGGCCCGACCGAGGTGGTGGCCCAGAACCCCAAGTTCATGGTCACCCGGTCGCGGCTGCGGCTGCGCTAGCGGCGAGTGACGCGAACGCCGGGACCGTGGTGGCCAGACCAGCGAGGTATTGCGTCAGCGGGCGCAGGAAGGGCCGGACTCGAATGATCAGCCCTCACCGCCTGATCGATGGAGCGTCCGGGTTCACCGGGAGCGCCCAGATCGCACACAGGCTCGGCACAGCCTCGGCGCGGACCATCGCAGGTGATCCAGTGAAAGGACCTCCCAGATGACCACTCCGGGCCACGAGCAGTTCGACCCGAGCGTCCCGCAGCCGTGGGGCACCGATCCCCACCCGGCCCAACTGGCCGCCCAGAGCGGCCAGGCGGCCACCCAGCAGGCGACCCCCCAGCAGACGACCACCCAGCAGGCGCAGAACGACACCCAGGCCCAGCAAGGGCAGCAGTACGCGATCACCACTGACCAGGCTGCGGCGCAGAACGCCGCCCACACGGGCACAACCGGGGCCGCCAGCGCCAAGCGCTGGGGCACCCAGACCCTCATCGCCGCCACCATCGGTGCGGCCATGGTCGGCGCGGGTGGCGTCGCTGCGGCCAATGCCTTCGGCGCCGACACCACCGGCACCTCCCAGCAGCAGGGCCCCGGCGGCATGCAGGGCGGCCCCGGCGGCATGGGCATGCCCGGACAGAACGGCAACTCCAACACGGGGACGTCGAACAGCGGGACGTCGAACAGCAACTCCGGCACGTCCAACTCCGGCACCACCCAGCAGGGTGGCCAGGGCGGCGTGATGCCCGGCAACGGACAGCCGCCGCAGGGCAACACGTCCGGCTCCTGAAGCTCGCACGAACGAAGGCCCATGAGCAGCACCTGTGAGGCCCCGGCCGTCCACACCGTCGCGCCCGACTGGCGGCTGTGGACGGTCGAGGCGCGTCTGGTCGTCACCGACCCCACGGCCCTCGACCACGCGATCGAGATCTGCCACGCCATCACCGACGAGGTGGACGAGTTGGCCTCCCGCTTTCGGAGCGACTCCCCCTGGTAAGTCTGGGCGGTGACCTCGCCACTGCTGGCCCCGTGCCCGAAGGTGGTTGGCAGGTGTTCGTCCACGATCTCCCCACCGACCCGTCCCAAACCATCACCCCGACCGACGGCATGGCCGTGGCCACGTCGTCCACCCAGAAGCGCCGTTGGACGGCATCTGGACGAGCGGCCCACCACATGCTCGACCCGCGGACCCTCACCCCCGCCCCGGTGGGCTGGCACAGCGTGACGGTGGCCGCCCCCAGCGCGGCCCTGGCCAACACCTTGTCGTGCTCGCTCTCAACGGGTGGCCGATCTGACGCGCCGGTCGCGCCCCACCAATAGGCTGCCCGCGTGAGCGTGCGCATCGCCCTGGCCAGCCCCGAACCCATCCCGAGCGAGGTCATCGACCTCGCCCTCGGCATGCTCGAGGCGCCGGTTCCCGAACCGGCCACCGAGCGCCCCTGGGGCCACGGATGGTCGGCAACCGGTGAGCTGCCGCCAGAGCTGTCGGACGTCCACTCCGCGCGCCGGGCCCTGCGTCCGTTGGCCGCCCACGGCGTCGACGCGACCGTGGTCGAGGGCCACTTGGCCAGCAACCCGCCGGCCTTGTTGATCTTGGACGTCGACTCGACGCTCACCACCTCGGAGGCCATCGACGAGCTGGCGGCCGAGGCGGGCGCCGGCGAACAGGTCGCCGAGATCACCGCCCGCGCGATGCGCGGCGAACTCGACTTCCGCGAGAGCCTCACCGCGCGCGTCGCCACCCTCAAAGGCCTGGACGCGAGCGTCTTCGAGCGGGTCCGGGAGCGCACCAGCTTCTCCCCCGGCGCCGAGCGCCTCATCCGCGCCGTGGCCGCCTCCGGAGCCCGCGTGGCGCTCGTGTCCGGCGGCTTCGCCGAAATCGTGGTCCCCTTGGTCGCGCACCTGCCCGTCCACGAGGTCTCCGCGAACACCTTGGAGGTCATCGACGGGCGACTGACCGGACGCGTGCTGGGCGCGGTCGTCGATCGCGCCGCCAAGCGCACCCACCTGCTGCGTCACGCGGCCGAGTTGGGCATCGAGGCCGACCGGGCCGTCGCCGTCGGGGACGGAGCCAATGATCTGGACATGATCGGCGCCGCAGGTCTGGGCGTCGCCTACTGCGCCAAGCCCCTGGCCGCAGACCAGGCCGACGCGACCATCAGCTTCCCCCGGCTGGACGCGGTCACCGCCTACTTGCGCCTGGGCTGAGCACCCTCTGGGATGGCGCCAAACCGCCCTTCCGCCAACAGCGGAGGCCGCCCCTCCCAATGGGGGTAGCAGCACCCCTGACCAGCACCGTTACCGTCGAACGGATGGCCCGCGAGCCGGTGGCTGGACTCCTTTCGTCCGCGCCCCGGCGCCGTTCGACGACAGGAGTTCGCATGACCCCCACCAAGAGCCAGCCCGACAAGAACGCCCCGGCCAAGCCGGCCGCCAAGGCCAGCGAGCCGCTCATCCCAGGGCGTCCGGGCGCCGCGCCGGAGTCGGTCAGCGAGCCGACCACGCCCGCCGAGCCCCTGCCTCCCAAACCCGACCAGACGGGCCCTGACACCCGCACCCCAACGGGCGCCGAGACCGGCGCCGACCAGACCGCGAACGCACAGCAGGGTGCCTACCTGACCACTGCCCACGGCGCGCCGGTCCGCGACACCGACCACTCCCTCAAGGCGGGCCGGCGCGGCCCGACCCTGCTGCAGGACCACCACCTGCGCGAGAAGGTCAGCCACTTCGACCACGAGCGCATCCCCGAGCGCGTCGTGCATGCCCGTGGCGCCGCCGCCCATGGCACCTTCGTCGCGAACGGCGCGGCGGAGTCGATCTGCGTGGCCCCCTTCCTCGCGAAGGGCGTCGAGACCGACACCTTCGTCCGCTTTTCCACCGTGCTCGGCAGCCGTGGCTCGATGGACCTGGCCCGCGACACCCGTGGCTTCGCGACCCGCTTCTACACCTCGGAGGGCAACTTCGACCTGGTCGGCAACAACATGCCCGTCTTCTTCATCCAGGACGGCATCAAGTTCCCCGACATCGTCCACGCCGCCAAGTGGCACCACGACCGCGAGATCCCGCAGGCCCAGAGCGCGCACGACACCTTCTGGGACTTCGTCTCGCTGCACACCGAGACCCAGTTCCACACCCTGTGGAACATGTCCGACCGCGGCATCCCGCGCTCCTACCGGATGATGGAGGGCTTCGGCGTCCACACCTGGCGCTTGATCAACTCCGAGGGCAAGACGTCCTTGGTCAAGTTCCACTGGAAGCCGCGTCTGGGCGTCCATTCGGTGACCTGGGAAGAGGCGATCATCACCAATGGCGCCGATCCCGACTTCCACCGCCGCGACCTGGCGGACGCGATCGAGGCCGGCGCCTACCCGCAGTGGGACCTGGGCGTGCAGGTGATGCCCGACACCGAAGACCAGATGTTCGAGGGGATCGACCTGCTCGACCCGACCAAGCTGGTTCCCGAAGAACTCGTCCCGGTGCAGGTGATCGGCACCATGACGCTGAACCGGAACCCGGTGAACTTCTTCGCCGAGACCGAGCAGGTCGCCTTCAATCCCGCCAACCGGGTGCAGGGCATCGACTTCACCAATGACCCGCTGCTGCAGGCTCGCCTGTTCAGCTACCTGGACACCCAGATCACCCGTCTGGGCGGCCCGAACTGGAACCAGCTGCCGATCAACCGCGCGCACGCGCCGATCAACGACCTGCTGCGCGACGGTTTCCACCAGGACGCGGTGCACGGTGGCGTCGCCCCCTTCCACCCGAACACCCTGGACGCCAACAACCCGTCGGTGGCCGGGGACGAGCAGCACGCGGTGATCGACTTCCCCGCGCCGATCGCGCAGGGCACCAACACCCGCGAGCAATCGGCCAGCTTCGACGACCACTACTCGCAGGCGACGCTGTTCTACCGCTCGATGACCCCGGTGGAGCGCGACCACATCATCGCCGCCTACACCTTCGAGCTCCTGAAGTGCTGGGAGGAGGCGGTGCGGGTGCGCCAGCTGCAGTGCCTGGCCAACATCGACGCCGAGTTGTGCGCGGCCGTCGCGCTGGGGCTGGGGATGGACGCCCCCAAGCCCACCCAGCCACCCGTCGAGCCGGCGCACCTCAGCCCGTCGCTGTCCCAGTTGGGGCAGACCTTCCCGGTCGACGGACGCCAGGTGGGCATCGTCGTCGGCGAGAAGGCGGACGCCGCCTCGGTGCAGGCCCTGCAGGGTGCGCTGTCGGCCGCTGGCGTCGTGCCGCTGGTCGTGGCCCCGCATGGTGGCAAGGTCGCTGGGCTGACGGTCCAGCGGACGTACACGACGGCCGCCTCGGTGGAGTTCGACGCCGTCGTGGTGGTCGGGGACGTCCCCCCGGCCCCGGACGCCCAGCCCACGCTGGACGCCAAGGCCGGTGCCGATGACCCGAACGGCGCCGTCGACCCGCGCGTCAGCAAGATCGTCGGCGAGGCGTGGCGTCACGCCAAGGCGATCGGACTGGTGGACGCAAAGGCGGCCGCCCAGGCCCTCAACCTGGCCGACGGTGGCGTGGCGATCGTGGCCGGTGACGCCGCCACGGTGGCCAATGAGCTGGTCACCCTGCTCGGTTCGCACCGGGCATGGGAGCGGTTCGTCCCCGTCTCGCAGTAACAGCAGGGACGATGCACTGAGGGGTGCGCACAACACAGCCGGGGCGTGGGTCCGAAAGGATCCACGCCCCGGCCGTCCGCGTTCTGCAACCGGATCGGCCACGGACGTCCGGTGCGTTGGGCAGCGCACGAGGAATTGGGTAGCCTGAGCGACAGCAGCCCTGTCGACGGGTCAACGTCGAGCGTCGTCAGGCCAACCGTTTTCAAGGAGGAAACATGGCAGGTCGCATCCGCAACGAGGGTTACCGCAGCAAGGTCATGTCCGCCGCTGATGCCGCTGGGCTGATCCAGCACGGCGACAAGATCGGCTTCGCGGGCTTCACCGGTTCGGGCTACCCGAAGGAGTTCCCGCAGGCGCTTGCGAACCACATCAAGGAGGCCCAAGGTCGCGGCGAGCAGTTCACCGTCGACATGTTCACCGGCGCCTCGACCGCTCCCGAGCTCGACGGTGCGCTGGCCGAGACCGGTGGCGTCGGCTTCCGCACGCCCTACCAGTCCGACCCCATCATGCGGTCCAAGATCAACGACGGCACCTCCTTCTACAGCGACATCCACCTGTCGCACCTGGCGAACCAGATCACCTACGGCTACTTCGGCAAGATCAACGTCGCCGTCATCGAGGCGACCATGATCCTCGAGGACGGCTCGGTCGTCCCCTCGTCGTCGGTCGGCATGAACCGCACCTACCTGGAGCAGGCCGACAAGATCATCATCGAGGTCAACGAGTGGCAGTCCGAGGGCCTGTACGGCATGCACGACATCTACGGTGACATCGCGGTGCTGCCCCCGAACCGCAAGCCGCTGCCGATCACGTCCCCCTCCGACCGCATCGGCAAGCCGGTCTACGACATCGACCCGAACAAGGTCGTCGCCGTCATCGAGACCAGCGATCCCGACCGCAACAGCCCCTTCAAGCCGCTGGACGAGGACTCGAAGAAGATTGCCGGCTACCTGCTGGACTTCTTCGGCTCCGAGGTCAAGGCCGGTCGCCTGCCTGAGAACCTGAACCCGCTGCAGTCGGGCGTCGGCAACATCGCCAACGCCGTGCTGGCCGGCCTGCTCGAGGGCCCCTTCGAGAACCTCACCTCCTACACCGAGGTGATCCAGGACGGCATGGTCGACCTGCTCGACTCCGGCAAGCTGACGGTTGCCTCGGCCACCGCCTTCTCCCTGTCGCCCGAGTACGCGAACAAGATGAACGACAACGCGTCCGAGTACGCGAAGAAGATCATCCTTCGCCCGCAGGATGTCTCGAACCACCCCGAGGCCATCCGCCGCATGGGCGTCATCTCCTGCAACGGCATGATCGAGGCCGACATCTACGGCAATGTGAACTCGACCCACGTCATGGGCTCGAAGATGCAGAACGGCATCGGCGGCTCGGGCGACTTCACCCGCAACGCCTTCTTCTCGGCCTTCGTGTCGCCGTCCACCGCGAAGGGCGGCGCCATCTCGGCGATCGTCCCCATGGTCAACCACGTCGACCACACCGAGCATGACGTGCAGGTGATCATCACCGAGCAGGGCATCGCCGACCTGCGTGGCCTGGCTCCCCGCCAGCGCGCGAAGAAGATCATCGAGAACTGCGCCCACCCCGACTACAAGCCCGCACTGCTCGACTACTTCGAGCACGCGCAGAAGGTCGCCAATGGCCAGCACACCCCGCACGACCTCACCAAGTCGCTGTCGTGGCACTCGAAGTTCCTGGCCGAGGGCACGATGAAGCCCTGATCGGGACGTCGCGTTCGTTGATCATGATCTATTGATCTTGGTTTGCTGACCAGCCAGTGGCCCCGCACCCCGATGGGTGCGGGGCCACTGTCGCTCGACCCCCAGTGGGGTCTTGCCATCCGCCCCGGCCAGAACTGCTCGACCGGGTGGTCGCAGCCCAGCGCCCGCTTGGCCAACAGTGCAGCCCCGCACGCAGAGGTTGCGGACTGTGCACACGCCGCTGGTTAGGGTTGGACCATGACCGACCTCGTCGCCCTACGCCGCGAACTGCACCGCGCACCCGAGGTGGGCCTGCAGTTGCCGAAGACCCAGGCCCGGCTGCTCCGCGAACTCGAGGGACTGCCGCTCGAGGTCACCACCGGCGCCGCACTGACGTCCATCACCGCCGTGCTGCGCGGCGGCGCCCACGACGGGAACGGGCGGGTCGTCCTGCTGCGCGCCGACATGGACGCCCTTCCGGTCACCGAGCAGACCGGGCTCGACTACGCATCCACCAATGGCGCCATGCACGCCTGCGGCCACGACCTGCACATGGCGATGCTGGTGGGCGCGGCCCGTCACCTCAGCGCCCAGCGCGACGAACTGCCCGGCGACGTGGTCTTCATGTTCCAGCCGGGTGAGGAGGGCAACAACGGCGCCGGGATCATGATCGACGAGGGCATCCTCGAAGCGGCCGGACGTCGCGCCGACCAGGCCTTCGCGTTGCACGTCTGGGCTGCGCACATGCCGCCCGGGCTGTTCACCAGCCGTCCGGGCACCGTCATGAGCACCTCCGGGACCCTCGACGTGACCATCCGCGGCAAGGGCGGCCACGGATCGACCCCCCACCTCGCCAAGGATCCAGTACCCGCCATGGCGGAGATGATCACCTCCCTGCAGGTGCTCGTGACCCGCAACGTCGACGTCTTCGACCCGGCCGTCATCACCGTCGGACGCGTCGCCGCCGGCACGGCGCGCAACGTGATCCCCGCCACTGCCGAGTTCAACGCGACCATCCGCGCCTTCAGTCGGGAGACCCAGGACCGGGTCTTCGAACTCATCGGTCCGCTGCTCAGCGGCATCGCCAGCGCCCATGGCGTCGAGGTCGACATCGACCTGGAACGGGACTACCCCGCCACCGTGAACGACGAGGCTTCGGTGCAGCTGGCGCGTCGCGCCGTTCGCGACGAATTCGGGGATGACCGGTGGGCCGATCTTGCGCATCCGATGAACGCGTCGGAGGACTTCAGCCGCGTGCTGGAGGCCGTCCCCGGAGCCTTCCTGCTCTACTCCGCCGTGGCGGCGGACGCCGACCCCGCCACCATGGAGAACAACCACTCGCCGCTGGCCCGCTATGACGACTCTGTACTCGTCGACGGCGCCCACCTGCTCGCCGAGCTGGCCCGCCGCTCCCTGCGGGGCGAGGCATGAGCGACCTGCGTGACTCCGCCCGCGCGACGCTGGCTGGCTGGCACGCGCCGACGCCCAGCCAGCAGGCGCTCCGCGAGGCCTACTTGGGCATCATCGACGCCCGCGAGGACGTCTGCCGCCGCAGCTGCCTGCCGGGGCACCTCACCGCCTCCGCGCTGGTGTTGGACCCCGATGGCAACGCCTGCCTGGTGCACCACAAGATCGTCGGCGCGTGGCTGCAGCCCGGTGGGCACGTCGAGGAGACAACGGACGAAACCCTCGCGGACGCCGCCCTGCGCGAGGCGGGTGAGGAGACCGGGCTGCCCGACCTGGTCATCGATCCAGTGCCCGTGCACCTGGACGTGCACCCGATCACCTGCCGCGGTTCGGCCGGCCCGACGCGGCACTTCGACGTCCGCTTCCTGGTGCTCGCACCACACGTCCCGCCCGTTGTCAGCGCGGAGTCACACGACGTCCGCTGGTTCGCCCCGGCCGAGTGGACGAGCTTGCGCACCGAATTGCAGGAAACCCTGGCCGCCGCCCGCCAGCGCCAACTGGACCCCCGCCGTGGCTGAGCCCGCGCGCCGCCGCGGACGTCGACCCGCCGATGGCGCACCACTGGTGCAATGGCAAGCAGGAGCTGTTCACATGGGGAATTACGCACCGCGGCACGCGCTGCCGACAGACGAGACGAGCACCCCGAAGACGGCTGCCCGCCGCAGCGGACCCTCCATGCCCCCAGCCATCACGATCAACGACCTGGTGGTGGTCCGCGGCGGACGGAAGGTACTACCCGGTCTCTCCCTGGACATTCCCGCCGGCCAGGTCACCGGCCTGCTCGGGCCCTCGGGCGGCGGCAAGTCGACGCTGATCCGCTCCATCGTCGGCGTGCAGGTGGTCGAGTCGGGCGCCATCTCCGTGCTCGGCCTGCCCGCCGGTGACAAGGATCTTCGCCACCGCGTCGGCTACGTCACCCAGGCACCGAGCGTCTACGACGACCTGTCGGTGCGGCAGAACGTCCGCTACTTCGGGGCCCTGCTGCGCAAGTCACACGCCGACGCCGACGCCGCCATCGAACAGGTCGGGCTCACCGACCACGCCGACCAGCTCGTCGCCAACCTCTCCGGCGGGCAGCGCTCCCGCGCATCCCTGGCCGCGGCGCTGGTCGGGCAGCCGGAGGTGCTCGTCCTCGACGAGCCCACCGTCGGCCTCGACCCGGTCACCCGCCGCTCGCTGTGGGACCTCTTCCACCGCCTCGCCGCCGAGGGCCGCACCCTGCTGGTCAGCTCGCACGTGATGGACGAGGCCAGCCGCTGCCACACCCTCGTCCTGCTGCGCGAGGGACGCATCCTCGCCGCCGAGGCCCCGGACGAGTTGTTGCGCCGCACCGGCCAGGCGGACGGGGAGTCGGCCTTCTTGTACCTGATCGACAACGACCCCCTCGCCCCGGCTTCGACGACAGCCGTGGAGGTCTGAGATGCGCGACACGATCCTCACCGCCCGGCGCGTGCTGCAGCAGCTCCGCAACGACCCCCGCACCATCGCGCTGATGCTTGTCGTGCCCTGCGTGTTGCTCGGGCTGATGGCCTGGGTCTACCAGGACCAGCCGATGATGTTCGACCGGGTGGGCCCGTCGCTGCTGGGGGTCTTCCCGCTGGTGGTGATGTTCCTGGTCACATCGATCGCGACGCTGCGCGAACGCCAGTCGGGGACGCTGGAACGCCTGCTCACCACCCCGCTCGGCAAGGGTTCCTTCATGGCCGGCTACGGCTTGGCCTTCGCGATCGTCGCGCTGGTGCAGGCGCTGGTGGCCGTCGGCTTCTCCATCTGGGTGTGCGGCCTCGACATGGCCGGGCCCCTGTGGCAGCTCATCGTGGTGGCGGTCTGCGACGCGATCCTGGGCACGGCGCTCGGGCTGCTCGCGTCCGGCTTCGCCCGCACGGAGTTCCAGGCGATCCAGTTCATGCCGGTGATGATCCTGCCGCAGTTCTTCCTGTGTGGGCTGCTGGTCCCCCGCGACAAGCTGCCCGACGGCCTGCGCCAGCTCTCGGACCTCCTCCCGCTGAGCTATGCGGTGGACGCGATGCAGACCCTCGCCACCCGCACCGACGGCGGCAGCGACGTGGCGAAAGACATCGCCATCCTGGTCGCGTTCAGCGTGGTCGCCCTGGCGTTGGGCACCTTCACCCTGCGCCGCCGGACCCCCTGAGCACCCTCCGGGCACGCCTACCCGCGGACATTGCTGAAAACCGGACGGATTTGGCGATGTGAACGTGCCAATCGCGGATCCACCCCACTCAGGTCCGGTTTTCAGCGGCATCCGCCGACACCACGCCCTCGGAGGTGACGAACAGCGCCTCTCGGAGCTCGGAAACCGTCGCGCAGATCGCCTCGTGCGGCAACACCTCCAGGTCTGCCCGCACCCCGGCGCCCCAGAGCACCCCAACCCCGGCCAAGCCAGCTGCCGAGGCGGCCAGCAGGTCCACCGTCGCGTCGCCCACGTAGACGACGCCCTCCCCCGTGCTGCCGAGCTTGGCCAGCGCATTCAACAGCGGCTCGGGGTGGGGCTTGTGGTGGGTCGAGTCCTCCATCGCGCCGAGCACCTCGATCATCGCGTCCAGGCCGGCAGCCTCCAGGCTGAGGTGCGCAGTGGCGGTGCGCTTGCTGGTGACGATCCCGCACCTCACCCCAGCGGCATCCAGCTCGGCGACCAGTTCGCGGACCCCCTCGTAGCTGCGCTGCAGCCGGGCCAGGTTCGCGAGGTTGTACTTGACATAGGTGCTCTCCAGCAGCGCCGCCTGCTCGTGTGCGCTGAAGGTGTCGGCCAGGGTCTTGCCGATCCACCCGCGGATCACCTGCTCGTCCTCCTCGTAGCCGAGCACCTCGCGCAGGGAGTGCTGGTAGCTGGCGATGATCAGCCCGATCGTGTCGCACAGGGTGCCATCGAGGTCGAACAGGACGGTCTGCCAGCGCGGTGTCATCACCCGCCACACCCTAGGCCTGCGACCACGGTCGTAGCTCCCGCCCCGAGCCGGCGCCCACGTCCGATCCCTGCCAGCACGGCGGACGCCTAGGCTTGGCCCATGCCCGACGACCGGCCCCAGCTCAAGCGCCGCACCTTGCTGGCTGCTGGGGGCGCCGCTACCGCCACGGCGGCCGGTGCCGGACTGGTCGAAGCCTGGCGAAGGTTCCCGCTGGCCAGCGCGACTGATGCCCCCTGGGGCACCGACGCGGGCGAGCAGCCCCGCGCGTCCTGCGTCGACCCATCGTCCCTGCTCAACACCGGACGACTCGGCAGCGCCGCCTTGGTCTACGAGATCGACCAGAAACCACAGCCGATGCGCTTCCAGGCTGGCTTCCACACCCAGCTGCAACGCTGGCTGGCCGACTGGAACACGAGCTCGCGCTATGGCGGGGTGCGGCAGGTGTGGAGCTATGGCGCCTATGTCCCCAAGGACGACTGCCGTTCGTGGCATGCCGAGGGACGGGCCTTCGACATCTCCCGGCTGCGCTCGGGCGACACGTTGCTGGTCAGCTGCCGGACCGACCTGTGGGACGAGGTGGACGCCACCCGCCGCGCCACCCTGACGCGCCGCTACTGGACCCTGGCCGCGAGCCTGCACCTGCACTTCGCCTACGTGCTCACCCACCATTTCAACGAGGCGCATCGCAACCACATCCACGTCGACAACGGCATCTCCGGCACCGGGATGAGCACCTTCGACCGCGGCTCCCGGGTGCAGAACCAGGCGGTGCAGGCGGTCTGCCTGGCGCTGTGGGGGCGTGAGGGCGAGGTGTCCGGCGAGTGGTCCGACACCAGGACGATCGCTGGCCCGGTGCTCGACCAGATTGGCGTCTCGGACCTGCGCAAACAGGCCACCTGGCAGGCCTTCCTGCGCGCGTCCGTGGCCCGCGGATGACCACTCACCTCCGAACGGGTGACGGGCAGGTATCGGTTCTATCCCAACTCTGTAACGGAATCCGGGCCGCACTGGGGTTCGGGACAGGCGCGGTGCACAGTGGTGGCACCCCCCGGAAGAGGTCCCCCCATGAACACCCGGTCACTGGCCGTCGCGGCGCTCGCCGCTGCGCTGCTGGGCGTGGGTTCGATGGTGCACACCGACCAGCCGCCTGCCACCCACGTGCAGATCGTCCAGGCTGCCGGCAACCGGATGTCGACCGCGCAGGTCGCCGAGAGCGCCGACCACGTGCTCGTCGCGGACGTCGTCCGTCTGCTGGGCACCGACACCGGCTCGGGCCTGCCCCGGACGCGCTTCGAGGTGACCGTGCTGGGCAACCTGTTCGGCAGCCTGCCCCGCACGGTCGAGGTGATGCAGGTGGGCGGCGCGGACACGGCTGACCATCGCCTCGTCCTGGTCGAGGGTGACAGGACGCTCGCCCCCGGTGACCGGGTGCTGCTGGCGACCCGGACCACCGCCGCCGGGCTGCAGGTGATCCCCGCCGCCGGCAACCGCCGTCTCGACGTCACCCTCCCCTGGGAGCTCCACCCGGCCGTCCAGATGATGCGCACGGCCCTGTCCAACCGGTCGTAGGGCTGGCATCGCGGGGCAACGGCTAGGCTTGCCGGGTGGAGAACGTCGCGACGCACACCGGGCCGCAGGTCATCGAGACCCTGCCCCCGCTGGACGAGTTGCGTCCGCAGGTACCGATCAGTCCCGCGACCGGGCAGCCCCGCCGCTCGAAGTGGATGGTCGTGGCGATGTCCTTCCTGTACGCGTCGGCTGTCGTCGCTGCCGTGTCGCTGGCGAAGGGGTGGTGGGACGCGATCCACATGCACACCTTCCCCCACGCGGTGAAGATCATCGAGTGGTGGCAACCCCGCCCGGGCGGCTGGAGGTCCATCGTCGCGGTGGTGCTGATGTTCGCGCTCGGTGGCCTGATGACGGCCGCTCCCGCGATCGCCGGATTCAACGCCTGGAACGGTTACCGCTGGTCGCGCCCGGCCGCGATCGTCGCGACGGTCGTGGCGCTGGGCGCCTTCGCGATGAACTCGTGGGCATTGCCTGCGCTGCCGCTGGCCGCGATCGGTGCCGCGCTGCTGTGGCTGCCCGCGGTGAGCCGCTATTTCCGGCACTGGGACGAGTTCCGCGCCGGTTCGGTGATCGTGCCGCGCCGCACCCCCGACCATGTCGTCTACGGCGCACTGCCGAGGTTCCGCTGATGGCGCTGATGGACTCCTTGCTCCGGGCTCTGGGGCGTGTCGCCACGGATGTGCTGCGCCAGCAACTACGCGAGCGCACGTCGAAGCAGAGCACCTCGAAGCAGCGCACCTCGAAGCAGAGCACGTTCCCAACCTCGACCCCCGAGCCTGTCGAGGGTTCCGAGGGCTCCGCATACCCCGGCGACTTCGCCGGACGTCCGTCGATCGAGTACTCCCCACAGGCCGGACGCCTCGGCGACCCGGGCGAGGTCGTCTGGTGCTGGGTGCCCTACGAGGAAGACCATTCCCAGGGCAAGGACCGCCCCGTGCTGTTGATCGGACGCGATGGTGCGTGGTTGTTGGGATTGCCGCTGACGTCCAAGGATCACGACCGGGACGAGGCACAGGAGGCCCGCGCCGGTCGTCACTGGATGGACGTTGGGACGGGCAGTTGGGACTCCAAGGGCCGCCCCTCGGAGGTCCGGCTCGACCGCATCATCCGGGTGGACGCCCCTCGGGTTCGCCGCACCGGCTCTGCGCTGGATCGGGCGATCTTCGACCAGGTCACCGCAGCAGTCCTCGCCCGCCGCTGACGCCGTCCCTCGCGATCTTCGAGCCTCTCGGGGCGTCCCTCCGGCCACGCCCTCCACCCAGTCGTCGATGCGCTAGAGTGGCGTAGCCGTTCACGGCACGCGGGCGTAGCTCAATGGTAGAGCGCCAGCTTCCCAAGCTGGACACGCGGGTTCGATTCCCGTCGCCCGCTCCACCACGAAGGGCCTTGCCAAGGAGATCTTGGCAAGGCCCTTCGGACATTTCAGTCCAGCGACGCAAAGCGTTTCGTGCCCAGTATGGGGCTCGATGCCCGCTACTCGGTTTCCTGGTGCACCTGATGCGCGGACATTCGTCCTCGGTGGGCACGCGCTACCGGGGGTGTTGTCAACCCGGCGGCCGTCCGCGAGTACGCCTTGGCGCTGCCCCTGTCCGTGAGCGGAATCGCGGGGGGCGGGTTGTCATCGGCGGGGTCGGTTGGCCGACGCAGGTGCCAGTCGGTCACCTCTTGATAGGCAGCCGCCACCGCCAGCAGGCGGTCCTCAGCGAACGGTTGGCCGCCCAAGATGGTGCCGACCGGCAGGTTCGCGGCTGTAAAGCCGATGGGGAGAGCCAGTTCCGGCAGCCCAACCCGGTCAAAGTACGACGGGTCGGTCTGCAGCACTACATCACACGGTCCGAATACCTCCGAAAGTACCCGGTCGAGGAAGAGCTCCTTGGCGCGCTGACCCCTGACGTACTCGTCTGCACCCATCAGGGCCCCGGCCAGCCACGAGGTCACCGAAACGCCGAACAGCCGCAGATCCTTGCGCATCGTGGGCAGAAAGGGCTCACTGCGCTCTGGCAGGCGGACGTCGTTCATGGCCGAACCGGCCAATACGTCCCATTCATCAGGGAACGGGACCGCGACGACGCTGATGCCGGGGATGGCGTCCAGCTTTTCCAGGAACGTCTTGCGCAGCGCCAGCGTCTCCCCCGTCACGGCCAGGAAGTCAGGCAGGTAGCCCACCCGAGTGGGATACCTGCACGACACCTTCCCGCCCTTGGTCACTGGCGTGGCCGCGCGAACATAGTCCGCAGGCGCCGGGAGCCCCTGTGTCCGGGGGTCGTGCGGATCTTCCCCCGCCATCACCGACAGCATGATCGCGGCATCCATTGCCGTCCGAGCCAGTGGCCCGGGATGGTCACGGGTATAGGTGAGCGGAATGATCCCATACAAGGAGACCCGGCCCATCGTGGGCTTCAGGCCGGTCAAGTTCTGCTGGTTGGACGGGGCGGTGATGGAGCCGCCGGTCTGTGTGCCCACCGAGCTCGCGGCCATCCGAGACGCCACAGCGCAGGCGGAACCCGACGACGACCCGCCCGGGTCAACCGATGGGTTCGCCGGAGACCAGGCATTCACCGTGGTGATGACACCACTCGGGGTAGTGGCGCGGGTGGTTGCCAATGGACCCATTTGAGTCTTGCCCAGCACGATGCCCCCGGCCTGCTTGAGTCGGGCCACGGCCGTCGCATCGAAAGGCGGCACGAAGTCCTGGAAGATGAAGCTGTTGGCCGTGGTCTTGTAACCAGCTGTGTAGTAGTTGTCTTTGATCGCCAGCGGTATGCCCGCCAAGATTCCGGACCCAGGTCGAGACGCGACCGCCGCGGCCATCGCGTCCTTGGCGGCCACCAGGTTGAACGCCTGCAAGGTGTCGTCGAACGCGCCGATCCGGTCGAGGTAAGCACGCACCAGCAGGGACGGCTTGAGGCGACCCGCCTGGATCAGCGTTATGGCCTCGGCCAACGTGGCTTCGCTCAAGTCATCCCGCACCGCCCGGCGAACGGACACCTTTGGCACCGCAGAGGTGCGCGCGGGGGTCCGAGCTGCGGCCACCTCGGGGAGCGCGACGTTGCCCATCACGGCGAGTGCGCCGACAGCCCCCATCCGCGCCAAGAAGCTGCGTCGGTGAACCGCGGTCGGCTGCTCTGCGCACTCGGGCGCGAAGGCAGGGTCTGACGCGGTTCCGTATGGATTGGGGTCATCATGATGGTTGGTTGGGGTGTACTGCATGGTCATGAGTTCCTCCAGGCGGTGGCGATGGATGGGTACATCACGGGAACGGCCGTCTGCTGCTGGAGCAGCTCGCGGTCGCCCGAAACGCCACTCGGCGTCGGTGGCTGCCATCCGGCGACGGTGGCGATTGAGCCGCGCACGAAGCTGCGCAGGCTGGCCAGAACCGTGACTTGCCCCGGGCTACCGGTGGTGGGATCGGGGATGCTGCCCTCGGGCAACTGGGACAGGTCGATCCCGATGCTCGCCAGACGGGCCCGGATCATGGTGTCGAGCTCCACATCAGTGGGTGGGGTGGCCATTGAATTCCTTCCAGAGCGGGGATGGGTGAGGGCATGATCCTTGCCCTTTCGCATGTCACGGGTGTTTCCCCTTCGTCACGGACAGGTAACGCGAGATGCGGCGCATTTACGGCGTTGGTGGCGTCCACCCGTGCGTGATCGTGGTAGCTGCGTCCGCAAGGTGAGGTCATTCGTTGCGTACGGCAATGTCGAGCACACAGGGGGCGGTGGGCGGGTCCCAAGGTAGTCGTCCATGTCCTCGGCGAAGTCGTGGCCACTGAGCGGGCTCGGGGGTGCTCCCCGACGACGTCAGCTTCGACTTCACCGACCCCACCACGCGTCGGTGCAGCTGGGACGCCCCACGACCATGACGGACGTCGTCCGACAGATCACCCACCGCGCCGCTCGAACACTCGAGGCTTCATCAGCACCGGCAACGCTTCCTGGATCTGAGGACGATGACCATCCTCCAGAGCGCCGTGCGACCGCGACTCCCGCTCCTCGCACGCATGAATCTGAGCCGGAAGGTCCCCGGACCCTCCCTCGTCGCGCCCCCGTGCCGTGGTGGTGAGGTGTTCGTCGTGCTCCATACCCATGTCAACCATGCAGGGCGTGAACTGTGCGGGCTTTCGCCCAGGGCCCCCGCCCAGAGGGTTGCAGGAGGAGGCACCGGTTTGGCCCCCGGCGCCGTGGGCTTGGCACGCGCTGACGCGACTACCTGCTTCCGGCTCAGACCAGGTCGGTGCTCCAGTTCAGTTGCTGCAGGGCGGTGTCCAGCTCGCGGTAGCGCTTGCTTGCCGCGTCCGCGTTGGCCCTGACCCGCGCCACGTCCACGGTGGAGACGAACTTCACCTCGGTGCGCGTGTAGCGGTCCATCCGAGCGGACGCTGCATCGGCGACCTCCGCGTTGAAACTCCGTCGACGGGCGGCCAGGTCACGTTCGGCGATGGCGTCGGTGATGGTGCCGATTCCCTCGAAGGGGGTCACCGAGTTGGTGGCATTGATCCGCCGCACCAACTCCGCCAGCCGGTTCATCAACCGCTCCGCCTCAGCCATCAGCGCCGTCGGGTCTTCCTCGGGCACGTCACCTTCCTGCACCCGGGCCGACGCGACGGCCCGGCGCTTCAACTCGTCGAGCCGCGCCTGTACTTCGGCGCGCTCGGCGAGCGCCTCAGCCAACTTCATCGTCCCTCCTACCCGCCCGACTTGCGACGGAACTCACGCTTGCCCGCAGCCTTGGCGACGGCCTTGGGGCCATGGCCCGACAGGTGGGCTGCCTGCCCATCGGCACCCTGGCGCGACTTGGCGTTCTTGGCCTCCAGGGCCGCCTTCATCCGATCGCGGGGGTCCTGCGGCTCATCCGGTGTCGGCTTCTCAGTCATGTGGCCAACCTTGGCCCACTCCGACCAACCTGACAAGGGACTTTCCGCGACTACGAGCACACTGGCTCCGTCAGGGGACGATTCGCCCCGGCACCGCCAAGAACTAGGCTGGACTCATGACGAACGTGCCGGACCGCTCAGTGCTGCGCTGTGGTGACAGTGACCGCCAACAGGTCGTCGACCTGCTGAACGATGCCTACGCGGACGGGCGGTTGAGCCTCGCCGAGCACGACGAGCGGACGAACGCCGTGTGGGACGCGAAGACCTTCGGGGATCTGGTGCCGTTGACCGCCGACCTGACGGCTGTGGGCCAGCAGCTCGCGCCGTCGTCGCGTCCCGGCACTGCGGTCGTCCGCGCGAACCCCGGCAGCACCGACTCCTGGACCACCGTGATGGGCACCCACCGCGTCGAGGGCATCACGGCCCGCCTGCCCGAGCACTCCTCCGCGACCGCGATCATGGGCGACGTCATCCTCGACCTCAGCCAGGGCACCCTGGACGCGAGCCACTGCACCATCAGCGTGAATGTCGTCATGGGCACCCTCAAGGTCACCGTCCCTGCGGGCGTCAACGTCGAGGTCCGGACGACGAACATCATGAGCGAAGCCAAGACCTCGGGCCTGCGCCCGGGCGGTCCGGGAGCGCCGACGATCGTCATCACCGGCTTCGCGCTGATGGGGGAAGTGAAGGTCTGCGGCCCCGACCACGTCGGGCTGACCAAGCGTCTGGGGCTCAGCCGATGAGCGAACTGTCCACCGCGCCGGACCTGTTCACCGCCCCCGACCTGCGCTGGAAGCCCCTGTCGCCCAACTTCGCCCGGCTCAAGCGTTTGATGGTGTGGCTGACCTGGCCGGTCTTCTTCGCGGTCATCGCGCTGCCGGCGTTCTTCTGGCACTGGTGGGCGGCCGTGGTCGTCGCCGTCGTGGGTCTTGCATGGACCACCTACCGCTGGTCGCGCCAGCGCCGCATCGCCGACTCCTGGGGCTACTGCGAACGCGAGACCGACCTGTACATCCGCAACGGTCTGTGGCAGCGGACGATGACCGTCGTCCCCTACGGACGCATGCAGGTGGTCACCATGAACTCCGGCCCGATCGAGCAGCGCTACGGTCTGGCGACGGTGCATCTGGAAACGGCGTCTGCTGGGACGAACGCCGCCATCCCCGGGCTGCCGACGGCCGAGGCGGAGCGTCTGCGCGACCGCCTCAGCGAGTTGGGTGAGCAGCAGGCGGTCGGCCTGTGACGTCCCCGCTCCCCGAGGCTGGGCCCCAGCCGCTGCCGGAGGCTGTCGCGGAGCCCGCCGTCGTGATGGAACGCCCCCATCCCCTGACTCCCCTGGTCAAGGGATGGATCGGGCTCGTCGGCCTGATCGTCTACTTCGGACGTGACGCCGTCGAACACCTCAACGACCCCGAGCGTCCCGATGCCCGGTTGCTGTGGGCCTTGGCCGGCGTGGGTGGCACGATCCTGGCCCTGACGATCATCAGCGGCTACTTCACCTGGCGCTTCACCCGCTTCCTGATCGATGACGAACAGGTGCTGATCGAGCGCAACTTCCTGTCCCGCAACTCCGACCGGGTGCCGTTCAGCAAGATCCAGTCCGTCGACGTGGTGCAGCCCTTCGCCGCCCGTCTGCTCGGGCTCGCGCGGCTGCACATCGACGTCGGGTCCGGTCAGGGCAAGACGATCGAGTACCTGACGCGCGACCGCGCCTACGGCCTGCGCAACCACCTGATCTCCCGCGCCCATGGACGTCCGTTGGTCGAGGCCCCCGGCCAACAGGCAGCGTCCATGCCGCCCGCGGACGACCGTTTCATCGACCGCCACAGCGACGAGGTGCCGCTGCTGCGCGTGACCCCGCAACGGATCGTGCTCACCAGCTTCCTGTCCTTGGAGCTCATCGGCATCATCGTCGCCTTCGCCCTCCCCGCCGGGATCGCGTTCTGGGCCGGCGCCCGCACCGGCACCTTCGCGCTGCTGATCCCGCTGGCCACCGCGATCTGGGGTTTGGTCGCCAGGAACCTGATGGGCCAGTGGAACTACCAGCTGATCCGCACCGCTTCGGGCGCGCTCAAGATCAGCCGCGGCATGACCTCGCTGGTCTCGCAGACGGTTCCGGTCGACCGCATCCAAGGCGTCTCGGTGATCCAGCAGCTGCCGTGGCGCCCATTCGGACTGTTCCGCGTGCGCATCGACGTGCTGGGCAACACCGGTGGCGAGGACGGCAAGGCCGGCAGCGATGTGCTGCTACCCGCCGGCACCTGGGACGAGGTGTGCTTCGTGCTCGACCAGATCTGGCCCGGTTTCCGCGTCGACCGGATCGAACGGCGCTACCCGCCGAAGGTCGCGCGCTGGTTCGAGCCGATCGGGCTGCCCTACCGCTGGTGGGGCTACGACGACGAGGTGATCGTGTCGGTCGGCGGTGCGATCCGACGGGTGATGACGATCGTCGCGCATGCCCGCGCCCAGTCGGTGCACCTCACCCAGGGCCCGCTGCTGCGCCGGGTGCACCTCGCGGACGTGTCCGTCGACACCACCGCCGGCATCCTCGGCATGACGATCCCCTACCTGGACGAGCAGGTCGCGCGCGAGCTGGTGCTCTCCGAGATGGACCGGTGCCGGGACGCTCGTGCCCGCGGCGGACGCCCGGGGACGGACGCCCAACTCACGCTGACAGATCCTGCCCCGCAGGAACTCCCCCTGTGAACGACGTGCGGCCCGGCTCCTGTGGGGAGCCGGGCTGATCGCTGCGCGAGGGTCACTCGCGGATGTTGTCCTTGTTCTGGTGGTACCACTCGATGGTGTGCTCGAGGCCGGAGCGCAGGTCGTACTTGGGCTCCCAGCCCTCGCCCTTGAGCTTGCTCACGTCGAGCAGCTTCTGCGGGGTGCCGTCGGGCTTGGTGGTGTCCCATTCGACCTGGCCGGTGTAGCCGGTGATGTCGGCGATCAGCTCCGCGACCTCCTTGATGGTGGTGTCGGTGCCAGTACCCACGTTCACCTGCTGCGGGCCGTCGTAGTGCTCCATCAGGTGCAGGCAGGCGGAGGCCATGTCGTCGACGTGCAGGAACTCGCGACGCGGTGAACCGGTGCCCCAGTTGGTCACCACGTCGGCGCCACCGGAGGAGGCGTCGTCGTAGCGACGGATCAGGGCGGGCAGCACGTGCGAGCCCTTCGGGGAGAAGTTGTCGCCCGGGCCGTACAGGTTCGTCGGCATGGCCGAGATCCAGTGCACGCCGTGCTGGCGACGGGCGGCCTGCACCTGGATGATGCCGGCGATCTTGGCGATCGCGTAGGCGTCGTTGGTCTCCTCCAGGTATCCGGTCAGCAGGGCGTCCTCGGTGATGGGCTGCGCAGCGAGCTTCGGGTAGATGCAGGAGCTGCCCAGGAACAGCAGCCGGTCGACACCCTGCTCCAGCGCAGCGTCCATCACGTTGACCTGGATCTGCAGGTTCTTGCTGATGAAGTCGTAGGGGTAGGTGTTGTTGGCGAGGATGCCACCGACCTTGGCCGCGGCCAGGAAGACGTAGGTGGGCTTGGTCTGCGCGAAGAAGTCCGAGACGGCCTGCCGGTCGGTCAGGTCAAGCTCCGCGTGGGTGCGGGTGACGATGTTGGTGAAGCCCTGCTCGGTCAGGTGGCGCAGGATGGCGCCCCCGACGAGCCCGCGGTGACCCGCGACGTAGACGGTGGCGGAGCGGTCAAGGGCGCTCGGGGTGTAGGTGCTCTCGGTCATGTGATTCCCCCTGGGGTCTGTAGCGGTGGGAACGACGGCGGCGCCGGGTTGATTCCCCGGCGCCGCCTGTTCGTTCACTTCCAGGTCTTGAAACCGGGCAGGGGCTCGCCCGCCCCATTGACGGCCGCGTCGATCCACAGCTTGCCACTGACGTCCAGCTGCTTGATGTCGTTCTCGACCATGATCTTCGCCAGCTGCGGTGTGAAGACGGTGGCCTCCCAGCCCAGCTTCTCCTTGGCCTTGGTCGGGTCGCCGATCAGGGCGTCGACCTCGGTGGGGCGCAGGTAGCGCTCGTCGAACTCGACGTACTTCTCCCACTCCAGGTCGACGGCCTCGAAGGCGAACTGCAGGAAGTCGCGCACGGTGTAGCCCTTGCCGGTGGCGAGCACGAAGTCTTCGGGCTCGTCGACCTGCAGCATGCGCCACATGCCCTCGACATACTCGGGCGCGTAGCCCCAGTCACGGATCGAGTCGATGTTGCCCATGTAGAGCTTGTCCTGCTTGCCGGCCTTGATGGCGGCGACGGCGCGGGTGATCTTGCGGGTCACGAAGGTCTCGCCACGACGGGGCGACTCATGGTTGAACAGGATGCCGTTGACCGCGTGCAGGTCGTAGGCCTCGCGGTAGTTCTTGGTGATCCAGTAGGAGTACATCTTTGCGGCGCCGTAGGGCGAGCGGGGGTACATCGGGGTGTCCTCGGCCTGCGGCGGCGGGGTGGCGCCGAACAGCTCGGAGGTGGAGGCCTGGTAGAAGCGCGGGCTGATGCCGGCCTGGCGGACGGCCTCCAGCAGGCGGACGGTGCCCACACCGGTGGTGTCGGCGGTGTGCTCCGGCTCGTCGAAGGAGACGCGGACGTGGCTCTGCGCGGCCAGGTTGTAGACCTCGTCGGGCTGGATGCTGTCCATCAGGGTGACCAGCCGGGCGCCGTCGGACAGGTCGCCATAGTGGAGCATGAGCTTCACGTCCTGCTCGTGCGGGTCTTCATAGAGGTGGTCGATGCGGTGGGTGTTGAAGGTGGACGCGCGACGGATCAGCCCGTGCACCTCGTACCCCTTGCCCAGCAGCAACTCAGCAAGGTAGGAACCGTCCTGGCCCGTGATGCCGGTGATGAAGGCCTTTTTGGCCATGGCTTACTCCATTTCCCCGTTGTGTTCTACTGGTTACTGTTCTACCGCGGTCCGCTGGCGTGCGTCGACGAGATCACGCAGCCACCCCGAAACACGCTCAACGGCCGAAGCAGCCGTCAGGTTCTGTTCAGCGAAGAGCTTGGCGCTTCGCCCATATTCTCGCGCGCGGTTGACAGAGCGGGCCATGTCTTCCACCGCCGCCAGCAGCGCTGCCGGGTCACCCGGCGCGACGACCGGACCCGCGCCGGCGGCGAGCACCTCGTCAGCGGTGGCGCTGTCGCGTTCGGTGGCGGCCACCACCGGAATACCCTGGACGAAGTACGAGGTCAGCTTGCTGGGGACGGCCGACTCGCGCAGCCCCGGCTTCTCGTTGACGATCAGCACGTCGGCGGTCTGAAGGATGGCGGAGTATTCGTCGTCGTCAAGGGAGGGGACGAAAACCAGATGCTTGGTGCCCTTGGCCGCCTGCTCCAACGCCTCGCGCCGCGAACCATTGCCCAGCAGCCCAAATACGACCTCCGAGCCCTTCTGGTCTGCCAGCCGTGCGGCCTCGACGACGTTCTCCAGCCCCTGCTTGGCCCCCATGTTCCCGGTGTGCAGAGCGATGTACTTGGCGTCGCCGAAGTGCTTGCTGCGCACCTCGGCGGGGTCGGCCTTGCTGGTGGTGTCGATGTGGGACCAGTTGCGCGAGACCTGCACCTTCTCGGCCGGGACGCCCAGGTCGTCGATCACGTGGCGCGCGAAGCGGTCGTGGATGACCAACACGCCGTCCGCGGAGCGGAGGATGGCCGATTCGAGCTTCTGCAACAGCTTGCCGCGAAGATCACTGCCGCCGATCTCACGCGCACCGTTGGAGTAGAGATCCTGCACCCACACGATGACGGGCGGCTGCCCGGGGAACTTGGAGCGCAGGACTTGCAGCCCGGAGCTGATCAGAGCGGGGCTGATAGTGACGACCACGTCGGGGCGCTGCCAGCTGCTGAGTACCGCGCCCAAACCGAAGGTGAGCTCTTGCACCACCCGGGACAGGCCCATGCCTCCGGAGCCGATGACGTGGCGGACCCGGCGGACCGGGAGCCCGTTGCGGTCGTCCCGTCGCGTGAGGCCGGTGAAATTGGTGTAGTTGGTCCATTGCGGATAGTGCGGGACACCTGTGATGACCCGGACCTGGTCACCGCGCGCGGCGAGGCCCTCGGCCATCGCCGTGGTGTAGGGCGCAATGCCCGAGATCTCGGGGGCATAGTTCACCCCGATGACCAGAATCTTCATGCACTACTCCTTCGGCGTACGCCGAAACGCGCGCCTGTTCCCCGAGTGTTCAGCGGTGCCCCGTTTGCGTAGGGCGGTCCACACGACGCCATGACTCTAGCGGCACGGACTTGGCGGGCTCGGCGCCTCTCATGGGTATCTCAGGTGGACATCAGCCCGCAAATTCCACGGGATAACCTTCTGACTAGCACTACTATTGAAGCCTTCGTACCTAACCTTGGGGGGACCCGTATCTGTCCAGCAGCTGGTCACGGATCGCACCGATGGAGAACTCGCCGCTCACGGTGGCGAAAGCACGTTCACCCGCCGCGCGGCGCAGCCCGGCGTCGCGAAGGTAAGGACGCATTGCCTCCGCCAGCTGCGATGGCTCGGGCCCGGAAACCGCCCCGGATCCACTCCTGATCAACATCGGGCCAAGCTCACAGCTGTCCGTGACGATGGCGGGAATGCCAGCGCGCAGGGCCTCCAGAACCGTCATGCCGAATGGCTCATTGACCGACGGAAGCACGTAGAGGTCAGCTGCCTCCATGTAGGCGGCGCACTGAGCGCGTCCCGCGGGTCCGCGCCACTCGATTCTCTCGCCCAGGCCAGACTCGCGGATGAGGCGTTGAACCTCGTCGGCTGCACCCTCATCCGGCCCAACCAGAGTGAAGGTGACGTCGGGGAACTCGGGCGCAAGCTCGAGTGCTGCGCGTACGAATGCTCCCGGACGCTTGCGGGGCGCCAACCGCGCAAGAAAGAGAACATTCGGGGAACCCTCCGGGCGTGCGGGGGGCTCATGATCGACCAAGATGCCGTTCGGCAACACCTTGGCTTTCACCGCTGGGCCCGCCACTTGGTGGACGTCGGCCACCTCGGCCTCGGTCAGACAGAAGACGTTCTCGGCCCTGCGCAACACCCTCCGGGTGAGCGCAACGTCAAGCACCTTCGCCAATGCGCTGTCCGAGGGATCAATCATCCCGTGGGTCTGGACATGTACCCGGGCCCCGAGGGCCTGCGCAAGGGCGGCGGCCGGAAGGGTCAGCAAGTCCCTGGCGAGATGGACGTGCACGGCATCCGCGTTCCGGGCTTGACGAGCGAGCCAAACCTCGAGGCCAGGCGCAGCGAGGCCCGCGAAGCCGGTGCCAGGCATGAGGGTGCGTGCGGGAAACAGCTTGACTGGCGCGCCATCGATCGAGCTGGGGAGATCCTCCTCGAAGCCCATGGCGCCAGCAATAAGGGTGATATCGTGTCCTGCAGCAGCCAGGGCTCGACACTGGTCAACCGCGACAGTCGCAGGCCCGCCGTACACGTTGTCCGGGCTCAGGACAGCCAAGACATGGATGATCCTCATTTCACTTCTCTGACCTGCGACTGGGGGGCAAGCACGCGCGCCCCCTCGGGAACGTCCTTGTACACCAACGCCGTTGCGCCGACCACGGCGTCACGACCGACGGTGACGCCACGCAGGACGGTGGCTCGGGCAGCCACCCAAGCGCCGTCCTCGATGCTGATGGGCCCGTTGTCGTACTCGAACGCGACATCATCGGCTTGGTGACTCCCGGTGCACAGGAAGGTCTGCTGGGAGATGCAGACGTCTTCGCCGATCGTGATGGGCTCGAGATTCAGCAGATAGCTCCCGACGCCGATCCAGCTGTTGTCACCCACGGTCAGCTTCCACGGCCAGTGGATGCGGACATCGTTGCGAATGTTGACGTTCTCGCCGATCTGAGCACCGAACGCGCGAAGCACCTTCGCGCGAACCGAAGGGGGACAGAGGATCGAGCGGGTCAACGGCTCCGCCAGCATCGCCCAAGCTGCACAGACCGGGACGCTGCGTCCCTTGTCGTAGCCCTTCCCGGTGAATTCTGCCAAGCGCCTGAAGTGTCCGCCGGTCGGCTGCTGGTTGGCCATCGAATCCCCCCGTGTGCTTGGTGCGCGGGCCCTTGGGCTCCACACGACGACTGGCGCGAGCCTACCTCAGGCACTCCCTGCAGGCCTGAACCCTGATCCACCGACCGTGATTTCTGGTGGTTTCTCGCGTCGGTTCTGAGGGTCGTTCTTTGGTGTGGGCGCGGCGGGTCTGCCGGTCTGTCCGGCTTTTCCACGGGGTCCTCGGGTTGGGCCCTGCTGGGGCTGGGTGGTGAGGGTGTCGCGGTTCGGGGTGGGCTGGTCGCGACGGCGTGCAGGGCTTCCCAGGCGTCGGCCCAGGGCCAGTGGGTGGGTAGGTGCAGCACGAGCCGGCGGCCGGTGGCCGCGATCCGGGCCGGGACGTTGATGAGCTTGCGGCGCAGGGTCGCCCATCGTGCTTTGGTCAGGTTGGCGGCGATGGCGGCGGCTCGGGCGATGTTGAACGCGATCACCGCGAGGGCCACCCAAGCGGCGTTGGCGGCGTACTTGCCCGAGGGGAGGTGGGCCAGTGGCCCGTCCTTGAGTTCGGCGATGACCTGTTCCACGATCGCGTGGTCCCGGTGCAACTGGTCGGCCTCCACCATCGTGAAGGTGGTGTTGGTGATGAACGCATGGTGCCGGTAGGCGGCGAACAACTCTTGTTGCTCGCTGCCGTCGGAGGCGAGTGGTTGGAGCCGTTTGACCCGGCGCACGACCAGCCGGCAGGGCACGTGTTCGGCCTTGCGGCGGCCGGTGAACGCGACGAACCCGACTTCGGCGACCTCGGCGTCGGAGATCCACCGCTGTTCGGCCTCGTCGTAGACAGCCTGGGGGTACTTGATCGGCTGCCAGTCGTCCTCGGCGATCCCGGCGATCGTGGCACTCACCTTCTTGGTCATCCGGGCGGTGACCGAGAACCACGCCTTCGCCCGGAGCGCGGCGCCGACGAACGCCCACCCGTAGTACGCCGAGTCGGCCCGGCACAGCAGGTGGCCCTTCACTCCGGAAGCCCGGGCGGTGGTGATCGCTTGGGCCAGCATCCGTCCCGCGCCCCTGGCTGAGGAGGTGCTGCCCTTGCGGAGCCGGGCGCGGACGATCACCGGCGCCGCCAACGGGGTGGACAGGGCCGCAAGTTGGATGTTCAACCCCCGCACCCGGGTGTAGCCGTAGCCGGCGCCCTGCTTGCGGTAGCCGTGGACCTCGCGGATCGTGTCATCCACATCGAGGAACGCCAGCCCCTGGTCGGTGGCGGCGCCGGCGATCATGCCGGGCACCCGGCAGGTCAGACCCGCCAGCAGGTGTCCGCCGACGGCGTCGAGTTGCTGCACGTGCCCGTGGGTGAACGAGCGCAGGAACGTGCCCAACGTCGAGGGGGCCCGAACGCCGGCGAATAACCTGTCCATGCCGCCGTGGCGCAGCAGGTCCAGGTCATCGATGCTGTCCGCGCCGGCGAGCATCCCGCCCACCACACTGGCCGCCTTCACCGCAGCGTTCAGCGAGGTGACACTCACCTGCTCTGCCAGCAGGTCGTGCAGGCCGGCGGACTCGGCCAACAACATGGCCGGGACCAACCCGGCGGTCGACACCAGGTTCGGGTCATCGAAAACGGGACGGATCGTGTGAGAGGCTTTCACTTACGGAGTGACCTTCTGAGCAGCCGGATGTGGACGTCGTACTCAACATCCTCCCTGCTCAGAGGGCACTCCCGTTCCACGCCACGCCCACAACGTCGGTGGATCAGGGCTGAACACCAGCTGAGTGAACCGGGGCCGACACGGGCAGGGCGTCTAGACTCACGGCACGACTGGATGCGTTGCTCCAGCCCATTTCTCTGGGGGGGACGGTAGCTCTGTGCACAGGTTGGCCAACTTGCAGAGGGTCATCGGCTTCGGTGCCTCTATGGCGTTGCTTGCGGTGGCCTCCCTGATGATGATCCCCGCCATGGTAAGGGCTTCAGGCGCAGTCGCTTGGGGCGCCATGGCCCTAGGCCAAGCGGTGGGGAGTATCGGAGCCGTCTTGGTTGGTTACGGGTGGAACATGTCCGGGCCGGCCCAGCTTGCCGGCGCGGACCCAAGTCAAGCGCGCGCCCAATTCCTGGAATCGGTTTTGGCCCGTCTCGCTTTGATGATCCCGGTGTCGGCCGGAGTCATCCTCTTCACATGGTTCTCAGCTCCACCGGGTTTTCGCCTTCTAGCAATCGTCGGAGGGCTTTCGGCCACAACCATCGGTCTGTCCGCCAACTGGTATTTCGTCGGGATGGTCCAGCCCTGGGCGTTGCTGACCACCGAGACCCTCCCCCGGGTAGGCGGGACATTCGCTGGCACGGTCGCGATGTGGATGGGCGGTAACGCCATGGACGGAGCCGTTGGCCAACTGCTCGGTATGGTGACCGCCGTTGCACTCAGCGCAATCTGGGTGGTCTCCAGCGCGGCACGCAGAGGTGCCGAGAAGCGCCAGCTCAAATCGGTTCCTCGGGTACTCGCAGAGCAGAAGGACGGCGTCGTCGCCAGTGTTAGCAGTACAGCCATGGGGGCCTTACCCGTTCTGCTTGTTGCGCACTCAAAGCCCGCGGCCCAGCCGCTTTACGCGTTCGTGGACAAGTTGCAGCGTCAGATCGCCGTAGCCCTGGTGCCGTTTGTCACTGTCCTACAGGGATGGGTACCGCGAGGCGACAGATTGGCGCGAGCGCGCAGGACGATCCAGTTCGGTGCCTTGCTTGGACTGTTCCTCTCCGGATTCACGTTCTTGGCGGCACCCCTGTTGACCAAGATCCTGGGCGCCGGGGAGCTGCACACAACTTGGCAATTGAACCTCTGCATGGGGATCTTCGTAGGCATGGGGCTGTACGAACTGATGCTTTCTCATGCGGTCCTGTCCACGTTTAATCGTCTCCAGTTCGTAGCAGCCACGACCATCGTCACTGGGTTGATCTCTTTGGCGCTGATAGTTCCCGGGGTCCAGCGGTTCGACGCCCTGGGTGCCGTTGTTGCGGTGCTTTCTGGATTGTTCCTACGCGTGCTGAGTGAGGCGTGGCAGGGGCTCGTCACCGTAAAAGCCTTGGCATCATCGCTCGAAGAGAACTCGAGCCTCGCGGCCTCGGCGCAAGTCCCTCATAAGTCCGGAGCTCTGGACCGAACCGGCCCTCTCGCCGCCCCCCGGCAGCCGATCACCACCATCACTGATCAGAATGAACCAACTGGACCCCTTGGATCCGAGACAGATTAGGGAGAATCGTGGAGTTTCGAGACTTCTTCGGTACACTCAAGCGCCATCTGGGGCTGGTGTTGCTCTGCGCGTTACTGGGGGCGGGCGCTGGCCAAGCTGTTGCTCAGTTCACACCCAAGACCTATATGGCAAGCACGCAGACTTTCTACACCGTGGACAACAACGACATCACTCAAAGCACCAGCTTCACCGAGGGCCAGCTGAAGTCATACGCTGCCGCAGCGAATTCCGACCTCGTCCTCTCACCCGTGGCCAAGAGGTTTGGCAAGGACGTACTGGCGCTGTCCAAGCAGACCAGCATCTCCATCCCGACTGGCACCTCCATCATCGAGGTAGATGTCGAAGACTCCTCTCCTCAGCAGGCAGCTGATCTGGCCAACGCAATCAGCGAAGAGCTGCAGACTGCCACCGCTACCCTTTCTCCGAGCGCCAAGGATGCAAAGGGGGTCGCGACCAAGGCAACGGTCGTCAAGTCGGTGATCTTGACCACAGCAACCGCGCCCACTAAGCCCAGCAGCCCCAACATGCTTCTTGACACTGTTGTTGGACTGGCGCTCGGGCTCTTGGTGGGCATCGCAGCGGCTCTAGTACGCGGCGCTCGGGTGGCACGAGCGCAGGGGACCACGGGCGCGCACGTGGGGAAGGCTCATGAGACGAGCTAGTCCTACGCCCGGGTATGCCAGGCGACCCAATTGCACCTTCGAAGACCTTGCCGCAGGCGTCCTGATTTTCGGTGCGTTGGCTTCGAGTTGGAGCGGGGTCTACGTCGGTGGGTTCCAAATGGTTGATTTCAGCATCGCTGCCTGCTTCGGAATCCTCTTGGCTTCCTCTTGGGGCCGGGGGTTCATGTGGCACGGTCGCGTCCCGCCGTGGATCTGGTTCGGGGTATCCGCCGTCGTGATCGACGTCGCTGCGCTGACCTGGTGGCCAGTGTCGAAGTCGTATGTCACGCATCGAGTCGACCTCCTCGGGCTGCACGGTGAGCACGGCCCCACCTCGCTGATCTCTGGCTTGCAGTGGTTGGTGGCACTTTTCGTCCTGCCTACTTGCATGGCCGCCCTCGCGCCCGACAAGCCGAGACGGCTTGCCCAGATCATCTCTGCGTGGGCCTGGGGGGTTGGCGTTTCCTGCACTGTTGCATTGCTCGACAGCGCGGGCGTCACGGCCATCTCCGCCGGCCTCATTGACGTGGACTATTCAGGTCGCCAGGCAGGCCTCGGGTCACATGCGAACAGCCTAGGTGTTTCGGCCTTGCTCGCCTTCCCGATCGCGACATGGATCGCGCGACGACATGCCAAGCGAGGCGTCCTGCTTCAAACCCTCTTGGTCGTAGGAATCGTCCTTTCGGGCAGCCGCGGCGCCCAAGCCCTCTTGGTCGTTGTGATGGTGGGCATGGCACTGGTCCTCCCCCACGCCAGGCGTCCCCTTGCGATCTTGGGCCTCGTCGCGTTGGTGGCTGCACCCCTGGCAATGCAGGCGATTGGGGGGCTGGAAACCATTCAGGGAACGCTACTTCGTTTCGGGAACAACGAGGGCGGGGCGGACTCAAACGCCGAACGCACGGCGGTGGCATTGCAGGGTTTGGCGGACTTCTCGCAGCGCCCCATCTTCGGAGTCGGCCTCAACCAGATCACCTACGCGCACAACATCTACTTGCAGATGCTTTCGGCGGGTGGGGTGGTCCTCCTCACAGGGATCTTGCTCCTCCTGGCCTCTGTGGTCTGGGAGGGGATCCGTTCCTCCGAGCTCTCGGTCCTGGGCCTGTACTGCGTCATCAGCGTTGGCATCTGGATCGTCCTCGGCTTGGTGGAGAACAGCTTGGTCGACCGCTTCCTGTACTTCCCCATCGGGGTGATCGCAGGACTCTCGATACTGAGAGGTCAACGCGCCCGACCGAGTGCCCTGGGCACCTTGGCCTGACTAGGAGCGTTGCCTACCAGGCGGCCAGGACATTCGATTGCAGTGGGCGCAGTTCGCACTTCCTGAGAATCATGAGAAGATCATGAGGATTCCACCCCCGGGATCGCCACCCCACGCAAGGAACGTTCATGTCCAACACGCCCTTAACCCTGTCTCGCCGCACCCTTTTGGGGGCAACAATCGCGGGAGCTGCTGTCGTTGCTGGCCCAAGAGTCGTGGCCCATGCGGAGGGGACCCCTTCGCCCCAAGACCTCTACATTCACCCCTTGCTCGGCCGGGACGACAATTCCGGAGGCGTCGATGCACCACTGCGAACGCTTGACGGTGCCCTGGCGATGGCGACACAACGCCTCTCCCAGGGTTCGGGGAATGTCACCATCTGGCTTCGCGGCGGGCGCTACGAGCTCTCCACCCCTCTGGAGCTGCCGGTGTTGCCGAGCGGCGGCACAATCGCCTGGCGTGCTTACCCCGGAGAGACGCCGGTAGTGAGCGGCGCGCACGTCGTTCGAAACTGGCGCGAGACGGTTGTTGCAGGCAGGACCGCTTGGGTGACGGCTGCTCCCACCGGACAGGGCAAGGACGGCATCTTCCGTTCCCTGTACGTCAACGACGGGTGGCGCCCGCGCCCGGTCTTCCCCGCTGTCATGCACGAAGTGGTCAGCAGCCACCAGACCTTGGTGGACTTGCCCCGGGCCTTGCCCAAGTTCCTCCCCGGGACACCAGCCGCCAAGGACTCGACCGCCTTCAGCTACTCATCGGGTGCCCTGCAGAGCAACTGGCGCAACCAGTCCGACATCGACTTGGTCACCCCCACAGCCTCCTTCGACGAGCGGATGCCCATCAGGCACATCGCTGACGGTTGGGCGCAGGTGCATATCCGTCCCACCCCGGGTGACGAGGCGTGGCAGGATCGCCATTTCTATCTCGACAACGTCGGTGAAGCGTTGAGCCAGCCCGGCCAGTGGTACCTCGACCGGAGCGCGGGCACTCTTACGTATCTGCCTCTGGACGGTGAAACGCTTGGCAACACCCAAGTCCTCGCCCCCCACCTGACGCGCCTCATGCGCATCGAAGGGACCTTGGAGAGGCCAGCCGGCGGGCACAGTTTCGACGGGCTGCACTTCGCACATGTGGACCGCGACTATGCTCCGTTCAAGCGCCGCGCGGACGGCACCATCTGGATGCTGCAGCAGGGCGGGGCCTGCGTGGATGCGGCCATCAGCATGACAAACGTTCGCGACGTGTCTTTCACGAGGTGCGACTTCAGCGCGATGGGTGGAACTGGGCTTGAGATCCTGTCCAACAGTCGCCGGGTCACCGTTACTGGGTGCAACTTCTTCGACCTCGGTGGAGGTGGTCTCAAGGTGTCCTCCGACCTCATCGGTCCCGGGCACGATACGTACAGCACGGGATGGATCACGGTGCAGGATTGCACGGTGCGCAACTTCGGACGCGTCTTCCATCTCGCGACGGGGATTCTCGTCCAGGGTGTTCACCACGCGACCGTGCAATACAACGAGGTACACCACGGGTTCTACAGCGGGATCTCCCTAGGTTGGTCCTGGGATTACCAGTCGCGGGGCGTCCGCGACAATCTGGTGAAGTCCAACCACGTTCACCACCTTGGCTTGGGTCTTCTCTCCGATCTGGGTGGTATCTACACGGTCGGCCGCCAGGACAACACGTACGTGACGGACAACCACGTGCATCATGTGAACGGCTACGTGATGCCCTCCACTGGCATCTATCTCGACCAGGCCTCATCTCTGATCGAGGTCACAGGAAACACCGTGCATCATGCGGCCGAGGGTATCTGGGCCCCGAACGACGCCGCTGGCCTTGTCATCAAGGACAACATCGTGGCGGACAACGCACGCACCCAGATCCGAGTCGGCGGTGGCGAGAGCCGGTATTGGCTCGGTGGTGTGTCTTCATACGCTGCGGCGATCTCCAACAATGTCGTGGCGTCGAACGGTTCCGCACTGATCGAGACCATCAACCGTGCCATCACCAGCGACAACAACGTTCTCTGGAACTACGACGGCTCGCTGGACCCGCAGAATGGCATCTCCTCGGTTTCGGTCGAGATCGTCGACCTTGCGACCGGCCTAGTGGTCGCCTCGACTCACGTTCCTGCGGTGGGGGTGGGCGGCAACGCCTGTGTCTTCGCCTCTCTTGACGAGCCAGTCGTGCTCGAGGCAAACCATGAGTACGTTGTCGCCCTTCTGGCCATGAAGGGCGGGGCAGCGTGGCATCAGCCCCCGATCGTCAGCACCACTTCCGTCGCCTCGGTGGTCAGCGACACGTTTGAATGGATGCCCGCGGTGTACTCACGTGGGTCAAACAGCAAGTGCTTCGGGCCGGTGAACTTCACGTACGCCACTGCGCAGGGGCAGCAGCGCTTCGTGACCGGGACGTCACGGCTGGATCTTGTCGACCAGCGCAACGACTTCTCCGGGCACGTCGGCATGCTTATCAAGACGGGTTCGGCGCCACTCACCGTCGGACAGCTTGGTGCCTGGCCGCTCACGGCCAATGACAGTCCTCTGGATGAGTGGCGTGGACAGGGATACGACCACTCGTCCATTGTGGCGGACCCCGGATTCAGCAACCGAGCCGCAGGGAACTACAGCCTGAGGTCGGGATCGGCCGGCACTCAGAAGGCAACGCCTGGGAACCCCTTCCTCGCGGGTCCGCGCTGACGGTGGAGTACAGCACGGGGTCTGACTCAGCGGTTCAGACCCCGTGCTCTCGGCCAAGCACACAAAATCGCCCGATCAGATCTCGGTGATGCGCGCGGGCGTCATGCGCCGTCGCGGGAGGTCGGTGAGGGCCATGAATTGGCCTCGCAACCGCTCTCGACGCTCATCGGACTCCTTGCTTAGCAGCCCCCGGAGGTTTCCGAGCACCGGAATCACAATCAGCGGGGCGAGGTCTGCCCAACGGAGACTCCCCTTGTTGAGCAGGTAGATCGGGTTGGCCACTGAGCTGTAACCGAAGCGAATGTGCTGGGTGCGGCCACCAGAAGCGTTGCCTTGGTGTGCCACGACGCAGCGGGGGTCACGAACCAAGCGTCCACGCTTCGCCAAGCGCCTTGCGACGTCCAGATCCTCAAGCCACGAGTAGAGGGGCAGTTCCTCGTCGAACGGCGTGGCCACGACGTCGGCATATCGGATCGCCATGTTGCAGCCGTACAGCTGGTTCCACGTTTCTTGCTGCTCGACGCCGTCCAGGTCATGGGAGGCCTCAAGTGCCGAGGTGATCTCAGCCGGGGTCAACTCGATCTTCTCCGCTGCGCCGTCACGGGCCATTCGACCGGTCATCGCGATGACGTCTTGGGATTCGCTGAAGACAGCCTCCACCTGAGCGACGTAGTCATCTCGGGGAACCGAGTCATCGTCGAGAAAAATCACGACGTCGGTGTCGGCGTCCAGTGCCGCGACGCCTGTGTTTCGCTGACGGGACGCGCCCTTCCCACTCGTGACGACCGCCACGCCCTGGCGACCGCGGAGCTGAGCGGGGATTGCCACCGCCTCGTCCGGAACGCTGACCACTAGTTGAGAGAGAGGCTGGGTCTGGGACAGCAGCGCGTCCACGACGCGGACCAGAGCATCGTGTCGCTTTACGGACGGAACAACGGCGGAGATCTTCAGGGTCATCACTGCCTCAGCGTCTGGATCGGTACGTGCTCATTCCGGAGGCAAGCTTGCCATCCTCACGGTCCAGAGCAACTTGCCCAGAAGGGATTGCCAGCGCCCACACAGCGATGAGAAGAGCAGATGCCCCCAGCAGAACAGCCTGCAGACGTGAGAAGTGCGCCCCGTCCATGACCAGCGCTCCAGGGAAGATGCCGATGAAGATCAGCAGGACGATCGCCAGGCCGAGCAGCCCGACCATGCCACCCCAGCGACGGTCGGCGCGCTGCACAAGTTCGACCCCGGCCCAGACGACAGCCGGGAGCAGCATCGTGAGGTCGTAGTGCAGATGGGGGAACCCGACCAGCACCGCAACGGTCACCAACAACAGAGCTGCCCCCGGACGTCCAGCGCGTTGGACACGCAGCGCCAGAGCGGAAGCCGCTGCGACCAGGACGACGCCGATGAGCAGAGCGATCGTCTCGCTGGCGCCGAGGAGTGCGAACCACAGGCCGAAGTCGACCCGGCCCTCCAAGGGCTCTCCACCGCTGCGCGCACCCACTTGAGCGGTCTGGTCGAGCACCGAGCGGACGAGGGCGCCGAAGCCGCCGGCCAACCCGGAGAGTTTCACCACCATGGGCAGGCTCGCGAGGCCGGCCACGGCCGTACCGGCGAACGCAGAGCGCCACCGACGCAGCACCACCAGCGCGACAACCAGCGGGATTCCGTACTGGGGCTTCACCCAAGCGAGCGCGAGGAACAGCGCGCTCCACCACGTCCCTGGCGCCAACAGGGCCAGCAGTGCGCACAGAGCGGCGAAGGAGCCGACATTTCCCAGCCCCATGCCGACCGACGTCGGACGCCAAACCCACACAAGCACCACCATCGCGAAGCCCATTGCTGCGGGCGGCAGGTCGAGCCCGCCCCACTGGCCTGCCCGGCGTGACATCCACCAGCCCGCTGCGAAGGCGCCCAGGCTGGTCGCCATCGCCAAGAGGATCGAGTAGGCGAGCGTGGCGTTGTCCCAACCCATCCGCCCGATCGGATGCATCGCCGTCAACCACCAAGGGCCGTAGGGGTTGAATTCCTGGGAGTCCGGAAACATTGCCTCATGGGCGACCAGGTCGTAGGGGTTGCGTCCGGCATCGATCATCCGCCAAGGCAGCATGACCGTGTCACGGAAGTCGGTCATCACCGGGTTCTCGTAGGGATAGCGCGCTCCCCATGGCGCCCTGGCCAACCAGGTCGCCCAGGCGTAGCGCGCCGTCAGCAGTGCCCCCAGCACCGCCAGCACCACGACCCCGGCTCGCCTCCCCCAAACTCCTCGCATCATGTCTCCCCCCGCGACTCGGAACCACCCTAGGGGTCCGGCGAGGGGGGAGGCGTACTTGCCCAGCGACCCACAGCAGACCCACGGGTTAGTCTCATTCCATGCGAGGCCAGACCATTTCCCCCGAGATTTCCACCGCGCGCGAAACCTGGATCATCATCGGCGGCGGCGCCACCGGTGCCGCCATCGCCCTGCGCGGGAGCCAGGCTGGCCACCACGTCACGCTCGTCGACCGGGCGCCCACTGCGGGTGGCCTGACGGCGACCGAGCAGTTCACGATCAACGGCCAGAGCTTCGAGGTCGACCGCTTCTACCACGTGATCCTGGAGAGCGACGAAAGGGTGCTCGCGCTGCTCAACGAGCTCGGGCTCAAGGACACCATCCGCTGGACCTCCGCGCCCGCCGAGATCGTCGCCGACGGAAAGCGCTACCCTGCGACCAGCATCGTGCAGATGGCGACACTGCCGATGCTCAAGTTGACCGACCGGGCCCGCATCGGCGCCTCGGTCGCGGCCTCATTGGCCCTGCCCATGAAGCTCGCCAACCGCACCACGTCGGTGAAGTGGCTGCGCACCACGGCCGGGGCCAGTGCCATGGAGGCCTTTTGGACACCCATCTTGCGCGCCAAGCTCGGCACCCAGGCTGAGCGTGTCTCGGCCACCTTCGTCGTGTCCACCTTCCGTCGCCTCGTCAAGGCCATGCTCGACCAGAAGGGCAATCGCTTCGGCGTGCTGCCGGGCGGGTACGCCCCGGTCTTCGAGGAGATGCTGAGCCGGGTTCAGGCAGCAGGCGGTGAGATTCGCACTGGCGTGGCCGCTCAGTCCGTTGAGTCGCTGCCTTCGGGCGGGGTGCGTGTCACCCTCGACGACGGACAATCGATCGAAGGCGACCGCGTCTTCGTCACGACGCCGGCGCCCATCGTCGAAAGGCTGGTAGGCGCCCTCACCGACGCAGAGCGGCAACAGCTGAGCCGTCCGCTGTTGGGAGTCGTGTGCGGGAGTTTCCTCCTGGCCACCCCTCCGAACGACAGCTACATCACCTACTTGGTGGACGATCTGGGCCTCACCGGCGTGATCGGCATGCACGCCCTGCTGCCCGCCGAGCAGACCGGCGGCGCGAGCCTCGTCTACCTGCCGCACTACTGCGCTCCGGACGACGAGTGGTTCGAGCTCTCCGACGACGAGGTGCGCGCGCGAATGTTGGACGCTTTGGGCAAGGCCTTCCCCGACTTCACTCCGGAAGTGCTGGCCAGCAGCATCAACCGCGCCCGGCACGTCGTCCCACTTCCCGTCCCCGGGGCTGGCAAACCCCTCCCGTTCGTGACCAGCGTCCCCGGCGTGCACGTGGTGGGTACCGCCCAGAACACCACGGGAACTCTGAACGTCGAGGCCTCGCTTGAGCTGGTCGACGCGGCCCTGGACACACTGGTCGTCTGACTTTCTGAGAAACTGGCTCCGGCGAGAGCCGATCAAAACAAATCAGGGGGAAGCACATGAAGGTCTTGGTCGTCGGCGGTGCTGGCTATATCGGGAGTACAGTCACGTCCGCCTGCCTCGATGCTGGCCACGACGTGGTGGTAATGGATGATCTGTCGACGGGGCGTCGCGAGTTCACCGATGGGCGGACGCTCATCGAAGCCGACTTCGCCGACCGACGCGCTTTGGATGAGGTGTTCAGCGCTGGGGATGTGGACGCCGTTGTGCACTGCGCTGCGAAGATCGTTGTCCCCGAATCTGTCGCCGAGCCGCTCGCCTACTACGAGAACAACGTCGGCAAGACCCTCGACCTTCTCACGGCGATGGCCGACCACGGCGTCAACCGGTTGCTCTTCAGCTCGTCTGCCTCAATCTACGCACCCGACGACAACTTCACCGTGACCGAAGACTCCCCAATAGCTCCGGCGAGCCCTTACGCGCGCACCAAGGCAATGATGGAGCAGGTCTTCGGCGACGTGGCGGCTGCGAGCGCGCTGCGAGTGCTGAGCCTGCGCTACTTCAACCCCATCGGAACGGACCCCAGGCTGCGCACCGGCCAGCAGATCGAACACCCCACCCACGTGATGGGCAAGCTGCTCGACGCATGGCTCGAGGAGCGGCCATTCACGGTCACCGGGGTGGAGTGGCCCACGCGGGACGGGTCGGGAATCCGCGACTTCATCCACGTGTGGGACTTGGCCAAGGCGCACGTAGCCGCCCTGGAGCGCTTCGACCAGGTCACTGGGCGCGAGCCTGCTGTGGCCATCAACCTCGGCACCGGACGAGGGGTCACCGTCCGTGAATTGGTCGCTGCTTTCGAGGCTGCAACAGGCAAGCCCCTCGAGGTTGTCGAGGGCCCGCCCCGCCCCGGAGATGTCGCCGGTACCTACACCGTCAGCGACCGAGCAGCCAGGCTGCTGGGCTGGCGGTCTGAACTCACTGAGGTGGACGGCGTCCGTGACGCGATCGCTTGGCTACCCGTGCGGAAGCAGAAGCTTGGCTATTAGAGGTGTCTCTTGCCCCATCGGCTGAGGATTGCCTGTCCGCTCGGTATCGAAGCGCCTAGTCCAACCACCCCCCCCCCCCGGTTATCCCAACCCAGCCCGCGTTACTAGGGTGTGGACGTAGCGTGTCACGGGGAACTGGGGGAAAAATGAACAAGCCGATGGCGAGCGTGGGGCTCGACGCGGACAATTTTTGGAGCTACAAGCGCACGCATGGTGATGCGGACTGGGTCGAACGCCCCAGCTACCTGCCGATCCTGGGCGAGCGGATGGTCGACTGCTTCACCAAGCACGATCTGAAGCCCTCGGTCTTCGTGGTCGGCGCCGACGCCGCTGCCGCCGACGGGCCCGACTTCGTCGGCCGTCTCGTCGAGTACGGCTGCGAGATCGCCTCCCACTCCTACGAGCACGAGCCCTGGCTGCACCTGTACTCCCCCGAGAAGTTGCGTGACGAGCTCAAGCGCACCGAGGACGCCCTGCAAGCTGCCGGCGCGCCGAAGCCCCGCGGTTTCCGCGCCCCCGGCTTCGCCATGTCGCCGGACCTGATGCGCGCCCTGGTCGAGCTCGACTACGACTACGACTGCTCGGTGCTGGCCACCTGGATCGGCCCCTTCGCCCGCCAGTACTACCTGCGCACCAACAAGGGCCTCACCAAGGAGGAGCGCAACGACCGCAAGGCCCTGTTCGGCTCGCTGTGGGACGCCGCCCTGCCCAACAAGCCCTTCACCTGGAAGGCCCCCTGCGAACACGGCACCGCTGGCGTCCAGAGCCCCGCCGTCCAGCTGACCGAGGTTCCCGTGACGGTGTTCCCGCTCGTCCGGGTGCCGATCCACGCGTCCTACGTCATCTACCTCTCGGGCTACTCGATGCCCGTGGCAAAGGCCTACATCAAGGCCGCGCTGGCCTTCTGCAAAGCCACCGGCACCCAGCCCTCGCTGCTGCTGCACCCGCTCGACCTGCTGGACGGCAAGGACGCCCCCGGCCTGGAGTTCTTCCCCGGCATGAACATGCCGCTGGGCAAGAAGCAGGAGATGCTCGACTTCGTGCTGGACGAGTTCAACAACGCCTTCAACCTGGTCAACGTCGCCAAGCACGCCGAGAGCATCAAGGGCATCCCGGTCAAGGAACGCTCGATCGACCTGCTGGCCCGCGGCCGCGAGGCCTGAGCAAGGATGAGCACGCAGACAAGCTCGAACGACGTCGTCCTCGTCCTCGGCACCCGCCCCGAGGCGATCAAGCTGGCCGGCATCGCGCGTGCCCTCGGGAAGCGCGGCCGGGTGGTGCACACCGGCCAGCACTACGACGCGAACATGTGGGGACGGGTGCTGGACGACCTCGCTGGGGTGCAGGTGAGCGAGCACATCGAGATCGGCGGACGCAGCCGTGGTGAGCAGATCGGGCTCGCCGTGCAGGAGCTCACCCGCTACCTGACCGAACACCCGGCCCGCGCCGTCGTCGTCCAGGGCGACACCAATTCGACCCTCGCCGGCGCGATCGCCGCCAACACCTTGGGCATTCCGGTCGTCCACGTCGAGGCCGGGCTGCGGTCACACGACCGGGGCATGCCCGAGGAGATCAATCGCATCCTCGTCGACCAGGTCGCCGAGCTGTGCTGCGCGCCGGTGCAGGCCAACGCCGACCAACTCGCGCACGAGGGTGTCGCGAGCGAGCGCATCGTGCTCACCGGCAACACGCTGGCCGACGCGATGGTCTCGCTGGCGGCCACCGACGACGAACTGGCCGAGGTGATGGCCAAGTACGGCGTCGAGCGGGACATGTTCGTGCTCTCGACGATTCACCGCGCCGGCACCGTCGACGACCAAGCGCAGCTCACCGCGCTGCTCGACGGCCTCGCTGCCGTCGCGAAGCGCACCACCGTGCTGCTGCCGCTGCACCCGCACACGCGCAAGAACATCGACGCGTGGGGCATCGGTGACCACCTCGACGACATCACGATCATCGAACCGCTTCCGCCCAAGGAGTTCATGGCGCTGGAGCAGACCGCCGGCCTGATCATCTCCGACTCCGGCGGCGTGCAGGAGGAGGCCTGTCTCTTTCGTCGTCCGCTGCTGGTGGTCCGCGACTCCACCGAACGCCCGGAGCTGCTGGACGGGTGGTGCCGCCTGCTCGGCGACGACGACCCGGTCGAGACCCTGACCCAGGCCTGGTACGTCTCCGCCGGCTGGCGCGAACAGCTCGCGCACCGCGACTTCCCGTACCGCACCGAGGCTGTCAGCGACGAGATCGTCGCCGAGATCGACCGGCGCTGGCCCGCCCGGGAGCGCACCGCGTGACGCTGTCGTACGTGCTGATCGGCCTGGCCGTCCTCTCCTACGGCGTGGACGGTGTCCTGCTGACGAAGGGCTCCCAGGCCGACGGCGGGGCGCTGCACTCCAAGTTCTGGTGGTACGGGACGATGCTGCAGGGCGTCGGCTTCTTCCTCACCTTCGCCGCTCGCACCGACCTGCCGCTGCTGTTCGTGCAGGCTGCGTCGGTCGCCGCGCTGGCGGTGACCGCGCTGCTCAGCCAGTTGCTGGGCATGCACCGGCTGCGCTGGCTGGACGGGCTGGCCATCATCGGGATGATCGCCGGCCTCACGATGCTGGGCATGTCCACGCAGCCGGGCCCGACCACCTTCGTCCACCCCTGGACCGTGCCGGTGCTGTTCGCAGCGCTGGCCGCCAGCCTCGGCTTCCTGTGGGGCCGATGGCCAGCGGCGTGGTTTGGGCTTCTGGGCGGTCTCGGCTTCGGAACCAGCGCGATCGGCGCCCGACTGCTGGCCTCCAGCCCGGGACGGGTGTTCTGGCACTTCTGGGAATGGAGTACGACCGACTGGGTCCACGCCCTGCTGGTCCCCGCCGGGCTGGTCGTCGGCCAGGTCTTCCTCACCAAGGGGCTGGCAAGGCGCCCCGCCGTCACGGCGCTGGGCGCCATGTACCTGGCCAGCACCGTGTGGCCCATCCTGGTCGGGCTGGGGATGCTGCACGAGAATCCACGAACAGGCACCGCTCCGCTGGTCGTTCTGGGTACGATCATCACTCTGGCCGCGGCCCTCCGTCTCGTGCGACAGGGCGCCGCCAGCAACTGACCGTTCTCGAGGGGCGACGATGGCAACACTGTGTCCTTTGTGCCTGCACGTGGGCCGCGATGAACTGCGCCCTGCCAGCAGCCGCGACTACCAATACCTGGTCTGCCGCACCTGCGGCGCAGGCCAGATCGACCCGATGCCGGACGACCTGCGCAGCCTCTATGACCAGGGCTATTTCGTCGACGGGGGGTCCCGCGCCGGCTACGCCAACTACGAGGCGGACGAGGAGCTGCACCGCCGGACCGCAACAGAGCGCATCGCCCGGCTCACCGCCGCGCTCGGCCCCGGTGCTCGTCCGGGCTCTTTGGTCGAAATCGGCTCGGCGACCGGTTTCGGCCTGCTCGAGGCTCAACGGGCCGGATGGCAGGCCGTCGGCGTCGAGATCTCCGAATGGGCCGGCAACCGCGCGCGGGAGCGCGGAGCGAATGTCGTCCACACTCTCGAGGAGGTGCCGGACGCCCCCCACGATGCCGTCGCCTTCTTTCAGTCGCTTGAGCACCTTCCCGACCCGGTGGCAGCGTTGAAGCGGTCGGCCGAGCTGCTGCGCCCGGGCGGGGTGCTGGTCTGCGAGACCTGGGACGCCCGCTCTCGCACCGCGCGGCTGACGGGATCGCGTTGGCAGCAGCTCAGCCCTCCCTCCGTGCTCTGGCTGTTCACCGAACAGGCCATACGGGCCGCGGTCGAACCCTGGGGGCTGGAACTGACCAGCTGGCGCCGGACGGGCAAGAGCGTGAGCCTCGCCACCGTGGTGGGCCAGTCCCTTCCGGATGGAAGCCGGGCAAAGTCCTTGCTGGACGGGCGCCTGGGTCGCGTCGCCATCCCGTACCCGCTGGACGACCTCGTCACCTTCACCGCCGTCCGCCGCTCCTGATGGCCTTCTGAGAAGTCCATGGGAAACTTGGGTCGGCGGTGCCCTGCGCGGTTGCTTTGACTAGTCTGTGAACCGTTGACGCTTGCTCCCGGGGGAGCGGCTCGAGGGGGTAACACATGTCCACGGTTCGCGGAACGGCTGGCGATGACGCACGGGCAACGGGATCTTTCGTGATCCCCTGCTTCCGCGAGGAGGCAACGGTTGCGCGCACGCTGCGCGAGATCGACAAACTCGCTCAGTCAAAGAACCAGTTCGACTGGGAGATCATCGTCGTCAACGACGGGTCGGACGACGACACCCTCGGCGTGGCCACCCGCGCCGCCGAGGCGCTCTCGACCCCCGTCCGGATCCTGTCCCACCGCCGCAATGCCGGCCTCGGCGCCGGCATGCGTACCGGCATCACCGCATCCACCGGCGATGTCGTGGTCGCCGTCGACTGTGACCTGTCCTACTCGGTCGATGACATCGCGCGCCTGATCGACACCTGGGCCGAATCCCACCCGCACATCGTCATCGCCTCCCCCTACATGGAGGGTGGCGCGTCCGTCCGCGTGCCGCGGCCGCTCGCCGTCCGGTCCCAGGCGGCGAACAAGTTCCTCAACTTCACCGCCTACCACGACGTGAAGACCCTCACCGGCATGGTGCGCGCCTATGACGGGCCCTTCGTCCGCGGGCTGACGCTCAAGGCCGAGGGCCCCGACGTGATGGTCGAGATCATCTACAAGGCGCAGGTACTGCGCGCACGAATCGTCGAGATCCCCGCGACGCTGTCCTGGGCCGGCCTGGAACAGCGCGTCTCCCGCTCGGCGCTGACCTCGACCACCTCGCGACTGACCACCTACCGGCAGCTGATCAACGGCTACCTGTGGCGTCCCTTCTGGGTCCCGCTGCTGATGGGCCTGTTCTTCGGCGTCGTCGGCTTCATCCTCACCCTGACCGGGCACCTCGGGTGGGATGGCATCGCGACTGCGTCCTGCACCCTCGCCGTGGCGCTGACCGTGATGTCCCTGATGAGCCTGCAGTCGAAGCGCTACTTCGAGGAGTTGTACAACATGGGCTTCGGCATCCGGCGTTCGCTTCCGCAGGAGCCCATCCGGACACCATCGATCGAGACGCGCATCGACGCCGCAAAGTCGTGGGTGCCCTCGAATGTGCCAGACATTCCCGAATGGAACGGCGCCTCCGCGGCTCCCGAGCCCTTCGACCAGGTCAAGGTCTTGCACTGACGCCAGCCCGGGTCCCTCAGCAGCGGCCGAGGGCCATCTCCTTGGCGTACCCACCGAGCTGGTAGAGCACCTGGTAGCGCAACCAGTTGGCCTCCATGGGCCAGTGCACGCCAACCACTGGAATGTCCTGGCCCAGGCAGCGCTTCATGATGAATCGTGTGCGCGCAGCGTGGACGTCGACGGTGACGATCGTGAAGGTGGTCCAACCGTGTTTGGCTGCCAGATCTCGAAGGTTCTGCGCCTCACCTCGGGTGGTTGAGGGGTTGGGCGGAAAACAGTAGACCGGCCATCCAGCGTCCTGGCCGCAGTAACGCTGATCCCACGAAGGGTTTGGCGTTGACAGGACGAGGTTCTTCGCGACGCCTTGGCTCATGAGCTCCTTGGCGTAGTCCACACGCCACGTATCCAAGGGGCCGAGCACGAACAGCACGTCCACCTGTTCGGTTGGCACGGGATCGTAGTGAGCGTGGTAAACGACCCGCTGCGCGAACTGGTGCAGGCCAACGCCAGCGACCAGGGCAAGCACCAGGGTGATCCCCGCAAACCACCGCACCCAATGCCGTCGAGGGCGCTCCCGTCGAACCAGCGTCACAGTGGCGGGGGCAGGGCTCTGCGTCACGTCCCTCACGTTACCCCTCAGGCAATGGACGAGCCCTCGCGTGTCTGGTCTACTGTGACGCCATGAGCACAGTGCTGGGCATCGACATCGGTGGATCGGGCGTCAAGGGCGCCCCCGTTGACCTGGGGACGGGTGAATTCGCGGCGGAGCGGCTGCGGATCGAGACCCCCGCCGAGTCGACCCCCAAGAATGTCGCGAAGGTCGTCGGCCAGATCGTCGACCACTTCGCCGATCAGCTCGGCGACGGCCCGGTCGGCATCACCGTCCCGGCCCCGGTGGTGCACGGGATGATCCCCTTCATGGCGAACCTCGACAAGAAGTGGAAGAAGCTCGAGGCCGAGAAGTTCTTCTCCGACGAACTCGGGCGCGCGGTGACCATCGTCAACGACGCGGACGCGGCCGGCGTCGCCGAGGTGCAGTTCGGTGCTGCCAAGGGCGCCGAGGGTGTCGTCATCATGACCACCTTGGGTACGGGCATCGGCACGGCGGTCATCAACGACGGCGTCCTGCTTCCGAACACCGAGCTGGGCCACATCGAGGTCGACGGCAAGGACGCTGAGAAGCGCGCCGCCGCCTCCGCCCGCGAGCGCGAGGGCCTCAGCTACGACGAGTGGGTGCCGCGTCTGCAGCGCTACTACGAGACCCTCGAAATGCTGCTGTGGCCCGACCTGTTCGTCGTCGGCGGTGGCGTGTCCAAGAAGGCGGACAAGTTCCTGCCGCAGCTGAAGCTCCGTGCGCCGATCATCCCCGCCAAGCTGCAGAACCAGGCTGGCATCATCGGCGCCGCCTGGCTCGCGTCCGAGCACGCGTCCAAGTAGTCCGTCCACGCTCTGTTTCCGCTGATCAGTCCCCTGGGTGCCGGATCAGTCCCCGTCGATTGGGGCTGATGTGTTCCTTCGGGGACTGATCGGGTGAAACTGGCGACGGACGGAGGACTCAGGCCAGGTCGAGGTCGACCATCAGCTCGGTGGCGATGGCCTCCAGCGCCTCACGGACCGCATCTGGCTCCACGCCCTCGGGCAGCCTGATGCGGGCGTCGGCCTCGAACAGCGTCCCGTCGCCCATCGGCGCGGCAACCGTGTCGGTCGCCAGCTCGTCGATGGTGATCCCGAGACCCGCCAACGTGCGGGCGACCTCGCGGACGATGCCCGGCCGGTCCTGACCGACGAGGTGCAGCGACAGGTGGTCGCCGTCAGCATCCGCGGGAGCATCGGCGCGGGTGACCCGTACCTCCAGCGCGCCGAGTTCGTCCATCGCGTCCACCAGCTCGTCGACCTTCGCATCGTCCACCTCGACGAGCACGATGCCGGCGAACTTGCCGGCCAGCCGGGCCATCTCGCTCTCGAGCCAGTTGCCGCCATGGTCTGCCACCGCGCTCGCGAGGGCGGCCACCAGACCTTCCCGGTCGTCCGCGACTGCCGTCAACACCAGCTTTGCCATGCGGCGAGCCTATCGGTCACCCACGGTGGATGGCTGCTGGGTGGGGTGGGCACTCCCATGATCGGCCTGCATCGCCAGCATCCCGACCAAGGGCATGCACAGCGTCAGGAGAACACCAGCGATCACATTGCTGAGGGTTCGTCGCGACGGCATCGGGACTGCCTTCTCGAGGCGGGGCTCCAGAGCCCTCGCCCGCGTCTGGGAGTGGTTGCCTCCATGCTGCCCGACAACTTGGACGCCCGTCCATCCCTTGCAGGGTTGGGGACCCCAGCTGGCTCCCCATGTCTCGCTCAGGCGGTCCAGAGTTGCACCCAATCGATGCTGAAAGGTCGCCCCACTCCAGTCCCAAGTATGACGTTCATCCCGCGTCGTTCCGCTTCAAGATCGAATATCCCGAAGCTAACGTCCGAACGTTTGTTTGAGGTCGAATCTTCCACCATTTCGGGTAACACACCATCGACCGTCCGCCGTACAGACCTCAGTTCAACGCCGTTCAAATACCATGAAAACTTCTCGGCGGACCAAAGGCAGCCTACAACCTGCCACTGGGAAAAATCACTGCCTGTGGCTGTGCTGACGTTGGGGTTCCGAAAGTGAGACTCGACCGTTGGGGTGCGCCAGACATGGACCGTGCCTCCGAACACATCTGACGGGTTACCAGACTCGAAGAAGTCCAGTTCCGCGTACCCCTCGCCCCCCACCGTGTTGTCGAACAGCGACTGGCTTACGGACCAGAAGGCAGGCCAAGACATTCCCCCACCCTGGACACCCGCGTGTCCGGAAGGAAACTTGATTCGCGCTTCGAAGTAACCCTGGCCGAAAGTCTGTCCCGCACGAGTATTCGGATCCATCGTCGCCAGCTGCATGTTGAAATTGCTTGTCAAGGGGGAGATGGTCAGCACTGACTCCCGCACCTCGATCGCCTCCCGCGGGGTATCAGACATGTTCCAAAGGTGCACACCAGATGGGTACCAGATGTACCCATTTTTGCCAGTGCAATTCATGTCGATGGTCGCAAGGTCATCGAAATCATCGAACAGGACGCGATTGGTAAAGCCTGCGGCCGCCGCAGGTGGAGGGACGTCCCTCACTCGCCCATAACCAGTGGAATCACGCTCAGATCGGTCCCCGATTAGTGCGACCACCCCCAACCCGGTGAGGGCCGCAGCCAAGGTGCGGCGTGTGGCTCGCGGGCGCGCCTCGGCCTCAATTGGATTGGAGTTCACATTGAGAGTATATGGCTGAGCCAGAACGAAGTAAGTTTACGCGGGACACATCACATACGCTCGGGTGCCTCGATGCCCAACAGGTCCAGGCCCTTGGCGAGCACCTTGCGGGTCAGCGCGCACAGCCCCAGCCGGGACGCCCGCACCTCGCCCTCGCTCTTCAGCACCGGGCACTGCTCGTAGAAGGACGCGTACGCGCTCGCCAGCTCGTACAGGTAGGTGCACAGCTTGTGCGGGGTCAGCGCCTCGGCCACCTCGTCAACGACCTCGCCGAAGCGCGACAACAGCAGTGCCAGTTGCTGCTCGGCCGGCTCGTCCAGCACCGTGATCGGCCCAACGGCCAGCCCCTGCGCGTCGGCCGTCCGCAGGATCTGCGCGCACCGGGCGTGGGCGTACTGCAGGTAGGGGCCGGTGTCGCCGGTGGTCTGGGTCATCCGCTCCGGGTCGAAGACGTAGTCCTTCTGCAGCCCGGACGACAGGTCGGCGTACTTGATGGCGGCCAGCGCGATCTCGGGTGTGGCGTTCTGTTCGGCCAGGTCGAGCAGGTCCGACAGCTTGAAGGCCGACCCGTCGCGCGACTTCAGCGGCTTGTTGTCGTCGCCGAGCACCATGCCGTACCCGATGTGCTGGGCCTGCACCGAGTCGGGCAGGTAGCCAGCCTTGCGGGCGGCGGCGAAGACCTGGGCGAAGTGACCGGCCTGACGAGCGTCGGTGACGTAGATGATGCGGTTGGCGTCAAGCTCGCGCACCCGGCGCCGGATCGCCGCCAGGTCGGTGGTGGCGTAGCCATAGCCCCCGTCGCGCTTGCGAACGATCAGCGGGGCTTCGAAGCCGTCCACGAAGACGCACAGGGCACCGTCGTCGACCACCGCGACGCCGGACTCCTCGAGCTCCTTGACCAGCACGGGCAGGTCGTCGTTGTAGGTGCTCTCGCCGGCAAGGTCATCGTCGGCCAACAGGACGTTGAGCCGTTCGTAGGCCTCGTTGAAGCCCGGCTTGGAGATGTCGACGAGCTGCTTCCAGATGCGCAGCGACTCCTCGTCCCCACCCTGGAAGGTCGAGACCCGGGCCCTGGCGCGGGTGGCGAAGTCGTCGTCCGACTTGAAGTGGGCGGCGGCGCGCTTGTACAGCTCGTCCGCCTCGGCGAGGGTGAGCGAGGACGCGTCGATGCCCTCCTCCAGGATCTGTTCGATCAGCATGCCGAACTGGGTGCCCCAGTCGCCGATGTGGTTCTGCGGGATGACGGTGTCACCCTCCGCGGTCAGCACCCGGTTGAAGCAGTCACCGATGATCGTGGTGCGCAGGTGGCCGACGTGCATCTGCTTGGCGACGTTGGGTGCGGAGTAGTCGATGACGACGCGCTGCGGCTGCTCGGTGAGGGGGATGCCGAGGCGCTCGTCTTCCAGCAGCTCCTGCGCGGTCCGGGCCAGCACGGAGGCCTTGATCCGGAAGTTGATGAAGCCCGGGCCAGCGATCTCCAGCGGCTCGCACAGGTCGTCCAGTTGCAGCTTCTCGACGATGGACGCTGCGACCTCGCGCGGCGGACGTCCCTCGGCCTTGGCCAGGCGCAGCGCGACATTCGACTGGAAGTGGCCGAACTGCGGCTTGGTGGCCGGACGCATCTCGGGGTCGACGCCGGTGACGGACTGGACGCGTTCGGTGAGCAGGGAGGGCAAGGACGACATGGGGCACATTCTTTCACGGGCACCCGTCGGCTCTTCGCGCATGGCGAAGGGGCTGGTGGCCCGCTGCCATCGGGCGTTGTATGGAACCGAACGCATGGAACTGAACCAGGAGGAGACCATGACACTCGACCTGTTCGCGGACGCCTTCGGACGCGCCGCCGAGAACCTGCCCCCGACCATCACCGGCCTCACCACCGACCAACTTGCCTGGCGACCGGCACCGGGCGCGAACCCCGCCGGCTGGTTGGCCTGGCACCTCGCCCGCGTCGAGGACGAGCAGGTGGCCGACCTCGTCCGCAAGCTCATCGATCCCTCAGCCGCGACCGTCTGGGAGCAGGGCTGGCGGGATCGCTTCGCTCTTCCCTACGCCGCCGACGCGCACGGCTATGGCATGTCGGACGAACAGGTGGATGCCTTCGGCGCCACCGACCCGAGCCTGCTGCTCGGTTACTACGCCGACGTCCACGGCGCCACCCTTGCGGCGCTGGACGCCTTCGACGCCCACCCGGGTGCGCTGGACCGTGTCGTCGACACCGGCTGGGATCCGCCGGTCACCGGTGCGGTGCGGCTGGTGAGCGTCCTGGACGACGTCGCCCAACACGTCGGACAGCTCGCATACCTGCGCCACCTGATCGAGGCTCAGCGGTCGGCGTAAGGCATCGCCAGCCCTGTTTCCCCCAGCCCGCGACTAGGGTCGAACCCGTACTCAACCGGAGGTAACACCATGACTGTTCCATTCCTCACCCTCAACGACGGCGTGAAGATCCCCCAGCTCGGCTTCGGCGTCTGGCAGGTGGCCCCTGCCGAGGTGCAGCCCGTCGTCGCCAAGGCCCTCGAGGTGGGTTACAACCACATCGACACCGCTGCCGCCTACAACAACGAGGAGGGCGTCGGACGCGCGATCGCCGAGTCGGGCATCGCCCGCGACGACCTGTTCGTCACCACCAAGCTGTGGAACGACTCCCACAAGAAGGACGACGCCCGCAAGGCGATCGAGACCAGCCTCGAGAAGCTCGGCCTCGACCACCTGGACCTCTACTTGATCCACTGGCCCGCCACGAAGAAGTATGGCGACGCCTACATCGAGGCCTGGGACGCCATGCAGGAGTTCAAGGCCGAGGGCCTGACCCGCTCCATCGGCGTCTCGAACTTCCACGCTGCCCACCTGGACGCCCTGAACGGCGCCACGCCCAGCGTCGACCAAGTCGAGCTGCACCCGACCTTCAACCAGGCCGAGCTGCGCAAGGTGCTCGACTCCCGCGACATCACCACCGAGGCGTGGAGCCCGCTGGGCCAGTCGAAGGACCTGGAGGACGAGAAGATCGCGCGCATCGCGTCCGAGCTGGGCGTCAGCCCGGCGCAGGTGATCATCCGCTGGCACCTGCAGCTGGGCAACGTCGTGATCCCCAAGTCGGTCACCCCGGAGCGCATCGCGTCCAACTTCGACGTCTTCGGCTTCGAACTGTCGTCCGAGCAGATGGACGCGGTGAACTCCGTCGACTCCGGCAACCGCCTGGGCGCCGCCCCGGAGGACGCCGACTTCTGATCCGACAGGCCGACCCTGCGACGCGGTTACACTCGCGAACATGAAGATCGCCGTCGCAGGGCTCGGCTACGTCGGGCTCGCCAATGCCGTCATCCTCGCCCAGCACCATGACGTGACTGCCGTCGACCTCGACGCTCGTCGCGTGCGGCTGGTCAACGAGGGCAAGGCACCCATCGCCGATGACCTGCTCGAGCAGTACCTGGCCGAACGTGAACTCTCCCTCACCGCGACCACCTCCCAGAACGCCTACGCAGGCTCCGACTACGTGATCATCGCCACGCCCACGAACTACGACGACGTGAAGAACTTCTTCGACACCTCGTCGGTCGACCAGGTCATCGACACCGTCGCCCGCACCGCGCCCGAGGCGACCGTGGTCATCAAGTCCACCATCCCGGTGGGTTACACCGCATCGATGCGGAACAAGTACCCCGACCTGGAGATCTTGTTCAGCCCAGAGTTCCTGCGCGAGGGCCGCGCCCTCTACGACAACCTGCACCCCTCTCGCATCGTCGTGGGCGGCAGTGGACCCAAGGCTGAGGCCTTCGCCGAGCTGCTCCGCGCGGGCTCCCTGGACGAGGGCACCCCGGTGCTGCTGACCGGCCCGACTGAGGCCGAGGCGATCAAGCTGTTCGCCAACACCTACCTCGCGATGCGCGTGGCGTACTTCAACGAGCTCGACAGCTACGCCCTGCGCAATGGGCTGGACACCCGACAGATCGTGGACGGCGTGGGCCTTGACCCGCGCATCGGGTCCCACTACAACAACCCCTCCTTCGGTTACGGCGGCTACTGCCTGCCGAAGGACACCAAGCAGTTGCTGGCCAACTACGACCAGGTGCCGCAGACCCTGATCAAGGCGATCGTCGACTCCAACGCCACGCGCAAGGACTTCATCGCCTTCGACATCCTCGCCAAGGCCCCGCGAGTGGTGGGGATCTACCGACTGACCATGAAGACGGGCAGCGACAACTTCCGGTCGTCCTCCGTGCAGGGCATCATGAAGCGGATCAAGGCCAAGGGCATCCCGGTGCTGGTCTACGAGCCCACCCTGGACGAGCCGGAGTTCTACCACTCGGAGGTCGTCAAGAGCCTGGACGACTTCAAGCAGCGCTGCGACGTGATCATCGCCAACCGGCAGGCTCCTGAGCTCGCCGACGTCCCCGACAAGGTCTACACCCGGGACCTGTTCGGTTCGGACTGACAGGTTGAAACCTGAAGAATGTCTTGTCACGGTCTCGCAACCAAACATCACAAACCAGGTGGCCCGCACGGTCAGAACCGCTGGACAGACGCGGTTTCGGGCCTCTTCGACGGTCGTCCAGGCCCCTCGATCTGGCGGCCTGCTGAGAACGAGGGAGGGAGCCATGGCCCCCACTCTCGCTACAGTGAAACCCAGTTGGTTGTCGGGGGGCAATCCGAGTTCGGGCATGGGATCCTCCCTGCGACCGATGCGTTCGAGCGAGTCTCGAGCATGCAGGCAGACGTCACTCGGGGGAATTGACGCTGGGCCGAACCGTGGCCTGGCTGATTGACCACCCACCAACAGGGGTGGAGACATGCTCTTGAAACAACAGATCAGCCCGAGCAGGCTGATGATCCCGCGCCGGATTTCACACCGGTCGCGCACGATTGCGCCGTGGTTGTTGATCGCCGCCGACGCGTTGACCGTCACGCTGGCGACCCTGGTCGCGCTCACCTTCCGCAGCCTGGTGCCCGGATTCCAGTCCGATGGCGCCCTGCGCATGAGCGCCACCTACCTGTGGCCGCTCGGTGTCATCATCTGGCTGGTCTCGCTGGCAGCCGCGGGCGCCTACAGCGACAAGAATCTGGGCGCCGGCACCGACGAGTACTCGCGCGTGCTCAACGGCTCGCTGCTGGCCGCCGCCTTCGTCGGCATCTGCTGCTACCTGACCAAGTTCGACCTGGCCCGGGGCTTCTACGTCCTGCTCTTCGCGATCGGCACCCCCCTGCTGGTGCTGACCCGCTCGTTGCTGCGCCGTGCGATCCACATCCTGCGCCGGCACATGTGGCTCACCCGCCGCGTCGTGCTCGTCGGCAACCCGCAGCACGTCAAGGAACTGCAGTCGGTCACCCAGCGTGAGAACTGGCTCGGCTACTACCTCGTCGGCGCGCTCGTGCCCGCCGGTTCGGACACCTCCGACCTCAGCCTCCCGGTGCTCGGCACCCCGGAGGACACCATCAACATCGTCGAGTCCCGCGATGTCGACGCGGTGATCTTCGGCGAGGGCGCCTTCCCGTCCTCGCGTGGCTTCCGCCGGATGGCGTGGGCGCTGGAGTCCCACGGCGCGCAGATGATCGTCGCGCCCGCCCTGACCGACATCGCCGCCCAGCGCATCCAGGTGCGCCCCGTGGCCGGCATGCCGCTGGTGACCGTCGAGCCGCCCAGCACCCAGAAGGCTGGACGCTGGATGAAGCGCGCCTTCGACGTCGTCGGCGCTGCGCTGGTGCTGTTGCTGACCAGCCCGATCCTGCTGGCCACCGCGATCGCGATCAAGCTCGACGACGGCGGCCCCATCCTGTTCAGCCAGACCCGCGTCGGCCGCTACGGCGAGCACTTCCAGATGCTCAAGTTCCGCTCCATGGTGACCAACGCCGAGGAGATCTTGAAGACCCTGCAGAACCAGGGCCCGAACTCCGTCATGTTCAAGATGGAGAAGGACCCCCGCATCACCAAGATCGGCAACTTCATCCGTCGCTTCTCGATCGACGAACTGCCCCAGCTGTGGAATGTGCTGCGAGGTGACATGTCGCTGATCGGTCCGCGTCCGGCGCTGCCCCGCGAGGTCGCCCAGTACGCCCCGCACGTCAACCGGCGCCTCGAGGTCCGTCCGGGCCTGACCGGCCTGTGGCAGGTCTCCGGCCGTTCCAACCTGAGCTGGGACGACACGGTTCGCCTGGACCTGTACTACGTCGACAACTGGTCGATGCCCCAGGACCTGTCAATCATGGCCCAGACCGTGAAGGCCGTGCTGTTCAGCAACGGCGCCTACTGAGGCACCAGCAACGAGGCACCAGCAACGAGGCACCAGCAACGCAAACCGCGCCGCCACCCTGT
>NZ_BAAAKI010000025.1:107830-149427 GCF_039527675.1 Luteococcus sanguinis
GCGGCGCGGTTTGCGTTCGTGATGGGTCAGTTCTCGCGGTGCGCCAGGTAGTAGTCGATCAGGCCCTGGGTGGACGAGTCCTGCTTCGCCTTGGCGTCCTGGTCGCCTTGGACCGCCGGGGCGATCTGCAGCGCGAGCTGCTTGCCGAGCTCGACGCCCCACTGGTCGAAGGAGTCGATGCCCCACACGATGCCCTCGACGAAGGTGATGTGCTCGTACAGGGCGATCAGCTCACCGACCACGGCCGGGGTCAGCCACGACGCCATGATCGAGGTCGTCGGCCTGTTGCCCGGGAAGGTGCGGGCCGGGACGATCGCCTCGGCCGTCCCCTCGGCACGTACCTCGTCGGCCGTCTTGCCGAAGGCCAGGGCCGCGGTCTGGGCGAAGAAGTTGCTGAGGAAGAGCTCGTGGACGTCCGTCTCCCCGTCCTTGACCGGGTGGGCCGGGTTGGCGACGGCGATGAAGTCGGCCGGGATCAGCTTCGTGCCCTGGTGGATCAGCTGGTAGAAGGCGTGCTGGCCGTTGGTGCCGGGCTCGCCCCAGAAGATCTCGCCGGTGCCGGTGGTGACCTCCGAGCCGTCCCAGCGGACGCGCTTGCCATTGGACTCCATCGTCAGTTGCTGCAGGTACGCCGCGAAGCGGTGCAGGTACTGCGCGTAGGGCAGCACCGCGTGGCTCTCGGCCCCGAAGAAGTTGGTGTACCAGACATTCAGCAGGCCCATCAGCAACGGGACATTCCTGCCCGGCTCGGTCTCGCGGAAGTGGACGTCCATCGCGTGCATGCCGGCCAGGAAGTTCTCCCAGTTCTCCTTGCCGAGCGCGACGATCACCGACGTGCCCACGGCCGAGCCGACCGAGTAGCGTCCGCCGACCCAGTTCCAGAAGCCGAAGGCGTTCTCCGGGTCGATGCCGAAGGCGGCGACCTTGTCCAGCGCGGTGGAGACCGCGACGAAGTGCTTGGCGACGGCGTCGGTGGCCTGCTCGTCCGAGCCGTCGATCGCACCCGACTCGGCCAGCTTGCCGAGCAGCCACTCGCGCGCCATCCGGGCGTTGGTGAGGGTTTCGAGCGTGGTGAAGGTCTTAGACGCCACGATGAACAGCGTCTGCTCGGGGTCGAGGTCGGCGACCTTCTCGGCGCAGTCGTTGGGGTCGATGTTGGAGATGAAGCGCGCGTCCGGGCCGGTCTTGTAGGGCTTGAGCGCCTCGTAGACCATGACCGGGCCCAGGTCGGAGCCACCGATGCCGATGTTCACGACCGTGGTGATCGGCTTGCCGGTGACGCCCTTCCACTCGCCGCTGCGGATCTTCTCGGCCCAGACGTAGATCTTGTCGAGCACCTCGTGGACGTCGGCGACGACGTCTTGGCCGTCGACGACCAGTTCGGCGTCGCGCGGCAGGCGCAGGGCGGTGTGCAGCACCGCGCGGTCCTCGGTGACGTTGATGTGCTGGCCGGTGAACATGGCCTCGCGCATCTCGGGGAGCTTGACCTGTTCGGCCAGCTCGAGCAGGGCCGCGAGCACCTCGTCGTCCAGGAAGTTCTTGGACAGGTCGACGTGCAGGTCTGCTGCATCGAAGGAGTAGCGGGACGCGCGCTCGGGGTCGGCGGCGAAGGCGCCGCGCAGGTCGGGAGTGAAGGCGTCGTGGAGCTTGGTCAGTTCCGCCCAGGCGGACGTTGAGGTGGCATCAACCGGTGTCTGCATGGCTCCACCCTATTCACCGCCGGTGCGCCGCGGACAGGGGTGTGCCCATCAGGGCACCGACATGACGGCATCATTGGCAGAACCGGATGGTAGACAGGACGACATGTCCGAACCCCGTTACCTGCCCTGGCTGCGCAAGCTCGTCGCGGTCGACACCACCTCCCGCAACCCCAACGGGAAGCTGATCGCGATGATCGCGGACGAACTGCGCACCCATGGGCTGGAGCCGGTCGTCTTCGACAACCCAGATGGCACCAAGCAGGGGCTGGTGGCCACCATCCCTGCTGCGGACGGCACCACCACCGGCGGCGTGGTGCTGTCGGGGCACACGGACGTCGTCCCCGTCGACGGCCAGCAGTGGACCAGCGACCCATGGACCGTCACCGAACGCGACGGCAAGCTCCATGGCCGCGGCGTGGCAGACATGAAGGGCTACCTCGCCACCATCCTGGCGCTGCTCCCCGAACTCACCGCCGCGCAGCTTTCCCAGCCCATCCACCTGGCCTTCAGCTACGACGAGGAGGTCGGCTGCCGGGGCGGGGACGCCATCGTCGCGAAGCTGCACGAACTGGGACGTGAACCGCGCGCCGCGCTGGTCGGCGAGCCCACCTCCATGCGGGTGATCCGCGCGCACAAGTCGGTGAACCTGTACACGGTCACCTTCACCGGGGTCGGCGCGCATTCGTCCCTGACGGCCAACGGCGTCAATGCCGTCGAGTACGCCGCTCAGCTGGCCTGCTGGTGGCGCGACCTGACCGACGCATGGAAGGCCGAGGGACCCTTCGACGAGGCCTACCCCCTGAAGTGGTCCACCGGTGGCGTCAACCAGTTCACCGGCGGGACGGCGGTCAACATCGTCCCCGCGAAGGCAGAGCTGGTGCTGGAGTTCCGCTCCATCGCCGAGGTGGACGACGACGACGTGCTCGCGCGCACCCGCGCCGAGGTCGACCGGCTGCGGGCGCTGATGCAGGCCGAGAACCCGGCCGCCGACGTGCAGCTGGTGGTGGACGCGGCCGTACCCAGCCTCGACGTACCCGCCGACGCATGGGCCGCGCAACTCGCCGAAGCGACCGGCGGCACCCGCTGCGACGACAAGGTGACCTACGGCACCGAGGCCGGCCAGTTCGCGCGTGGCGGCATCCCGGCCGTGGTGTGCGGCCCCGGCGACATCGCCCAGGCCCACACGCCCGATGAGTGGATCGAACCGAGCCAGCTCGACGCCTGCGCACACCACCTGCTCGCCCTGGTGGCCGAACTCAGCTGAGCTGCGTCAGCCCACTTCCGCCAAAAAAGGCACCAGGGACGGATTCGGTCCCGTGGGGAGACCGGATCCGGCACGGATGCCGATATTGGCGGCGCAGCACCCCGGCGGGATCAGCCGACGGTGAGGTGCACGTGGTCGTAGTGGTTCGCGGTGGTGCTGCCGCGATCCGACATGGAGCGCCAGCCCTCGGACGCACGCTGGGTGGTCCAGATCTGCTGGCTGTAGATGACTTCGGTGATGCCATAGGCGGACGCATTCGCGCGCGCCCAGTTGGCGATCGCCCAGCCGGACGAGCCGGAGATCATCACGTCGAGCGCGCGGCCCTGGCCGTGCTCACCAGAGTCGCCCGCACGGTAGCCGCCGTAGCTGGTGACATAGGGGAAGTTCGCGCACACGGCTTGGTAGACGCTGCGCGTCGAGGAGGTCAGGTGGTTCACGATCGAGGTGCTGACGGTGCAGCTGCCCGAGGTGCTCGCGGCCTTCGTGGAGGTGCTCGACGTGCTGGAGCTGCTGCTCGAGCTGGACGAGCCTGACGAGGATGACGAGGACGACGAGGCGTCGGCGTCGGCGTCGTCGGCGGTCGCGACCACCGGCTTGGCGCGCGCGAGGTAGTCGCGGCTCACCCAGGCGGACGTGCCGTCGAGGCTGACCTGGCGGAATCCGTTCATGAAGTTGTCGGTGACCGAGATGCTCTCGCCCACCTGCAAGGTGTCCAGCTTGCGCGCGCTGGAGCTGGGCAGCGCTCGCACGTTCACCACGGAGGTGGCGTAGCGGGTTCCGGTGATGGTGCCGAGCGCGGGCACGGTCGCGGTGGCGCTCGCGGTCGCTGCCGGGGTGGCCTTCTTCGTCGCGGACGCACTGGCGGTGGCCGAGGCCTTCGCGGTGGTGTTCGGCGCCGAGGGCTTGGCCGACGCCTTGGGGGTGGCGGTCTTCGTCGCCTTCGAAGTGGCCGAGGCTGAGGCGCTGGCGCTGGCGGTGGCCGAGGCCACGGCCGGCCGCACGAGGGAGCGCGAGACGCTGTCACGCGTCCGCACGTCAAGGGTGTCGCTGGTGCTGGTGGGCGCTGAGGGGCTGTGCGCCAGATCGCCCGCCGCACGCGAGGGGACGAACACACCGGCGCCCAGCACGATCGCCAGGGCTGCCGTGGCGGCGATCGGGGCGATGGTGGTGCGCACCAGATCGCGGGGAGCCTCCGTGGCGAAGCTGCCCTCGTCGCCAGCGAAGGCCGCCGGGATCTCGACCGCCTCGAACGCGTCGCCGGGGACGGCAACGCCACGGCGAGGGTTGGTGGACACCTCGGGCGTCAGGTCGGCATCGGACAGGGAGCGACGGGGCGTCGACAAGAGAGGGTCCCCTCGGGATCGTGGTCAGGAAAGTTCGGCGTACCGCGAACGGCACCACCAAGGATACTGAGACAACTATAAGGATTTCCTGAGTGTCACCAAACCCGCTGGTCACAGCAGGCCCACGGCCGCGCCACCCTCTCGAGTGGCGCGTCGTTGCCGAGCTGAAGTCAGGCCGCGATGCTCCCGACCATCGTCGAGCAAGACCCGGCGACTCCACGCACCAGCCCCTCATCATGGGTGGCGAGGTAGGTGCCGGTCATACCGTCGCAGGTGACGAGCAGGTATTGCGCGAAGTCATCCACCGGCCGCGGCAGCCGAATGCCGGACGCCCTCTCGTGGGCCTCCAGCGACGCGGTCAGCTGCTCCAGACGACGCTGGCGCCATTCGGCGGGCACCTCCTGCAGGCCCTCGGTACGCAGCGCGTAGTCGCACAGCTCGCAGAGGGTGCGATGCACCTCGGTGCGTGCCACCAGGTCGTCCAGGTGGTGGCCGAGGATGCTGGCCACCAGGCCCTCCACGGAATCGCCCTCGGGCCGCCAGGCCACGTCGTCGGCCAGTTCGCCGGTGACCAGGGCGGAGAGGGCCTCGCCCATCAGATTCTGGTGGCTCTCGAAGGCGTAGTGGAAGCTCGCCAGCGGCATCCCGGCCTCGGCCGCGATCGCCCGTGTCGTCGCGGCGGGAACGCCGCTCTCCCCGATCACCCGCAGCGCGGCCTCGATCAACTTGTGGCGGCGCTCCGCCAGACTCATCCGAGTCATCCCCGAACCTCCAACTACCAAGAACACGGCCCGCGCCCGTTGACAGAGGCGCGGGTGCCTTCTCCCCCCGAGGGAGTCGAGCACAACAGACAATGGTCCATTTCAACCATCGCTTCCCAGTGTGGCACGGCGAGCCCCCCAATTCGCCACCGCTTGCATGCCTAGATTTGGTCGCGCCGGCACGACGGGAGGACCATGCGAACACAACACCCAGCACTGGCTGCAATGGTGCTGGCAGCTGCGATCGCGGCGCCCTATGGCGGCGTCGCGGCAGCGGCCCCCAGCCCACCCACTTCCCTTCAGGTACTGGCAGAACCGCGCCTCAATGCCAGCTTTGCGGGCCAGGGCAGCACCCTCTCGGTGACTGGGAAACTCGTGTCGGACACGGGGCGCCCGCTTGCTGGACGAACGATCCAACTGACCCTGGACGGTGTGTGGCAGACGTCCCAGACCACTGCCCGAAATGGTTCGTTCAACTTTTCGCATCGGGTGCCGGCGGGCACTCCCGTGCGCAGCCACGAGGTGGTCGTCTCCACCGAACCGGTCACCGGCTGGACCGAGGCGACCGTCCACGGGAAGGTAACCGTCGGACGGCTGCGGACCGCCCGGTTGAGCGCGGCGATCAACAACCCGCGCGGGCGTGCGTCCAGCAGCCTGGTGCTGTCGGGACGTGTGACCGACACGGCCGGAATGGCCCTGGCGGGCGTCTTCGTGCAGGGCCATTTCCCCGACGGCGAGTGGACGGACTCGTTCGCGACGGACGCCCAGGGACGGTTCTCGGGAAGCTTCACCATCCCTGCCGACAGCACCGTGGGAACGGCGACGATCCAGGTCGTGCTGGATGGTCTCAGCGGGTATGGCGCCAAGCCCGTCCCCGTGACCTATGCGGTGCTGCCCGGGAGCGCGAGCCCGTCTGCCCGTGCCGAGCCGAGCGCCACCGAGATGGCCTCCCCGGAGGCGATCGGCACGCTCGACCCTGACCTGAACCGCCCGACGGTCGCGAGCGCCCCCCCGGCTCCGGTGACCCCGCCGACGACACCACCGGCTGGTGGCGGGGTGGCTGCCGTCCCCGCTGGTGCGTGGGCGATGGCGGGGCTGGTGGGCATCGGGCTGGCCGTCTCGGTGGGGATGCTCGGGCGCGGGATGGGCGATGAGGCCGGCGTCGAGGAAGAGGTCGAGGGACGCCTGATCGGCGGCCCCGACTAGGGTTGGGCCATGTCTTCCGAGCAGTCCGAACCCGGCCCGCACATGTCCGAACCGTCAGCGCAGACGGCGCCGGGGAACGCCCCCTCGGACGGCTGGATGCGGCCGGAGCAGATGCGCGCCAGCAAGCCGACGAACCGGTTGCCGTGGGTGCTGGTGGCGATGCTGACCGCCTTGTCGATCGGACTCACTGGTCTGTTGTTCGCGCAGGGGCAGGAACTTCAGCGGCTGCGTAACCAGACCACGACGGCAACGCCGAGTGGGGCTGCTACCGGGGCAGTCGCGTCGGCCGCGCCCTCCACCCCGTCCGCCCAGGCCGTGGAGCTGATGAAGAAGCTGCCGCACCGCACACCGGGTGACCCGACCGCGATGGGGGAGGTGGACGCGCCGGTCGTCATGGTGACGTGGAGTGATTTCCGCTGCCCCTTCTGCTCGGTGTGGTCCCGGACGACCTTGGAGGAACTCAAGCCCTATGTTCGCTCCGGTTCGCTGCGCATCGAGCACCGCGACCTGGTGCTGTTCGGGGACGAGTCACTGAACACCGCGAAGGCGGCGAGAGCGGCCGGGGAGCAGGAACGCTTCTGGCAGTTCTACGCGGCGGTGCATGACGAGGCCCCGACCAGTGGTCACCCCACCATCACCGAGAAGAACCTGCTCGCCTTTGCCGAGAAGGCAGGCGTGAACGACATGGTGCAGTTCAAGAAGGACTACGCCTCGGCCGAGATCGCGGCAGCCGTGAACAAGGACACCGCGGAGGCCCGCGAGATCGGGCTCACCGGGACGCCGTTCTTCATCATCAACACGACCCCGCTCTCGGGAGCGCAACCCCTTGCCGTGTTCACCCAGGTGATCGAGGGCCACGGCGGCAGGAAGTAGTAGCTGGCCACAGGGACCCCTCGGCGAGTGTTGGCCGGGCTCCCGGGCTCGCCCCCTCGGGAACTACTCGACGGCGGTGACGAAGGTCTGGCAGCGCTCCCGCAGGCTGCCCAACGGACCGCCGGTGAAGGCGTCCCCGACCAACGCAGCGTCCAACATCACGAAGGCGGCGCCGTTCTCGACCCAGCGACGGGCGGAGTAGGCACCCAGACCCCCGCGAGCGCCCAGCACGACGCCCGGGGTCAGGTCGGCCAGGAACTCCGGGTAGGACGCCCCCATCACCTCGGCCGGGGCGACGACCACCGCGTCCACGCCCGTCGAGGCCGTCGCTCGGATCTCGGTGGGGGTCAGCGCCAGGCCGACCACCGCACGTCCGGCGTCGTGGATGCGGGCGACGATCCCAGCGTCCACCCAGCGCGGCATCACGACTGGCGCGGGGCCGGCCAGCACCTCGTCCAGCTGGTCGAGTTCGACGTCGTGCGCGATGAAGGTGGCTCGGGGACCGAAGATGGCCGCCAGCCGGGCGAGGTCGTCCGCGCGTCCGGCGGGCAGGCTGAACACGCGGATGCCCTCCTGCACCATCACCTCGATCGCGCCGACCAGCGAACCGGTGGCCGCCTGCGGCACCAGCGCGCAGATCTTCGTGTCGAGCAGTGCGGCGGGCAGGCGGGTCTCAGTCTCCATGCGGCAATCCTGCCCGATCGCGTTCGTCCAACCACACCCAGGCCAGCCCGCCGGCCAGCAGCACGACGCCGACCAGCACGCCCACGGCGGCGCCGGTGCCGCCGAGCCCATGGATCCAGTTCTCCAGCCGGTACTGGCGATCGGCGTCGAGCAACCCGCCCGCCGTGCCGCCGGTGATCAGCAGGAAGCCGCCCAGCGCGACGAAGACCAGTCCGGTGATGATCTGGGTGACGGTGGTAATGAGCGGCCCGATGCCGCCGATCGGCCCGAAGGTGACCGGACGCGGGCGCAGCCAGCTGCGGCGGGACAGCCCGAGACGGTCCCAGACCAGCGCGAGCAGGAACAACGGCACCACCATCCCCAACGCGAAGGTGGCCATCAGGAGGGCGGCATGGACGGGTGATCCGCCCATCGCGGCCATGGTGAGCACCGAGCCGAGGATGGGCCCGGTGCAGCCGGTGGCCAGGCCATAGCTGGCGCCAAGGGTCCAGATCGCCAGTGGGGTGGCCGGGTCGAGACGGTTGGCGCGGGTCCCGGCACCGGGCAGGCGCAGGGAGAAGCCAGCGGCGGTGACCAGCCCCAGTGCCAGCAACACCACGGCGCCCACGCGCAGGAGTTGCTGGGGGTTGATCGGGAGCGCCTGCCCCAGTGAGCCGGCGAGCACACCCAGGGGAACCATCGTGCAGAGCAGGCCGAACCAGAACAGGACGCAGCGCCCGACCAGGGTTCCGGTACGGGTGAAGGCAAAGGCGAAGAAGCTGGGCAGCAACAAGGCCGCGCACGGGCTGAAGAGGGCCGCGACGCCGCCGAGGAAGGCCACCACGAAGCTGGTCTGCTGCACGTCCCGAAGGCTATCGGGGGATGGTTGTCAGCCCGCCGACGCCACCTTTTCCCGGTCCATGACAGCATGGAGCGCAATGAACCTCCTCGAGCACCTTCCCGCCGCGGGCGACCGCGGCCCCGACGCCCTCTACGCCGCCTTCACCGACTGGACCACCAGCCGCGGGATCAGCCTGTACCCGCACCAGAAGGAGGCGATCCTGGAGATCCTGAGCGGCAACAATGCGATCGTCATGACCCCGACCGGCTCGGGCAAGTCGCTGATCGCGCTGGCGGCGCACTTCGCTGCCGTCGCCGAGGGGCACCGCACCTGGTACACCGCGCCGATCAAGGCCCTGGTCAGCGAGAAGTTCTTCGCGCTGTGTGATGCCTTCGGCGCCGAGAACGTCGGCATGGTCACCGGTGACGCGTCGGTGAACCAGGACGCGCCGATCATCTGCGCCACCGCGGAGATCCTGGCGAACCTGGCGTTGCGCGAGGGACGCACGGCCGACGTCGGCCAGGTCGTGATGGACGAGTTCCACTTCATCGCCGACCCCGACCGCGGGTGGGCCTGGCAGGTCGGCGTCCAGGAACTGCCGCAGGCGCAGTTCGTCATCATGTCGGCCACTCTCGGCGACGTCACCCAGTTGTGCGACGACCTGACGCGCCGCACCGGACGCGAGACCGCCGTCATCGCGGACGCCATCCGCCCGGTCCCGCTGGTCTACACCTGGGCGATGACGCCCATCCACGAGACCGTCGAGGAACTCGTCAAGACCCACCAGGCGCCGGTGTACATCGTCCACCAGACCCAGGCCGCTGCCCTGGAGCGCGCGCAGTCGCTGCTGTCGGTGACCCTGGTGAACACCGCCGAGAAGCACGAGATCGTCGACGCGATGGGCCACTTCCGGTTCGCCGGCGGCTTCGGCAAGACGCTGGAGAAGCTCGTCCGGGCAGGGATCGGCGTGCACCACGCCGGGATGCTCCCCCGCTACCGGAGGCTGGTCGAGACGCTTGCCCAGCGTGGCCTGCTGAAGGTGATCTGCGGCACCGACACCTTGGGCGTCGGCATCAACGTCCCCATCCGCACGGTGCTGTTCACCGCGTTGACGAAGTTCGACGGACGACGCGTGCGGACGCTGCGTTCGCGGGAGTTCCACCAGATCGCCGGACGTGCGGGGCGGGCCGGTTTCGACACCACCGGTTATGTCGTCGCGCAGGCACCCGAGCACGTGATCGAGAACGAGCGACTGCTGGCCAAGGCCGGCGACGACCCGAAGAAGCAGCGCAAGGTGGTGCGCAAGAAGCCGCCGGAGGGTTTCGTCAGCTGGACCGAGGAGGGCTTCCATCGGCTGATCGGCTCCACCCCCGAGACGCTGCACGCGCGAATGCGGATCACGCACGCGATGCTGTTGAACCTGCTGGAGCGCGACGAGCCGATCACCGAGTCGGTGGTCTCACTGGTGCAGGGGGCGGTGTCGGATCCCAAGGCCCAGAGGCAGTTGCTGCGCCGGGCCCTGCAGATCGGACGCTCCCTGATCGAGGCCGGGATCGTCGTCGCGCACCATGAGCCGGGCAAGCCGACCCGCTACGAGCTGGACGTCGACCTGCAGTCGAACTTCGCGTTGAACCAGCCGTTGTCGGCGTTCGCGATGGCGGCCTTCGAGCTGCTGGACGAGGACTCGCACACCTACCCGCTCGACCTGGTCAGCGTCATCGAGTCGACGCTGGAGGACCCGATGCCGATCCTGCTGCAGCAGCAGTTCCGGGCGCGTGGGGAGGCCGTCGCGGAGATGAAGGCGGACGGCTATGAGTACGAGGAGCGGATGGCGGCGCTGGAGGAGGTCACCTGGCCCAAGCCGCTCGAGGAGCTGCTGCAGCACGCGCTGACCGTCTACGCCGCCGCGCATCCTTGGCTGGCCGAGGCGCAGCTGAGCCCCAAGTCGATCGTCCGGGAAATGTTCGAGCGGGCGATGACCTTCGGTGAGTACGTCGCCTTCCACAAGATCGAGCGGGTCGAGGGGCTGCTGCTGCGCTACCTCAGCGATGCCTACCGGGCGCTGCGGCACAGCGTCCCCGAGCGCTTCGTCACCGAGGAACTGGAAGACCTGGTCGAGTGGCTGGGCGAGGTGATCCGGCTGACCGACAGCTCGTTGTTGGACGAGTGGGAGGCGCTGACCGACCCGGACGCCGATGCCGAGGCCCGGTTGAAGGCGCTGACGCACCCGACGGCGCCACAGCGTCCGGTGACCGGGAACGCGCGGGCCTTCCGGGTGCTGGTGCGCAATGCGATGTTCCGGCACGTGGAGCTGATGGCCGACGACCTGGTCGACGAGCTGGCTGAGCTGGATGCTCGCGATCCGCAGGTCGTGATGACCGCGGATGCCTGGGACAAGGCCCTGGGTGCCTACTGGGACGACCACGACGAGATCGGTCTGGACGGGGACGCGCGCGGCCCGAAGCTGTTCGTCGTCGAGGAGTTCGGACGGACCTGGCGGGTGGCGCAGATCATCGCCGACCCCGAAGGCGACCACGACTGGCAGCTGCACGCCTCCATCGACCTGGACGCGTGTGACGAGGCCGGCGAGCTGGTGTTGCACGTGCTCGGTTTCGCCCGGGTGGATTCGTAGTTCGTCGCGAACTGCTGTTGGTTCGGCTCGTCTGGTCCTAGGCTCGTCGTGAGCGACCACCGAGGAGGAAACATGGAGCTGACCAGCACCTCGATCCCTGCCGGGACGAACATCGACCTGCGGTACGCCGAGCAGGGAGCGGGCGGTGAGAACGTCCGTCCGGCCCTGGCGTGGAGCGATGCGCCGGAGGGGACGAAGAGTTTCGCGATCACCTGCTACGACCCGGACGCCCCGACCGGCTCGGGCTGGTGGCACTGGGTCGCCGTGGACATCCCCGCGGACGTGACCTCGCTGGAGGAGGGCGCCGAACTGCCGTCGTCGGTACGGGAGTGGGTCAACGACTACGGCTATGTGGGCTACGGCGGCCCGTGCCCGCCACCCGGACCCGCGCACCACTACGTCTTCACCGTCTACGCGATGCCGACCGAGAAGTTGGACGTGCCCGACGACGCCCCCAGTGCGCCGCTGCGGTTCACGATTCTGGCGCAGGCGCTGGACGAGGCGAGCTTCACCGGCCTGTTCGCGCTGCAGAGCTGAGTTCGCAGGCTGGTTCAGCGGGCGACAAGAACCTCTGGACGCTGGGCGGCGCACCCCCTAGCGTCAACCATGACGGCACAACCATGACGACACAACCATGACGACACAACCATGAAGGGAACGACCATGAGCGAGCACACGCCCGACGGCAGCTACAACGAGGCCGAGCGCACTGACGTCGAGCTGGACCAGACCGGCTACCGCAACACCAAGCGCGACGAGACCCACGTCGACCAGACGGGCTACAAGGGCGTCACGCGCGGCGTGGTGCACCACGAGCACGCGCACAACGACGGCACCGTGAAGAACGACGAGCACTGAGTTCTCAGCACCCCGGACTGGGTGGAGTTACTGCCGTAGTTGGCAGGAACCCCACCCAGTCCGTCGTCGTTGGGCGCTGTCAGCCCTGCACCTGGTCACCGAGAGCATGGACGTGCTGCAGCCCCCTGGGTGGCGTCGGCGCGTGTCGTCGCGAATCGGTGCTTGCCAGTGGTGCTGATCAGCGACAGCACCTGCCCGGCACCGAGCGGGACGACGGACTCGACGCCCTTCACCGGATCGGCTTGACGCCGGATGACGGATCAGGCGAGGTGCCCTCGACGATGACCCCTTCCGAGGTCCAGCCGTCGAGTGCCACGTCCAACCCCTCGAGTGAGGTTTGTGGTTACGTCGTGGGCGTCATCAGCGCGTGGAGCAATGATTGTGATTTCGTGACCCAGCCGACGATGCCGCCCTGCGCGCTGATCATGGCCAGGGCATGTTCGTGAAATTCGGGGAAGTATGAGGCGGTGCAGTCGGACAGAACGAGGCACTCGAATCCGCGGTCGTTGGCTTCGCGCGCGGTGGTCTGGACGCATACCTCTGTCGTGACTCCACAGATGACCAGCTGGGCGATGCCTTGGGCTCGAAGTATGGTTTCGAGGTCAGTGGCGTAGAAGGCCCCTTTGCCGGGCTTGTCCAGCACGACCTCCCCTGGGATTGGGGCGAGTTCGTCGATGATTTCATGGCCTTCTTCCCCGCGGATGAGGACGCGTCCACGGGGGCCGGGGTCGCCGATTCGCAGCGTGCGCTTGCCGCGGTTGAGCTTCGAGGGGAAAAGGTCTGACAGGTCGGGCCGGTGTCCTTCTCGGGTGTGGATCACGGGTCGGCCTGTTGACCGCCATGCTCCCAAGAGTGCGCGGGTGGGTTCGACCGAGGCACGCAGGGGGGTGACGTCGTTGCCCAGGGAGGCACCGAAACCGCCTTCCTCCATGAAGTCGCGCTGGAAGTCGATGCACACCAAGGCGGCACGATCCAGGTCGAACTCGAAGGGTGATGGGATAGCCCTGATCGTGGTCATCGTTCCTCCTGGTCGTGCAGCCATTGCGCCCAGTTGCCGGTGGCGGTGATGTCCTCGCCGGTGGCGCCGATGCCGACGCAGGCCAAGGTGGATGAGCCATTCGCGGTGGTGATGTGTCCGAGGCCGAGTGGCGGCTTGAACAGGTCGGTGACCAAGGTGCCCACGTTTGCGGTGGGAATGCGCCAAAGCTCTCCGCGCAAGACGGCACCGGTGCCCGGGGCGGGGACGATCGCTGGACGTGGGGGAGTCATGTCGAGCACGATCATGCGGTAGTCGTTGCTGGTGGTGATCTCGCCGAGGTGGCGGGCGCCCAGCTGTTCCAGTTCGTGGTTGAGGGGCTGGCCGCTCATGTGGGCGCCGAAGATTGCGACCTCGGTCCCGCCCGGCGGGAGCAGGGGTGATTGCTCGCCCAGGATCCGGGCGCCCACGTCGAGCAAGACTTGGTCGTGGAAGGCGGGACCGATGAGCGTGATGCCGTCGGTGGTGGTCGTTGTCTGTTCGGGCAGGCCCGGAATGGCGACGGCGCACAGGTCCAGCAGGTTCACGAAGTTGGTGAATGTGCCGATCGTGCTGTTGAGCCCGATGGGGTCGTCGGCGACGGCGTCGGTGGTGGGGTGGATCGGCGACGTTGGCACGAGCAGGATGTCGATGTCACGGAACAGAGTGCGTACGTGGCGTTTGGCGGCGAGCAGGTGGTGCTGGTCGCGGATGACCTGGGCCCCTTGGGTCTTGCAGGCGGCAGCGACGATCTTCTCGACCACGGGATCGAGCTCACCGGGGTGTTGGGCGGCGACCTCACCGAATGCCTCGGCGCGCTCTGCGACCAAGGCGCCGTCGTAGAGCAGCCGCGCGGCTTGGAACAGGGGGTCGATGTCGACCTCGACGGTGGTCAGTCCGAGAGAGGCGAGGCGCTCACGGGCTGTAGCAAAGTCACGGGCCGTTTCTCGGTCCAGGCTGGTCAGGTTGGGCGGCGCGGGGATGGCCAGGCGCGGGCTTCGGGGAGCGGCCAAGGGCGCGTCAGCGGGCCAAGTCCGTGAGCGGGCATCGTGGGGGTCGCACTGGGCGATCGTGCGCAGGGCGGCAGTGGCGATCGTGAGGTTGGCACCGAATACGGAGACGGTGTCGTAGCTGCGGCACGCGGGCACTACGCCGGTGGTGGAGACCAGGCCCAGAGTGGGTTTGAGGCCGACGCCGACCTGCGCGCGCTCATCCAGGCCACCACTCCCTCCGCCGAGTCCCGGACCACGCTGGATTGACGGGCGGCGGTGGCCGTCAGGTGATCGAACGCGAAGCCTTCTGCGCGAGTTGGGCTACGGACGTCGCCAACTCCTTGGCGCAAACGGCCTAACTCCTTGCCCACAAGGCCTGACGTGCCCTGATGCCGCGCCAAAAACACGGGCGAATGTTGGGTCACGGTCACCGGGCCAACCGCTCGGCACAAGAACGGCCTCACCTTGCTCTTGATCTCGTTCCGGCCTCGTGGGTCGCGCAACCCCGCTCCCACAAGGGATGACTGCTCGCCGCTCGCCCAGGAAGCGACCTGGGGAGTCACAGGGAGACCGGTCCGGGGGCTGCGGCCTGGAGTACGTCGAACCGGTCTTGTGTCCTTGAGGCCCCGCCAGGGCCCAGGAAGGGACAGTGCCATGACCATACGGACCTACGAGTCGTTGCCCACGGCCGCCGCCCGGATCGGGGTCAGCGTGAAGACCATCCGCCGGCGAATCGCCGAGGGCGTCCTGCCCGTGTACCGATGCGGCCGCATCCTCAGGCTGGACCCGGACGACGTCGACGCCATGTTCCGTCGGTACCCGCAGTGGACCCCCGAGTCGGAGTTCAGTTCTACGCGACGCCGGCAGGCGCGACGGGCGTCGTAGCGCTCGCCCCTCGAAGCCAATGGCTGCGGTGTGGGGGGTGGCCCAGATCACGGCGCGGGTCAACTCATTCGGCCCTGGTGGTCGATCGTGTTCTGTACCTCGCCGGACGGGAACCTTTACACGCCGCGAACTGGGATGACTGAATGGTGACGTCGTAGGGGATATTGGTCCGTGTCGAGGGGGCTGGTGATGCGCTGGAGAGGCCCACGAACGCCCATTTCTGTTTCAAGCGGGGAGACGCGGCCGATGGGTTTGTCGACGTTCTTGACGGGTCGGCGATCTCGTCGGGAGATTGGGTCGCCTGAGCCCGGTGGTCAGGCGAACAGGCTGGTGCCGTATCGCAGCACGATGGCGGCGACGATGAAGGTGAGCCACAGCCACACGACGAGGGCGTCCAGCGCCATCCGCTGCGCCGCAAGCAGCGCGGCTTGTGCCCGTGGGGGTAGGTACAGGTTGTCGTGGCGGATGTTGTACCGCGTGAGGGAGGCGAACACCAAGGTGGTGGACAGCGTGACGAGCAGGCACCAGGGGCAGAGTGCTCCGATGTTGAACATGGCTTCATAGAACAGCCAGTAGGCGAAGAGGAATCCGAGGGTGTAGACGACTTGCGCGGCGAACATGAACCATCTGGGGAACCGGACACTGGCCAGGCTGGCGAGGGCGATGGTGATCACGACTGGTTCGGCGATGAGACCGAGGAAGGCGTTGGGAAATCCGAAGACGCTGGCCTGCCAGGACTGGCCGACGGTGCCGCAGCTGATGGTGGCGTTGATGTTGCAGGAGAGGTTGACGTCGGGATTGGCGGCCAGGGCGACCGCGTCCACGGACAGCACGAAGGAGGCGGTCAGGCTCAGGGCTGCCGAGAACAACATGGTGGCGAAGGTCCAGGTGTCGGCCTGCCGCAGCCGATGCCAGCGTTCCATCAGCTCAGTCATTCGCGTCGGCCTTGATCGCGGTGGTGAGGGGCCCGACGGAGTAGAGGTCGCCCTTGAAGGGCTTGCCGTCGATGAGAACGGTGGGGGTGCCGGTGATGCCGGAGGCGAAGTCGGCCTTGGTGCCCTGGTCGACCCAGCTGGTGTTGGCCTGCTGCTTGAAGCCGGCGACCACGTTTGGGTCCACCCCGGCGGCGGTCGCCAACGTGGCGATTTGGTCGTCAGTGAGTCCGTTGCCACCCTCGGTGGGCTGGTTGGCGAAGAGCGCGTCGTTGAAGGCCATCGCGCTGTCGGGGTCGGCCTTGGCGGCGGTGACGAACGCGTTGGCCGCGCGTGTGGAATAGCGGGTGCCGTTGGAGGCCCGGTCGAGGAAGGACATGGGGTGGATCTCGAGTTGGATGGTGCCCTCGGCCACCAGACGGTTGAGTTCGTCGCCGTTGGTGGCGTCGAAGCGGCCGCAGAAGGGGCACATGTAGTCCTGGTACACGCTCACTCTCACCGGCGCGCCGGTTTGGCCAACCGTGATGGTCCAGGCATCACTGCCCGCAGCAGCGGCGTTGGCTGTGACGGTCCCCGGGGTTGGGGTGCCGGGCTTCGGGGTCTGGGCGAGTACCGCGACCCAGACCAGGACGCCGATCAGGGTGGCGGCGACCGTGGCCACCAGGATGATGGTGACGCGTCGGCGGATGCGTTGCTCTCGGGCAGCCTGGGCCTGTTGGGCGGCCAGTTGCTGGCGGCGGCTTCCGGACGGAGGGGTGGACGCAGGGGGCGGAGTGGTCTTGGGCATGCGTGTCAGCTTTCGATTGGCTTGGGTGAGGGCGCGGTCGCCCGGGGGCCGGTGCTGGACGCGCTGACACCAAGGCAGCGGGGAGGGGCGGCCTCCACCAGGGAGGCCCTCAAGCCGCGTGCATTCGCTCACCGGCTCGCCCGTGACGGCGGCCGATGGTGGCAGTCAGCCCAGCAGAAGAAGCCTGGGCGGACCCCGCCGGCTGAGCGCTCGCCGCGAGGCCACGCGACGGAGGTCTGGAACCCGGGGCGCGCCAAGCCGCGGGGCTCGGGGACTGACTGGCACCGACAGCGTGGAGCGTGCCACAAGGGTGTGTCGGCTCAGCCAGGCGCGGGCACGGCGCAACAGCACCCGGAACGCCACACCGAGGCCGACAACGTTCAGCAGTCCGAGCAGGGCCAACCCCAACGTGGACAGACAGAGGGCTAGCACCAAGTGGTTGGCATGCACCACGGCCTGCGCAGCGTCGACCATGCCGCTTGCGCACGCCTGGTTCTCGCGGACCAGGTCCAGGTGCAGCCCTAGCCAGGACAACCCGGACGGCAGGCTGACACAGGCCATCTCGGGGCCCGATCCCATCTCGATCCGAGGCAGCACCGACGAGGCGGCCAGCGCGAGCAGCGCCAGTGGCACCACGCGCCCGGCCACCACCCCGACGCCCTGTAACCGTCTCAGCGGAGGACCTGCCTTTCGAACAAGCTAGCGGCCCCATCATACGGTCGAGTGCAACCGATCCCACTCCTAACCCGCCATGCGCTATCATCGTCGCATGACGATCACATCGACTAGTTCGGGCTGTACGGTGACCGAGGCCCAGGGGGGCCTCAGCGTCGCGGCAGCGTTGTTCCACGGGCTATCTGACCCTTCCCGGCTGGCGATCCTGCAGCACCTGACCTTGGGCGAGCACCGGGTGCGGGACCTGACCGAGCACTTGGGGCTGGCGCAGTCGACGGTGAGCGCACACTTGGCCTGCCTGCGCGAGTGCGGCCTGGTGTCGTCGCGGCCCGAGGGGCGGGCGTCGTTGTTCTCGCTGACCTGCGCGCCACAACTGCTGGCGGTCCTGGGGGCGGCCGAGCAGCTGCTGGCCAGCACCGGCTATGCGGTGGCGCTGTGTCCCAACTACGGCGTGGGGACAGTCGGGAACCCGACACCAGATGAGTTGAAGACCCACGCCAGCATGGGAGGCACGCGATGAGCCAGCACGACACGTCCGGGCGAAAGACACCCGTCGACACCCAGGAGGCTGACGACGCGCTGGCGGATCGGGACGTGCTCGGCGATGTTGAAGACCACGAGGATGACGACGACGATGCGGTGGAGCACCTGTGGCAGGTGCGTGACATCCAGCTGGGGTTGGTGTCCGGCGTCCTGCTGCTGGCCGGTTTCCTGGCCGGCCTGGCCGGATGGGAGACGGTCGGGCTCGTCCTGAGTGGGGTGGCGTTGCTGGTGGGCGGGTCGACGTTCGTACCGGGTGCGTTGAAGAAGCTCGCGAAGGGCAAGCTGGGAGTGGGTCTACTGATGACCATCGGCGCCGTGGGCGCCACCCTCCTGGGCCAGGTCGAGGAAGCCGCGACTCTGGCGTTCCTGTTCTCCCTCAGCGAGGGCCTGGAGGACTACTCGCTGGCCAGGACCCGGCACAGTTTGCGCGCCCTGCTTGACCTGGTCCCCCGGCAGGCCACCGTGCTGCGCGACGGTGTGGAGGTTGTCGTCGATCCCGACGAGCTCATCCTGGGCGACCTGATGGTGGTCAAGCCGGGCGAACGGCTCGCCACCGACGGCGTCATCCGCACCGGACGGACAGCCTTGGACACCTCGGCGATCACCGGCGAATCCATGCCGATCGAGGTCGGCCCCTCCGACGAGGTGTACGCCGGTGCGATCAACGGCACCGGCATCCTCGAGGTGGAGGTGACCTCGACGGCGGACAACAACTCGCTGGCCCGGATCGTGCACATCGTCGAGGCCGAGTCGTCCCGGCGCGGGGCCACCCAACGGCTCGCCGACAGGATCGCGAAACCGTTGGTACCGGGGATCCTCTTTGCAGCGGCCTTGACTGTGGTCGCCGGCTTCGCCGTGGGCGACCCCGGCCTGTGGCTGCAACGAGCGCTGGTCATGGTGGTCGCCGCGTCCCCCTGCGCCCTGGCCATTTCGGTGCCGGTCACCGTCGTGGCATCCATCGGGGCGGCCAGCCGGCGCGGCATCCTCGTCAAGGGTGGCGCCGCGATGGAGGTCCTCGGCAAGGTCCGCACCGTCGCCCTGGACAAGACCGGAACCCTCACCCGCAACCAACCCATCGTCATCGAGGTGACAACCACCGGCCCGCACACCCGCGAGCAGGTGCTCGCCTGGGCCGCCGCGCTTGAGGCACGCAGCGAGCACCCCCTCGCCAAAGCCATCCTCGCCGCCACCGAAACCACCACGACCGCCGACGACGTGCAGGCGGCCGTCGGCGCCGGACTGACCGGCACCCTGGACGGGCACAGCCTAAGGTTGGGGCGTCCCGGCTGGATCGAGGCAGGCCCACTCGCCGGCGACATCGACCGGATGCAACAAGCCGGGGCCACCGCCGTCCTCGTCGAGGTCGACGGGCAGACCACCGGCGCGATCGCGGTCCGCGACGAACTCCGCCCCGAAGCCGCCCATGTCGTCGCCCACTTCCGCTCCCACGGCTACGCCGTCGCGATGCTCACCGGGGACAACCCCACCACCGCCCGAGCCCTCGCCGCCGAGGCCGGGATCACCGACGTGCACGCCGACCTGCGACCCGAGGACAAGTCGACCATCATCCACAGGCTGCGGGAAAGGGGCCAGGTCACCGCGATGGTCGGCGACGGCGTCAACGACGCCCCCGCGCTGGCCAGCGCCGACCTGGGCGTGGCCATGGGCGCCATGGGCACCGACGTCGCCATCGAAACCGCCGACGTCGCCCTGATGGGCGACGACCTGCGCCTCCTGCCGCACGCGTTCGATCACGCCCGCTACACGCGCCGGATCATGCTGCAGAACGTGGTCCTGTCGATCGCGTTGATCGCGGTCCTGATCCCGCTCGCCCTGTTCGGCGTCCTGGGGTTGGCGGCCGTGGTGCTGGTTCACGAGGTGGCCGAGGTGTTCGTGATCGCCAACGGTGTCCGCGCTGGCCGCACCACCCACCTGCCCACCCTCACCGCATTGGCCGACAGGCCCGCCCTCCAAGGAGCGACAGCGTGAGCACGGGCCACGACCACGCGCCGCAGGGCACCCATCGGGGCAAGTTGGCGATCGCGTTCGGGATCACTGTCACCATCCTGGTCGCCGAGCTCATCGGCGCGTGGTGGACCAACAGCCTGGCGCTGTTGGTCGACGCCGGCCACATGCTCACCGACGCCTCGGGCCTGCTGATGGCGCTCATCGCCGCAAACCTCGCCCTTCGTCCACCCACCCCCGAACGCACCTGGGGTTGGCGGCGCTCCGAAGTGCTGGCCGCTGGAGCCCAAGCCGCGGTCCTGCTCGGGGTCGGGGTGTACGCGTTCGTCGAGGGTGTTCGGCGCCTGTGGACGCCCCCGGAGGTCACCGCCGGCGGGCTGCTGGTGTTCGGCATCGTCGGTCTGGTCGGCAACATCGTCTCGATGCTGGTACTCAGCTCGGGCCGCGGTGCGAACCTCAACATGCGCGCCGCCTTCCTTGAGGTCGTCAACGACGCCCTCGGATCGGTGGCGGTGATCGTGAGCGCGGTCGTGATTGCGCTGACAGGGTGGACCCGGATCGACGCCCTCGCAGGCATGCTGATCGCGACCCTGATCGTGCCGCGGGCGATCACCATCCTGCGGGAGGCGGGGAGCATCCTGCTGGAGTCCACTCCTCCGGGGTTGAACCTCGAAGAGGTCCGTCGTCACATCCTGGAGGTGCCGCACGTGGTGGGGGTGCACGACCTGCACGCTTCCACCATCGCCACCGGTCTGCCGGTCCTCACCGCCCACGTTGTGGTCGAGGAGGCCTGCTTCGCCGACGGCCACGCCGCCCAGATGCTGACTGATCTCCAAGCGTGTGTGGCCGACCACTTCGACGTGAGCGTCGAGCACTCCACCTTCCAACTCGAATCACCCGACCACGCGCAACGCGAACACACCACACACAGCTAGCTCCCCCCAACCCGCAGGCCAGGGGTACACAGCTCTTGGCGACACTCCGAGCTGGGAAACTTGCACCATGGACACACTCAGATCAATCGCCTTGTTCATCGCGGCAGCCATCGCCGAGATCGGCGGAGCCTGGCTCGTCTGGCAAGGAGTACGCGAACACCGCGGCTGGATCTGGATCGGTGCCGGCGTCATCGCCCTCGGCCTGTACGGCTTCGTCGCCACCCTGCAACCCGACCCGAACTTCGGCCGCATCCTCGCCGCCTACGGCGGAGTCTTCGTCGCAGGCTCCCTTGTGTGGGGCATGACCTTCGACGGCTTCCGTCCCGACCGCTACGACATCCTCGGCGCCCTCATGTGCCTGATCGGCGTCGCCGTCATCATGTACTCGCCACGCGCCGCCTGACCCCAGTCCCACGCGCATCTTCTGAGACGGCGATGACCAGACCGGCAGTGTGGTGGCCGTTTCCAGCGTCAAGGATCTGGCTCGGTGACCGGAACTGCTCGCCGTGGCGCCCCCTGTGCCGGGCCAAGTCAGAGGATCGAGCTGAGGTCTGACCCGACGGTGGGATAGGCAGCAGTCATTGACTTCAGTTGACTGGTGGTCAGGTTGAGCTTCATGGCGAGGGCGATGAGATTGACGACCTCGCCGTACTCGGGGCCGAGAAGGTGCGCTCCGACAATCCGGTCGCTGGATCGGTCGACAAGGATCTTGGTGGCTGCGGTGGTCTCACCGATCCGGTAGTTGGAGTACCAGCCACTGGTGTCGCGGTAGCGGACGTCGATGTCGATGCCTTGATCGCGGGCTTCTTGTTCGAGCATCCCGACCCGAGCCACTTCGGGGATCGTGAAGACCGCCGTGGGGACACCGCTGTAGTCGGGGACGGTCGTCGAGGCCTTGAGCATGTTGGACGCGGCGACCTTGCCCTCAAACACCGCGACTGGGGTCAGCGGCATCCCCGGGGTGTTGGCGGCGTCGCCGGCGGCGTAGACGGCTGCGTTGCTGGTGCTCTGCAGGTGGGGAGAGACCCGCACTCCACGTTCGTCCCACTCGACCGCGGCGGCGTCCAGGTTGAGGCCGGCCAGCTCCGGGACTCGGCCGGCTCCGTGCACGACGAGGTCGAACCCCACCGTCTCGGATTGACCGGATCGCTCCACACTGACCTGAAACCCTCTCCGGGACTTCTCGATCGCGGTGATCGTGGTGGAGCGCCACAACTCGATCCCAACCTCACCGCCGCGGCTGACCAGGAGTTCGACGAGGTCGGGGTCGAACGCCTTGAGCGGCCTTGGCCCGCGGTCGAGGATGACCGGGGTGCTGCCCGCGCGTGCCGCGATGTGGGCGAACTCGAAGGAGATGAAACCGCCACCGACGAACAGGATCCGTCGCGGCAATGCGGGGAGCTCCATGAAGTCGGTGCTGTCGACCAGGTGTTCGTGACCGTGGAATTCCAGTGGCCGGGGGCGAGCGCCGGCGGCGATCAGGAAGTGTGCGGCGTGGTAGGAGATGCCCTCGATCGCCATGGTGTTCGGTCCAGTGAACCGCGCCTGGCCGTGCAGCGCGTCCACTCCGTTGCCGGAGAGTCCGTCCTCCATCCTTCTCGGGACCGGGTCGGTGAAGCCGTGCTTGTGCTGGATCAAGTCGGCCCAGTTGATCGACAGGCCGGCAGCGTCGATTCCTTTGCCCCGCATCAGTCGGGCGCTGTCGATGATCTCGGCACCGCGACGCAGGATCTTCTTCGGGTCGCACCCACGCAGTGCGCAGGTGCCGCCGTACGGAAGCGCGTCGACGATCGCGACGCGCCAGCCCGCGGCAGCACACTTGTTCGCCGCAGTCACACCAGCCATGCCCGCGCCGATCACGATCAGGTCATAGCCGGGGGTCATCACGCCTCATCGCGCGAAAGACCAAGCGCTCCCCGGAGTTGCTCCAAGGAGGGCACGCCAGCCATCCCGTCAGGGGTCCGGTAGATCCGGCAGGACAATCCCACGCTCGAGCCTGGCCCAGCGAAGACATCCACACCGTCGACCAGGATGCTCGGCGAGCCGAGGAACCGCAGCCGTTCTGCGTCTTCCAGCGTTTCGACGCGGCGATGGCTTACTACGACCCCCGGTGACTCGGCAGCGATCGCGTCAAGTCGTCGGGCGGCGATCTTCCAGTTCGGGCAGTCGTCGAAGTACAACAGTGAGACGTCCATGTCCACGACGGTAAACCTTGTACCGTGGTAGAAGGTCAAGTAGGGGGCGGAAGAGATGTTGATCGGTGAGCTTGCCCTGGCAACTGGGATGAGCAGGCAAACCATTCGGTTCTATGAACGCAAGGGCCTCCTGCCCGAGGCGTCCCGGGGCCCCAACGGCTACCGCGTCTACGACGATTCGACGCTCGCCCGGTTGCGCTTCGTCAATCTGGCGCAAGCAGCAGGCATGACACTGTCCGAGATCCACCGCATCATCGAGCTTCGCGAGGACGGGATTGTCCCCTGTGCGCACGTGGTCACGCTCATCGACAACAAGCTGGTCGAAGTCCGCGCACGCATAAGACACCTTGCCGCCCTGCAAGCGGAACTCGAAGGACTACTCCAACACAGCCGCCTGCTCGACCCCGCGGACTGCGCAGACGACGACATCTGCCACATACTCACCTGACCTGACTGGAAGTGTCATGGCCGTGCCACGAATCAGGAGCCGCGCCGAACCATCATCGTCTGGCGACTCACCGAGCTACGGCTGAACGTCCTGTCGCAAACGCCGACATGCGTGCAGCCAGTTGAGCGTCGCGTTCGGCCGCCACATGCTGGTAGCGCATGGCCATGTTCGGCGTACTGTGTCCGATCCGCGCCTGGAGCTCGGCCAGGGTGGCTCCCAATTGCGCGGCCAGCGTCGCACTCGTATGACGCAGCCCGTGAACCGTTAAGCCAGGCATGTTGATGGCCGCCTTGCCCTTGTCGTGGGCAACCCGCAGAACGCTGTCGTTGAGCGGCGAGTGTCCATCCCTGGCCGGGAGCAGCAACGCCTCCCGATCACGCACCGGCTGGCGCGCCGCCCACTCCCGCAACGCCGGAAGGAGGTGGGGAGGGATGGATACCGACCTGACCCCGGCGTCCGTCTTGGGTGGGCCGATCAGGAGCTGCCCCTTGAGTCGCACGACGGCCTGACGGACATGCACCACACCGATGTCCAGATCTAGGTCACGAACGCGGAGCCCCCGCACCTCGCCGGAACGCAACCCGCACCAACCGGCCAGCAACAGCGGTACCCGACGCGCCTCGGGCACGGCAGCCAGGTAGCGGTTGAGCTGGTCGACGGTGAGCACGTCGATCTCCCGCGCCCGCTCCTTCTGGGTGCCCGCCTTCACCCGGCACGGGCTGACCTCCACGAGCCGCTCCTCGACGGCCTCTTTGAAGATCGATTTGAGCAGCCCGTAGGCGTTGGCCTGCTGGGTGGGCGTCGACCGCATCCCGGCATACCAGGTGGAGATCTCCGCGGCGGTGATCTCGCCCAGAGGCCGCGTGGCGAACGCCGGAAGGATCGTCAACCGGAGCAGCTTCGCGTACAGCGCCGCCGTGCCGGGTCGAATCCGGCGGCGGACCACCACGGTAGCGGCGTAATCACCCAGCAGCAGGGGCGCCTCCTGAACCTCCCGGACCTGACGGGCCGGCGGCTCCCACTCGCCGCGACTGATCATCCGTTCCTGGTCGACCAGCCACCCCTCGGCGTCGATCCGGGCGACGAAGGTGATCGGAGCGCTGTGCCGGCTGCCGTCGGGGCCGGTGTAGCGCGCCCGGTACCGCCCACTCGGCAGCTGGCCGACCTCACCGAAGCCGCGCTTGCCCTTGGCCCGTGGTCTACCCATGATGCGCCCCTCCCGTCACGCTTCGTAACGGGCACGAGGACGCTTGGGTGGACAGCGGGCGAAGCCGACGATGTTCCCCACGCCCCGGATGTCGTGGGGAATACGTGGGGAACCGTGGGGAATACGTGGGGAATGGGAGGCCTCTGAAGGCCATCCGTGTCCATGAGAGTCCACAACTGAGAAGGACCGAAGTCCTTGTCAGAGGGGATTTGATGTAGTCAGGGGACCATACATCGTTGTGCGCGAGAGAGGAGTTGAACCTCCACGTCCCAAGGGACACTGGCACCTGAAGCCAGCGCGTCTGCCATTCCGCCACTCGCGCAACACCGACCTCTTGCGAAGCCAGCTGGAAGAACTTAGCACAAGCGCCGCGCCCGACGCACATCGAGCCTGATGGGCGCCTGACGCTCGTCCCCAGAACAGCGTTACTGGACGAGCGCCCCATAACAATGGGATCAGCTACCCACAAAGGATCCCCATGCGCACCGCAGCCCTGGCCATTGCCGCCGCACTTGTCCTCGTCCCCGCGACCGCCCTGCCCGCGCAGGCCGCGACGCCGGTGACCTTCACAAAGTGGGTCGCGGACCCTCCTGGTACCGACAAGTCCAACAACGCCAGCTACAACAGCGAGTACATCGTCATCAAGAATGTCAGCTCCAAGGCCGTGAGCATGACCGGCTGGACCGTGAAGGACAAGGGCAACCTGCACACCTTCGCCTTCCCGAAGAACTTCACCCTCAAGCGCGGCGCGTCCGTCACCCTGCACAGCGGGCAGGGGACCAACTCCGCGTCCCACGTCTACTTCAACTCCAAGCGCAACGGCTACGTCTGGAACAACACCGGCGACGTCGCCACCCTGCGCAAGGGCACGACGATCATGAAGGTCTGCACCTACAAGCAGGGCGAGCGCGGCGGGGCGAAGTACTGCTGAACCGCGACGCCGACCCGGCGCCAGTTGCCGGGGCTGGGAGAATCGACGGCGTGAGCGAGACCTTCTACGACGCCGTCGGCGGCCACGAGACCTTCACGAAGCTGGTGCACCGCTTCTACGAGCAGGTCGCCGCCGACCCCGACTTCCGGGCGATGTACCCCGAACAAGACCTCGGCCCCGCCGAGGAGCGGCTGCGGATGTTCCTGGAGCAGTACTGGGGAGGCCCGACCACCTACCACGAGCAGCGCGGCCACCCACGCCTGCGGATGCGGCACAACGTCTTCCGCGTCACCCCCGCGGCCCGCGACACCTGGCTGAAGTACATGCTGACGAGCGTGGACGAACTGGAACTCGCGCCCCAGGCCGACGCCGAACTGCGGGACTACCTCACCCGCGCCGCCCACTCGCTGGTCAACACCTTCGAGTGACCGACGCCCTTCAGGGGATCACTGGCAGGCAGGGATCACTTGGCAGGCAGGGGCAGCGCGCTGTCGACGACGCCCACGGCCAGTAACTCACGGCTGAGGATCGGGGCGAGCGTCCCGGACATAGGTGTTGGTCAGGTGCGAACCCTGCCGGTAGATGAGCACGTCGCCGATCACCGCCGGGCACACCTTCTGGTCCGGGCAGATCCACTGGTTCATCGAGACGAACTGCACGCCCGGGACGCGCGCACTGGCCTGCCTCAGGGCCGGCGTCCCATGCCCGTCGCTGCTGGGGAAGGAGCACTTCGAGAAGTCCTCCCCCTTGGTCTGCACCAAGCACTCGTCCACCGTCTTGCCGGCAGGGAAGTCCGTGGACGTGCTGCTCGGGTTGTCCGCGATCGTCACCACCTTCGCGCCGGTGGCCCGCAGCGCGGTGAGGGACTTCACGTAGGCGTCGATGGTGTCCTGGTCAACCTTCGCGGCGCGGAAGTTCCGGCTGCTGCGCACGCCGCTGACGATCACCACGTCCGGGCGGTGCTCAGGGGTCTGGAGCCGGGCGATGGAGTTGCGGACGAACTCCCCGCACTCGGGGAAGGGCTTTCCGGCCTCCAGCGGGATGGCCTCGTTGAACGAGCACGAACCCTTCAGGTACAGCTCGATCCGCCAGTCGTGGACGGCACCGATCTCCGTCAGCGCGTCGACCCACTGGGTGGCCTTGGAGTCGCCGACGAGGGCCACCCGCACCGAACCGGACGAGTTGCCGACGACGCAGTCGTCGCGGGGCGTCGTCTCCCCGACACCCATCTGGCAGTCCATGCCGTAGACCGCCGGGATGTCCTTGTGGGCCAGCCTCCGGCGGGGCCGATGAGCGCGCCCAACCACGGGCGGGCGGGAGCGCCCGCGAACCAGAAGTGACGCACTAGCGTCGGCGTCGTGGACGAACTGCTGGTGGAGAAGGTGCTGCGCTGCGCCGAGCTGGTGCCAGCCGGACGCGTCGCCAGCTACGGCGACGTCGCGTCCATCGTCGGCACCGGACCACGGCTCGTCGGGCGGGTGATGGCTCAGTGGGGTTCGCAGGTCTGCTGGTGGCGCATCACCAACCACTCCGGCGACCTGCCAAGCCACCTGCTGGCCGAGGCCGAACCCCACTGGCGGGCGGAGGGCATCACGCTCAAGCCGAACGGCCGCGGCTGCCGGTTCGCCGACCACCGCGCCGACCTGGATGAGCTCAACGACCAGTGGCAGCGCGCGACCAACGACCTGACCGACCAGCGACCTGACCGACCCATGACCTGACCGACCGGTGATCCACCGAGGTTGTGGGCCCAACGGTCATAGATCAGCGCTTGGATCGTTCACAAGCCCATTTCCCCTGCCATCCCAGTGGGAATCGCACACAGCTCACGACCAACAGGCGAGCAGGAACCCACCCCAGGGGCCCAACCCGGTCAGACCGTGGTCTCAACCTGCCCTTGAAGGACTGGGGCCTTCAGCTGTTGGTCAGTAGTATCAACTGGGCCACGCGTGGAGAGGAGGGTCCATGGGACTGTTCGACAAGTTCGAGAACCGCATCGAGGGTGCCGTCAGCGGCGTCTTCGCGCGCGCGTTCAAGGGCGACGTGCAGCCCGTCGAGATCGCCCAGCGCCTCCAGCGCGAGCTCGACTCCGAGGCCAAGCTCCTCAGCCGCGACAAGCGCCTGGTGCCCAACGAGTTCACCGTCCTGCTCAGTCAGCACGACTACGACCGCCTGGTGCCCTACTCCAAGACCCTCACCGCCGAGATCGTCCCGGAGCTGCGCGAGCACGCCGCCGAGCGTCACTACGTCTTCAATGGCCCGATCGCGATCGCCTACGAGCTCGCCCCGAACCTGCCCACCGGCCGTTTCCAGGTGCAGTCGCAGGCGATGGCTGGCATCGAGCAGGCCGACGGGCCCGCGTCCACGACGATGATCCGACGCGCCCCGCTGGTGCTCGAGGTCAACGGTGTGCGCCACCCGCTCACCCCGCCCGGCCTGGTGATCGGACGCGGTTCCGAGGCCGACCTGCGCATCAACGACCCGGGGGTCAGCCGTCGTCACGCCCAGATCCACGTCAACGGCGCCGGTGAGGAACTGGCGATCAGCATCGAGGACCTCGGCTCCACCAACGGCATCATCGTCAACGGCGCGAAGGTTGCCCACGCGAACCTGGACGACGGCTCCCGCATCGAGATCGGCTCGACGCGCATGCTCGTCCATTCGCCTGCGGGAGCGTAGCCCTTTGAGCGAAATCGTGGTCGTGGGCCTGCGGATCATCTTCCTGGCCCTGCTGTGGCTGTTCATCCTGTTCGCCGCCAATGTCATCCGCACCGACATCTTCGGCCAGCGGGTCACCCGCGCACGCACCGAGGACGTCCCGACCGGGCCGCGCCGCCTGATCGTGACCGAGGGACGTTCCCAGGGCGCCGCCTACCGCCTCGACCAGAACCTGTTGAGCATCGGACGCGCCGCCGACTCCACCGTGCTGATCGACGACGACTACGCCTCCACCCGCCACGCGCACGTGCTGCGTGACGACCAGGACCGCTGGATCGTCGAAGACCTGCACTCCACCAACGGCACCTACGTCAACGGCCAGCGCATCGAGGCCCCGACCATCATCACGCCGGACGATGTGGTGCGCATCGGCCGCACCCAACTGCGCCTGGAGGGCTGATGGTCTTCAGCCTCGACACCCGGTCGCACTCCGAGATCGGCCTGGTGCGCAAGAACAACCAGGACTCCGGCTTCCACTCGCCCAACATGCTGCTCGTCGCCGACGGCATGGGTGGCGCCGCGGCCGGCGACCTCGCGTCCTCGGTCGCGACCCAGCAGATCAGCAAGGTCGACTCCCGGCAGGAACTCGACCAGGCGCACGAGGTGCTGGCCGGTGCGCTGAGCCGCGCCAATGACGCCATCGCCGACCTGATCGACGCCGATCCCGCGCTGGACGGCATGGGGACGACGGTCACCGCGGCCCTGTTCACCGGCACCCAGCTGGCGATGGCCCACATCGGCGACTCCCGCGCCTACCTGCTGCGCGGCGGACGCCTGCACCGCCTCACCCATGACCACTCCTGGGTGCAGTCGCTGGTCGACGAGGGCAAGATCACCGAGGCCGACGCCGCGATCCACCCGCACCGTTCGTTGCTGCTGCGCGTGCTCAACGGCCAGTCGACCCACGAACCCGACCTCGAGACCGTCGACCTGCAGCTGGACGACCGCCTGCTGCTCTGCTCGGACGGGCTGTGCGGGTTCACCACCGAAACCGAGATGGCCCGGGCGATGCGCGACTGCACCCCCGAGGCCGCCGTCGCGCAACTCGTGCAGCTCGCCCACCGCGGTGGCGGTGCCGACAACATCACCGTGGTGGTCTCGGACGTCGTCCCGCAGTCGGACGAACTGGACGCGCTCCCGGGCACCACGATCGGCGCCGCGGCCGAGTACACCGCCCCGATCCTGGAGCACCACACGCTGAGCGGCGCCGAGGGCGTCGTGCTGGCCCCCGAACCCGCCGCCGAGGCCGAGCGCTTCGTCACCTCCCCCGACCAGGTGCCGCACCTGGACGAGGAGGTGCTGCGCTATGCGCCCCGCGCCCGCAGCCGACGCCCCGTCATCGCCACGCTGGCGCTGTTCACGTCGGTCGCCCTGCTCGCGGCCGCCGCCCTGTGGGGTGCCTGGCGCTACACCCAGGGCCAGTACTACGTCGGTGAGGACGCCTCGCGGGTCGCCATCTTCCAGGGCGTGCCGGGCAATGTCTTCGGCAAGAAGCTCTCCCACGTCGCCGAGGCGGAGTCGACGCTCGTGGACGACCTGCCCGCCTACTACCGCCAGCAGGTGCGCTCCACGATCCCGGTGGCATCGCTGGAGGCGGCCCGCACCACCACCGCCGAGCTCAAGGTCCGTGCCGACCAGTGCATCCGGATCCGGGCCCAGCGCCAGACCGCCCCCTCGGCCTCTGCGTCCGCGTCGGCGTCCGCGACGGCCAACGCGCCCGTGAGCACCGTGAGCCCCACCGCCTCGGTGAGCGAAACCGCAGCGCTGCCCACCCAGACGCCCAGCCAGGCGGTGACAGCGCTTCCCACCCCGTCCGAGGGAGAGTGCTGATGGACGAGGTGCTCGTCTACCGCAAGCGGCGCAACATCGAGCTGCTGATGGACCTCTTCGCCCTGGCCCTCGGCCTGGGCGGTTGGGCACTGACCAACATGAACCTCTACGGCGAGATCCCGGCCTCCTGGCCACGGATCGTCGGCGTGTGGGCGGCGATCGGCCTGGCCGTCCACCTGTTGGTGCGCTGGAAGCTGGCCTGGGCCGACCCGCTGATCGTCCCCTGCGTGCTGCTGCTCAACGGCCTCGGGCTGGCGATGATCTTCCGGCTCGACCAAGTCAGCGAACCCGTCGCCCATGACGCGCGCACCCAGCTGCTGTGGACCCTGCTCGGCGTCATCGCCTTCACCGCCACCATCGTCGTGCTGCGCGACCACCGCCGCCTGCAGCGCTTCCCGTACATCTTCTTCCTCTCGGGCCTGCTGCTCCTGCTGCTGCCGCTGGTTCCCGGGCTGGGACGCGCACAGTACGGCGCCCGGATCTGGATCCACTTCGGCCCCTACTCCTTCCAGCCCGCCGAGATCGCGAAGATCCTGCTGGCCATCGCCTTCGCGGCCTACCTGACCGAGCACCGCGACGTGCTCGCGCTGGCCGGGCGCCGGGTGCTGGGCATCGAGTTCCCGCGTCTGCGCGACCTCGGGCCGATCGTCATCATGTGGCTCGCCAGTCTCGCCGTGCTCGTCTTCCAGAACGACCTGGGCACCTCGCTGTTGTTCTTCGGGCTGTTCGTGATGATGCTCTACGTCGCCACCGAGAAGGCGGGCTGGGCCATCCTCGGCCTCGTGATGACCGCCGTCGGCGGCCTGCTCGCCTACCAGTTCGCCGGGCACGTGCGGGTGCGCGTCAGCTCGTGGCTGCACCCCTTCGACGACTACGACTCCAACTACCAGGTGATCCAGGCGCAGTTCGGCTACGCCTGGGGCGGCCTGACCGGCCGCGGCTGGGGGCTGGGACGACCGGGGCTGACCCCGCTGGCGAAGAGCGACTTCATCGCCGGCGCGATCGGCGAGGAGCTCGGCGTGCTGGGGCTGATGGCCGTCGTGATGGTCTACGCCCTGATCGTCTTCCGCGGCCTGCGCATGGCGCTGGCCAGCAATGATCCCTTCGGAAAGCTGCTCGGCGCCGGCCTGAGCTTCGTGTTCGCGTTGCAGGTGTTCGCGATCATCGGCGGCGTCACCCGCCTGTTGCCGCTGACCGGCCTGACCACGCCCTTCATGAGCCGCGGCGGGTCGTCGATGATCAGCAACTGGGTGATCGTCGCGATCATGCTGGTGATCTCCCACCAGGCCCGCATCCCCACCGTTGCCGCCCCCAGTTCGAGGGAGCTGACCATCTCCGACGACGACACCCAAGTGATCCCGGCGGTGCGCGCATGAACCGTCCGATCAGACGCCTTGCCGTCGTTGCCACCCTGATGTTCTTCGCCCTGTTGGCCAACCTGACGATCCTGTCGGTCGTCCGGGCCGACTCGCTGAACAATGACCCCCGCAACCGCCGCACCCGCGAGGCCGAGTTCGCGCAGGACCGCGGCGCGATCATGGTGGGCAACACCCCGATCGCTTCCACCAAGGCCGCGACCGGACGGTTCAAGTTCGTCCGCAACTACTCCAGCGGCGAGCTCTACGCGCCGGTCACCGGCTACTACTCCTACGACTACGCGCGTTCCGGGCTGGAGCAGACCTACAACACGCAGCTCTCCGGCTCGGACGACTCGCAGTTCTTCCGCAATGTGGTCGCCATGCTGAGCGGCAAGAAGCGCGCCGGAGCCAGCGTCTACACCACCATCGACGCCCGCGCCCAGAAGGCTGCCGCGCAGGCCCTCGGTGACCGGACGGGTGCCGTGGTCGCGATCGAGCCCTCCACCGGCGCGATCCGGGCGATGGTCTCCAGCCCGTCCTATGACCCGAACACGCTCAGCACCACCGACCTGAAGGCCGCGCAGACCGCGTGGAAGAGCCTCAACGCCGACACCGAGCGCCCGATGGCCAACCGCGCCACCCGCGAGATCTACCCGCCCGGCTCGACCTTCAAGCTGGTCACCGCCGCCGCGGCGCTGGAGAATGGGATGAGCGCCGACACCCAGGTCGCGTCCCCGTCGTCGATGACCTTGCCGCAGAGCACGTCCAAGCTCTCCAACGAGGTCGACTGCGGCGGGTCGAAGTCGACGATCGCACACGCGCTGGAGGTCAGCTGCAACACGGCCTTCGCGAACCTGGGCCTCACGCTCGGTGACGCGAAGCTGCGCGAGCAGGCGCAGAAGTTCGGCTTCGACTCCAGCTACTCCGACGACCTCGAGCCAGCCACCAGCGTCTTCCCCGACACCGTCGACAAGCCGCAGCTCGCGATGAGCGCGATCGGCCAGTACGAGGTGGCCGCCTCGCCACTGCAGATGGCGATGGTGGCCGCGGCGATCGCCAACGACGGACAGGCGATGGAGCCCTACCTGGTGCAGGAGGTGCGCGCGCAGGACCTGTCGGTGATCAGCTCGCACAGCGCCGAGAAGCTCCAGCGGGCGATGAGCACGACGAATGCCCAGGCACTGCAACAGATGATGGTGGACGTGGTGACCCAGGGCACCGGCCAGCGGGCCGCCGTCTCCGGGGTCACCGTCGGTGGCAAGACCGGAACCGCACAGTCCGACCCGAGCCGTCCGCCCTATGCCTGGTTCGTGGGCTGGTCCAAGGATCCCGACCTGGCCATCGCGGTGTTCGTGGAGGACTCCAAGATCGAGCGCAGCGAGATTGCGGGCGGAAGAGTGGCCGGCCCGGTCTTCGCGTCCGTGGTGGAGGCCATGCGATGAACACACCGTCACGCGGCGCGGTTGCGGCGCCCCTCAGCCTCCCCTCACCCCCTTCTCACAATGACCACGCACAATGGATCGGTTGCCCGACCGAAAGGATGAGCCGATGAGCGACGACAGCCGCACGCTGCTTGGTGATCGCTATGCGCTCGACCAGGTGATCGGACGCGGAGGCATGGCCGAGGTGTGGAAGGCGCACGACGTCCGGCTGGGCCGCGAGGTCGCCGTGAAGCGCCTGCGCGTCGACCTCGCCACCGACCCCACCTTCCAGGCCCGGTTCCGCCGCGAGGCGCAGTCGGCCGCCGGGCTGAACCACCCCAACATCGTCGCCACCTACGACACGGGCGAGGAGGTGGACGAGAAGACCGGGCTCCACGTGCCCTACATCGTGATGGAACTGGTCGAGGGCCACACCCTGCGCGACCTGCTGCGGCAGGACCGTCGGATCCGGCCCGAACTCGCGCTGGAGTTCGCCCAGGGTGTGCTGGACGCGCTGGCCTATTCCCACAAGGCCGGCATCATCCACCGCGACATCAAGCCCGCGAACGTGATGATCACCCCGTCCGGACGCGTGAAGGTGATGGACTTCGGCATCGCCCGCGCCGTCGCCGACACGTCCGCGACGATGACGCAGACCGCCGCCGTGATCGGCACCGCCCAGTACCTCTCCCCCGAGCAGGCCCGCGGCGAGCAGGTCGACAACCGTTCGGACGTCTACGCCGCCGGCTGCCTGCTCTACGAGCTGCTCGTCGGACGTCCGCCGTTCATCGGCGACTCCCCCGTGAGCGTCGCCTACCAGCACGTCCGCGAGACCCCGACCCCGCCGTCCCACCTGGACCCCGAGTTGACCCCCGCGATGGACGCCGTCGTGCTGAAGTCGCTGGCCAAGAGCCCGTCCGACCGCTACCAGGACGCCAAGGAGATGCGCGATGACATCTCGCGCCTGCTGGCCGGTGAGCCGGTGCTGGCCGCCCCCGTGGTCCCGCCGATGACCGTTGCGGAACCGACCGCCGTGACGCAGGTCGCTCCCGCCGCCGGGGCCGCCGCGGCGGCCTCCATCGGTGCGGCGTCGGCGAACCAGACCAACCTCGACACCCTGCCGCCGGACACCCTGCCGCCGGACACCCTGGCCGGGCAGACGGGCTCCCTGCAGGCGGTCGACGAGAAGCGCCGCAACCCGATCCTGTGGGTGGTGCTCGCGCTGGCAGGCCTGCTCGCCGTGATCGGCCTCGGCGTCGCGGTCTACCTGAACTCCGGCAACGGCACCAACGACCTCATCCCGGTGCGCTCCTATGTCGGCTTCACCGAGACCCAGGCGACGAACATGCTGGAGAGCGACGGCTTCGAGGTCGCCTCCGAGCACGTCACCGGTGCGGACGACTCGACGGTCGGAACGGTCACGAAACAAGACCCGAATGCTGGCGAACTCGCCTCCGGGTCGACAGTGACGATCACCGTCAACGATGGTCCGAAGACCTCCAAGGTGCCCAAGGGCATCATCGGCGCCACCGAGGCGGAGGCGAAGAAGCTGCTGGTGGACGCAGGCTTCGACGAGGACAAGATCACCTTCACCGAGGCGACCGCCGCGCAGGAGAACGCGCACCTCGACTTCGAGGCGGGTCAGGTGGTCGCGGTGAACCCGGCCGAGGCGGCCGACGTGCCCGCCACGCAGAAGTTCACCCTCGCGCTGGCGACTGGAAAGTCCAGCGTCCCCAACCTGCTGGGGTTGACGCAGGAGCAGGCCGCCCAGAAGGCCAAGAGCGCCGGCTTCGAGCTCGAGGTCTCCGACACCCGCGTGCCCGGGGCGGCAGACTCGGTCGACAAGGTGGCCAAGCAGTCCCCCAACGGCGACGAGGTCGTCGAACGGACGCAGAAGATCACGGTCTCGCTGGGCTCGCTCCAGCCCACGGCCGCCACCAGCACCGCCCAGCCGACCCAGACGACGCCCGCGACGGTGACCCTGCCGGACACCGTGGGCCAGACCCAGGGCGCGGCTGTCGCGGCCATCGCCGATGCAGGCTTCACCTCGGACGTCGTCGTGCTGACCCGTGACGTCACCGACGAGACGCAGAACGGTTTGGTCGTGGAGCAGGCCCCCGGCACGGGCAGCTACTCCACCGACCAGGTGATCACGATCTACGTCGGCAGATACACGGCACCGGCCACCAGCGCACCGGCCACCCCGTCACGCGCGTCCGCTCCTGCCTCGAGCGCGGCAACCTCAACGCCCAGCTGATTGAAGCCGTGCTGGCCGGTGTCTTCGGCCCGGCCTGGTGGCACCCGGCGAGTCAGCCCAGCCGCATCAGGGGGGTGAGGTCCTTTGCCCGCTCGATGGCGCCCTCGTCCCCACAGGTCGCGAGCCAGTTGGCGAGCATTTGGTAGCCACCCTGGGTGAGCACGCTCTCCGGGTGGAACTGCACTGACTCGGTCGGGTGTTCCCGATGCCGCACCGCCATGATGACCCCACTCTCGGTGCGGGCCGTCACCTCCAGCACGTCCGGGAGCGTCTCCGGGACGATCGCCAGCGAGTGGTAGCGGGTGCAGGTGATCGGGCTGGGCAGCCCGGCGAAGACGCCCTGGCCCTCGTGGAAGACGTCCGAGGTCTTGCCGTGCAACAGCTCGGGGGCCCGGTCGACGACGCCGCCGAAGGCGACCCCCATCGACTGCAGACCCAGGCAGACGCCGAAGATCGGCACCCGTCCGCTGGTGGTCTTCAGCAACTCGACGCAGACGCCGGCCTCCTCGGGCGTCCCGGGGCCGGGGCTCAGCAGCACGCCGTCGAACCCGTCCGCCCAGTCAGCAGAGGAAAAACGCTCGTCATCATTGCGCCAGACCTGCAGCTCGTCCACGCCGATCTCGTACAGGTACTGGACGATGTTGTAGACGAAGGAGTCGTAGTTGTCGACGACGAGAATGCGGGCCATGGGGGCCATTGTGCCGCGCGGACAGCAACCGGAGTAGGTTTGCCCAGTCGCCGTCAGGGGAATCCGGTGCGAGACCGGAACTGACCCGCAGCCGTGAGGGATCACGCCCCGCGCATCCGCGTGAGAGGTCCCGAGTCGGAATGCCTGCCGGTGACGATGACTCACGAACCCGTCGAGGCCGCGGGAGAGTCCAGGGCCCCACCTCCCTGCTCGCGGCGCACAGGAAAGGACCCACTTCCAATGTTCCGCAAGCCCTCGAGCCTCGCCGCAGGCCTGGCCGCCACCGCGCTCGGCCTTTCGCTCGCCGCCTCCCCCGCACTGACCTCCCCCGCCCACGCAGACGAGAGCACCGCCGCCGGTTGCGTCGCGGCCGGCAAGGTCTGGCTGCTGGTGGTCACCGATGCCGACAAGCAGCTGGCCAACGAGTGCGTGGGCACCCCGAAGACCGGCACCGAGGCCCTGCAGGCCGCCGACCTCAAGCTGGTGCGCGACAAGTCGAACTTCATCTGCACCATCGGCGGCTACCCCGCCGCCTGCCCGGCCACCTCCAACGGGCAGTTCTGGAGCTACTACACGCTGACCCCCGGGGGCAAGTGGACCTTCTCCCCCAAGGGTGCCGACGAGGCCGTCCCGGCCGCCGGCAGCGTCCAGGGCTGGTGCTACAACGCACCCAAGACCAAGAGCTGTGACATGCCGGTGCTGTCGCTCGCCGCTGCCTCCGCCCCCGCGTCGGCGTCGGCGTCGGCGTCGGCGTCAGCGTCCGCTTCAGGTGCGCCCACCAACACCGCGGACGACTCCTCGTCCACGCCGTGGGGCGTGCTGGGGACGATCGCCGTCCTGCTCGCCGCCGGAGCCGGCTACCTCGGCTGGCGCCGCAACCAGACGCGCTGACCACCGCCGTCATGGCCCGCTCGGTCCGCGTCGCCCAGGCACCCCTCGTCCAGGCACCCGCCGCCCCACCCACCTCCTCCGCGAGGCGGGTGGGCCGCGTCGTGCACCCGATGGCGTGGTGGGCCTGGGCATTGTCGGCGGCGATCGCGGTGAGCCTGGTGCACAACCCGCTGCTGGTGGTGCTGATGACCGTGGCGGTGTGGCTGGTGGTCGGGGGCCGGCGGACGCGCGCACCCTGGGCCCGGGCCGCGGGCGCCTACCTGGTGGTGGCGCTGGTGATCGTCGCGATCCGGATGACCAGCCAGGTGCTGATCGGGCTCAACCGGTCCGGGACGGTGCTGTTCACGCTGCCCCAGCTGCAGTTGCCGGCCTGGATGGCGGGCATCAGGCTTGGCGGTCCGGTCACCCTGGACGCGCTGCTCTACACCTTGTATGACTCCTTGCAGCTGGTCGGGATGCTGCTGTGCGTGGGCGCCGCGAATGCGCTGGCGAACCCCAAGCGCGCGCTGCGGGCGGTCCCGCCGGCGCTGTACCAGTTCTCGGTGGCGCTGGTGATCGCGCTGTCGGTCGCGCCGCAGCTGATCGAGAGCGTCCAGCGGGTCCGGCGGGCGCGACGCCTGCGTGGCGGCGCGTCGACCGGCTGGCGTGCGGTGCGAGCGGTCGTCGTCCCGGTGCTCGAGGACTCGATCGAACGCTCGCTGCAGCTGGCTGCGGGCATGGAGTCGCGGGGCTATGGCCGCACCAACCAGCAGGCGCGGGTTGGCTGGGGCACCACGTCGCTGCTGGTCGGGGCGATGTTGCTGCTGGTCAACGGCCTCTTCCTGACGCTGGCGACACTGCACCGCTGGCCCTGGCTGATGGTGCTGGCCGGCGTCGGCTGCGCGTGGCTGGGGCTGCGCACGTCCGGACGACGACTCCAGGTGACCCGCTACCGTCCCGACGTCTGGGAGCGCCCCGAGTGGTCGGTCGTGGCCGCTGGGCTCTCGGCGCTGGCGTGCGTGGTCTGGCTGGGCAGCGCCCTACCGGTCGAGATGACGCCGGTGACCTCGCCGCCCGAGTGGCCGCAGCTGCACCCGCTGATGTTGTTGCCCGTCATCGCCCTCGCGTCGCCGCTGCTGACGACGCCCGCGCCCGCCCGGGACGACCTGTGATCACCTTCGACGACGTCACCATCACCTACCCCGAGGCAACCCGCCCGACCTTGGACCATGTCTCGTTCACCATCGACGACGGCGACCTCTGCCTGGTGGTCGGACGCACCGGCACCGGAAAGTCGACGCTGCTGGGTGCGATCAACGGGCTGGTACCGCACTTCAGCGGCGGTCACCTGCGCGGACGGGTGCTCGTCGACGGACGATCGACGGCCGACTTCCGCCCCCGCGACCTGGCCGAAACCGTCGGCTTCGTCGGGCAGAACCCCTTGTCGGGCTTCGTCACCGACCGCGTCGAGGACGAGGTCGCGTACGGCATGGAGCAACTGGGCATCGCACCGCACGCCATGCGCAAGCGGGTCGAGGAGACCCTGGACGTGATGGGCATCGCCGACCTGCGCCGCCGCTCGCTGGTGGAGCTGTCCGGAGGGCAGCAACAGCGCGTTGCCATCGCCGCCGTGCTCGCAGCCCAGCCCCGGGTGGTGGTGCTCGACGAACCCACGTCGGCGCTCGACCCGACCGCCGCGCAGGACGTGCTCGCCTCCATCACCACGCTGGTGCACGAGGTGGGGCTGACCGTGGTGCTGGCCGAGCATCGGCTGGAGCGGGTGATGCAGGCCGCCGACCAGGTGCTCTGGCTGCCCGGCGACGGACGCGCCGAGCTCGGCCCCGCGGCCGAGGTGCTGGCCCGGGCCGACGTGGTGCCCCCGCTCAGTGAGCTGGCCCGGATGCTGGGCTGGGACCAGGTTCCGTTGTCGGTTCGGGACGCCCGTCGTCGCGTCGCCCGGGAAAAGATCATCCTGTCCGATCGCTCCCCAAGCCTGAGCCGCCCAAACCGTTCCCCGAGCCTGTCGATGGGTGCCGCCCACGTCGCCGACCTCACCGTCACCTACGGCGACCTGCTGGCCGTCGACCGACTCAGCCTCACCCTCAACGCCGGTGAGGTGACCGCCCTGATGGGGCGCAATGGCGCCGGGAAGTCGTCCCTTCTGTGGGCGCTGCAGGGCGCGACCGCCAGCTCCGGCACCATCGACGTCGGGGGCATCGACCCCCGCACCGTCCCCGCCGCCCGCGCCCGGGAGGCCGTCTCGCTCGTCCCCCAGAACGCCGCCGACCTGCTCTACCTGCACTCGGTGGCCGACGAGTGCGCACAGGCGGACGTCGAGTCGGGCGCCGCCCCCGGCACCACCCGCGCGATCCTGGACGATCTGGGCGCCAACCTGCCCGATGAGCGCCACCCGCGCGACCTGTCCGAGGGGCAGCGGCTGGCGCTGGTGCTGGCGATCCAGCTGGCCGCCTCACCCAGGCTGGTGCTGCTGGACGAGCCCACCCGCGGGCTGGACTACGCGATGAAACAGCACCTGCGCACGATCCTCGACCGGCTCGCCACCGACGGTGCATCCGTGCTGGTCAGCACCCACGACGTCGAGTTCGCGGCCGCCGCCACCTCCCGCACCATCGTGATGGCTGACGGGGACGTGGTCGCCGACGGGCCCACCCGCGAGGTCTGCACCTCGTCCCCGGTCTTCGCGCCGCAGACGGCCAAGGTCTTCCACCCGGCGCCGGTGCTCACCCCGCACGACATCGCCGAGTTGCTGGTGCGCGCATGAATGCCGTCGCCCTCACCCACCGCTCCCGGCTCGCGCTGGCCGTGACGGCCGCCCTGGCCCTGTTCGCCTTCGGCTGGCCGTTGTTGTGGCCGCCGTCCGCCTCGATGGACGGGGCTTCGCAGGCGCCGCTGCTGTTCGCGCTGGTGCTGCCGGCCGTGATCGGTCTGGCCGTCGCCGAGATCAGTTCGGACGGGTTGGAGGTCAAGGCGCTCGCGCTGCTCGGGGTGCTGTCGGCGGTGGGGGCGATCCTGCGTCCGCTCGGCGCCGGGACCGCCGGGCTGGAGACCGTCTTCTTCACGGTGATCCTGGCCGGCCGCGTGTTCGGCCCGGGCTTCGGCTTCCTGCTGGGCAACTCGACGCTGTTCGTGTCCGCGCTGCTGATGGCGGGCGTCGGCCCGTGGTTGCCCTACCAGATGCTGGCGGCGGGCTTCGTCGGACTGGTCGCCGGATTGTTGCCCCGCGTGTCCGGACGAGCGGAGGTCGCCCTGCTGGCGGCCTACGGCGCGGTGGCGGGTTTCGGCTACGGCCTGTTGATGGACTTCGCCTTCTGGCCGTTCAGCTTGGGCAACGAGACCCAGCTGAGCTTCGACGGCGCGGCCTCGGCGTGGACCAACATGCACCACTTTCTGCTCTACAAGCTGGCCACCGCCATGGGTTGGGATGCCGGACGCGCGATCAGCAATGCGGCCTTCATCGTCTTGTTGGGTCCCGCGCTGCTGAGGGTGCTGCGCCGGGCCGCCCGTCGCGCTGCCTTCGACTGACCTGATCGTGTGCCCCGAGTCTGTTGCGGGGCCCTCCGGCCACCTGCACCGCAAGAACTAGGGCTGAGCTGTCGCCGACTTCAGGTCCAAGAGCCCCTGATAGGCCGGCAGCGTCGCGCTGGCCAGCCGCTGTTGTGACCAGCCGAGGTGGTAGGCGTCCACGTACTCCCGGTAGATCCGCACCTCGTCCGAGGACGCCAGCGCAGCCTCCATCGCGTCCGGGTCACCGATCGCGGTGATGACATAGGGCGGCGCGTAGGGGATGCCGCGCAGGACGACCGTGTTGCCGACGCATTTGATGCCGGTGATCGAGGTGATCCGCTGGTCCTGGATGGTCATCGCCTCAGCGCCCGCACCCCACAAGACGTTGGCGACCATCTGGATGTCCTGCTGGTGGACGACGAGCAGGTCAGGGTCCAGGCCGGCGGGCTGGACGCTCAGCGGCGCATCGGTCAGCGTGACCCGCACCGCCGGCCCCTTCACCGCGCTCAGACCTGCCTGCGCGCCCGCCGTCGCCAACTCGGACGCGATGGTCGGGTCCGCGGCAGTCTGGCCCGACAAGGCGTCCACCTCGGTGCGCAACTGCTCCACCTGGCGTGACAGTGCCCGGTTCTCCTGCGCTCGGCCCTGCACCAGCCCGATCAGGTCGTTGTTGCGGTTGGGACGAAGATCGGTCCCCCTCGAGGTGGTCGCGGAGCTCGCCATCATGAAGCCGGCCAGGGCAATCACCAGCAGCGATGCGACACGGCCGGGGCCGCTGACCCGCCGGCCGCGGTTGCGGCGGGCGGCCCGGCGCAGGCTCGCGCCGAAGCGCCCACTCAGCGTCTCGTGCTCCACCCGACTAGGCTAGCCCGCGAGGAAGACCCCCAGCCGGACCACGTCCGGCGCCGAAACAGGAGATGAACCTTGCCCGAGTCGAAGCCCCGCAAGGAAGCTGCCGAGAAGCAAAAGGACATCAAGGCGCACGAGCTGGAGGACCAGCGCGCCGCCGTGGCGCGCAAGAGCCTGCCCAAGAACCGCAGCTGGGTGCCGTGGGTGTTCATCCCGGTCGGCCTGCTCGGTGTGATCTGGCTGGTGCTCTACTACATCGCCGGCACCGACATCCCGGGCATGCGCGACCTGGGCAACTGGAACATCGCCATCGGCATGGGCCTGATGGCCGCCAGCTTCGGCCTGGCCACCCTCTGGACCTAGTTGTTGGTGGCAGGGACGTTCATGACAGTTGGCGGGTTGACGTGAAGGGAGGACCCCCGTTGGGTTG
>NZ_BAAAKI010000026.1:0-793 GCF_039527675.1 Luteococcus sanguinis
CGCGATGCGCGCCTGATCGATGCAGTGGGACAACGCCCCCGTCTACCGCCGACGCCGCCGGCTCGTCGGCGGCCTGGCTGCGCTCACGACCGTCGGTTTGGTGTGGTCGGGCGTCGAACTCACCGGGGCGTTGTCCGGGAACGATCATGCGGACGGGTCCGCGGACGAGGTGGCCGCCGCCCCAGCCGCACAGGGCTCCGCGTCCGTCGATCCGACGCCGGTCAACCACGTCCGCACCGGCAAGGCGTCCACGATCACGATCGCCTTCGGCGGCGACACACTCGCCCACGGTGAGGCGAAGCGCGTCCTGGAGGATGGACTGGGCAGCATCGGCACGACGCTGGCGGCGGCCGACCTGGCGATGGTGAACCTGGAGACCGCAGTGGCCACCGACCAGTCCGGCCTGATGCCACAGCCCAAGCCGTACACCTTCATCACCGGGCCCAAGATCCTCACCGTGCTGAAGGATGCTGGCGTCGACGTCGTCACCGCTGCCAACAACCACGCCATGGACTTCGGCACCGAGGGCATGAACCGGATGCTCGAGGTGAAGGCCTCCTCCCCGATCCCGATCGTCGGCATCGGCAAGGACGACACGGAGGCCTGGGCGCCGTGGACCACCGAGGTGAAGGGACGCAAGGTGGTGATCTTCGGTGCGACGGACGTCCTGGAGAGCACCCTCGACTGGAAGGCGGGCCCGGGCAAGCCGGGCGTCGCGAAGGTCAAGGACGACGACGGCTACGCGAAACTTCTGGACGCCGTGAGAGCCGCGCGCACCGCCAGCCCGGACGAC
>NZ_BAAAKI010000027.1:0-12922 GCF_039527675.1 Luteococcus sanguinis
GCGGAGGCGGCAGAGGCCGCGTTTGAGGAGTTCGCCGAGAAGTGGGGCAAGGCCTACCCGGCCATGGTCAGGCTCTGGCGCAACGCCTGGACCGAGTTCGTGCCCTTCCTGGACTACGACGTCGAGATCCGCAAGGTGTTGTGCTCGACGAACGCGATCGAGAGTCTCAATGCCAGGTTCCGTAGGGCGGTGAGGGCTCGTGGGCACTTCCCGAACGAGCAGGCCGCGTTGAAGACGCTCTACCTGACCGTGAGATCGTTGGACCCCAAGGGCACCGGCCAGACCAGATGGGGCATGCGCTGGAAGCCAGCGTTGAACGCGTTCGCCACCACCTTCGCTGACCGCATGCCCGCGGCCAGCACCACCCAGTAGAACCCGCCACTTACACCGTTAATCGGACACTCCCTCGGGACCGGGGTCCCCCTATGGCTTCTTGGCCGGGGGGACGCTGTGTCGTTCGAGGATGTTGTCTGCGGTTAGGTGGTTGGTCTGTAGTGCTTTGGCCACGATGGTCGGGTTGGGCCATCCGTTGTGGGTGGCGATGGTGGCGGTGAAGGCTTGGACGTCGGTCTTGAGGGTGTCGAGGGTCTCGGGTGTGATGATGCGTGTTCTGGGGGGTGCGCTGGCGTCACGTTTCAGGATCGCGTCGCGGGCGATGAGGACGGGTAGGCAGTTGGTGGGGCCGCCCGCTTGGGTGTTCCAATTCACGGATCCGGCGAGCTGGTCGATCTCGCTTTTGGTGATGGCGGTGTCTGGCCGGTCTGTTCCTGTTTTGAGTTCGATGACGGCATTGCTGGCGGGTCCGAGCCCCCAGCAGCAGTCGGGTCCCCGGGATTCTTCCTTCTCTGGACGGCTGGCTTCCAATCCGAGGTGCAGTCCGAGGGCCTTCATGGCAGCCTCGGCGGTTTCGGTGTTCTCGGGGCCGGTCCGGTAGGAGAGGTCGTCGAGGATCTGGTTGATGCCCAGTTGCAGGGCGGTGGGGTTGGGGTAGGTGGATTTCAGGAACTCGATGGCAGCGTGCGCTTGGCGCTGGTTGCCTCGCACGGGCCGCACCGGTAGGGCTTGGATGGGAAGCAGGACGTTGCTGTTGATCTTCTTGGCGGCACGCAGCGTGTCCTGGGCTGCGGTGGGCTCGAGATAGTGTTGGTACGCGGCGACCTCTTCCAGCCACCATCCCTTCTCCACGTCGTCCAGACCGTCGAGCGCGTCCCGCAGGATGGTCACGGCGCGGCTGGGGTCACCGGCCGCAGCCTGGTTCCACGCGTTCCGTCGCGCCTCGGCGACGGCCGACACGTGGCCGCCGACGTCGTAGGCGACACCGGCCGTGGCCTTGCGGCTCAGGCCTTGTAGCTCGGAGCGAGGCCGCAGGAACTGGTCCACTGCTTCTTCGACGGCGGCGAGTCCGTCGCCGGCGATCTGGCCGGCGACACGCTGACTGAACTCGATCTGCGCACGGGTCGCCGGGGAGAACAGGCGAAGGTCCTCGGGATCAACCAGTGACAGGGCGAGCTGGTTGCCCATCAGCAGGACCGCGCAGAAGTCTTCCGCGTCACGGATCCCGCGACCCATGCCCTGCTCGATGCGTTGGATCTTGCGGACGCGCATGCTGTGGCTGCCCGCGAGGGCTCCGGCTTCTCGCCGCTCACCCGGATCCAGTGGGGTGGGGATCCCGTCAAGTACCAGGAGACGGCACGCTTTCCGGGGGAGATCAACCCCGTCGTACTTGTTGACCAGTACCACCAGTCCTTGGTGTTTGCCGGCGGCCAGCTTGTCGATGACGGGCTTCATGTCGTCGACGTGGAGCACGTGATCGGCGTAGGGCTCCCATGTGTAGGCTGCCGTGTCGCTGGGGACGAGCACGACGACGTTGACCGGCTTCGCACCGGTCGGGCTGGTTCCTTGGGAGAACTTCCGGACCATCGCGCGGATGGAGTCATCGATTACCTCGGGGTTCAACGCTGCGGGGGCCAGGATCAGGCGTGCGCCTAGGTCCGATGCCCGTTCCGGGGTGATCGGCTGGCGCACCGAGGACGGGTCGGCTCCTAGCTCGGTGACGAGGACACCGTCATCGGCGAGCGTGGCGGTCAGGTAGATTCGACGCTTCGCGAGGTGGAAAGCGGGGATCCGGTCGATCGGCGGACATGGGGTCCGCAGCTGCAGTTCACGGTCGGTGATGGTGGCGGTGGCCAGATGAGCATGATCGGCCAGCAAGGGCCAGGGGAAGAACACCCGGGGGACAGCGTCGTCGTCCGCAGTTGCCTCGATCAGGCGTACGAGTTGTGCGCTCCTCGCCGCCCAGGACCAGAAAGGAATCCGCAGCGGCGCGCAGCGGTCCCCAGCCAGCAGGGCGGCGCCGTGGCGGGGGCTCTGCCGCCGCAGCTCCTCTCCGAACAGGGCCAAGGCCCGCGCGTAGGTGGGATGGCTGGATGGGACACGTCGACGGTGAACTGCTTCCTCGCGGCCGCGAGCGCCGCGTGGGCGTCATCAACGATGACGGTTCTCACACGGACCGGCTCGGCGGCCCGGCCAGGCCGAAGACGGTGCGCCGTTGACCATCTTCTCGAAGGTGCACACCAGGATGGCGTTGCCTGCCCGGAACTGGTGGTTGCGGGGATTGTCGGTTACCGAGAGTCCCAGCTGGTCTGCCTCGTCCATCACCTGTTTGACCAGATAGGTGTCGGGGACCAGTGACGGCGCTCACTGAAATTCCCCAGTTCTGCTCATCGAAATTCCCCACCCCGGGTCGCTCCGCCGCGTGAGGCGGGCCTCCCTCGATGCTGGTGGTCTCTGACCACGCGCCAGCTCGAGAGAGGCCCTGTTCTTCATGCTTTCAGAGGAGGACGACGTGGATATCCACGCGCTCAGACGGCAGGGGATGACGATCAGCGAGATCGCCCGCCGCACCGACCATGACCGCAAGACCATCCGGGCTTACCTGAACGGTGACCGTGTCCCCGGTCGGCGTGAACGCGCCGCGCCGGACTCGTTCGACGCGTTCGTCGATTACGCCGCTGCACGGCTGATCGAGGACCCGCACTTATGGGCGATGACGCTGCTCGATGAGCTGCGCCCGCTCGGCTACGAGGGCTCGTATCCGACGCTGACACGGCAGATCCGTGAGCGTGCGCTGCGGCCGGCGTGCACGGCCTGCGCGCATGTCACGGCGCGGCCGAACGCGATCATCGCGCATCCGCCCGGCGAGGAGACCCAGTTCGACTGGGTGGAGCTGCCTGACCCGCCCGTGTCGTGGGGGTTCCCTCATAAGAAGGCGTACGCTCTGGTCGGCTCGCTGGCCCACTCCGGTATCTGGCGGGGCGTGCTGTCCCCATCGACGGACCTGCCGCACCTGCTGGCCGCGATGACGACCCTGCTGGGGTTGCTGGGCGGGCTCACCCGGGACTGGCGGTTCGACCGGATGAGCACGGTCCTCAAGCAGGGCACCAGCGATCTGACGCCGATGTTCGCCGCGTTCGCCAAGCACCACGCCGTGACGGTCATCGCGTGCCGGCCCCGGTCGGGGAACCGGAAGGGGGTGGTCGAGAAGAACAACCACACCGCCGCGCAACGCTGGTGGCGGACCGTCCCCGACGCACTGACCGCCGAGCAGGCGCAAGCCAGCTTCGAAGCGTTCGCCAGGAGGCAAGACAACCGGCCACGCCGGACCGAGACGGGTAAGACGACCGCGAAGGCGATGCTCGTCGCGGAACGGCTGCGGCCCCTGCCGCCGGTGGTGTTCCCCGTCGTGGTGACCGAGGAGCGCACCGCGACCCGGCAGGCGCTGATCGACTGGCGCGGGAACCGGTACTCCGTCCCGCCGGAGCTGGCCGCCGCGAAAGTGATCGTCCAGCAGCGGCACGGCGCGAACATCATCGATATCGCCACCGTCTCGGGCGCGGTCATCGCCCGGCACCGGGTGGCCGAGCCCGGGCTCGGCGTCACGATCCGCGACACCGGGCACGTCACCGCCCTCGAAGCGATCGCGATGGCCTCCGCGCCACCCGGCCGCCCGCACCGCCGCAAGGAACGCATCCCGCCCGGGACCGCCGCGCTGCGCGCCGCCGCCGTGCTCACCGGCACCACCGAACAGCCCTCGACCGTGATCAGCCTGGCCGCCTACGAGCAGGCCGCGAAGAACAGGAACACCCTCCGATGACCACCACCGCCCCCACCTCGAACAGCGCCGCGTCCGTCTATCAGCAGCTGCGAGGCCACCTCACCGACCTGAAACTCGCCGACGCCGCCGACGCCCTCCCGAAGGTCCTCGACCAGGCGCAGGCCGAGGACTGGACCCTCACCCATACCCTCGAGCACTTGCTGCGGATCGAGGTCACCGCGACCGAAGCCCGCCGACTCGCCGGCAGGTTCCGGTTCGCGAACCTCCCCACCGGCGCGACCCTCGACGACTTCGATCTAGATTCCGCCAGCGGCATAGACCGTTCGCTGCTGCAGGAGCTCGGCACCTGCCGCTACATCGACACCGCCACCAACGTGCTCCTGATCGGACCGCCCGGCGTCGGGAAAACTCACATCGCGACCGGGCTCGGGCTCGCCGCCGTCAACGCCGGTTACCGGGTCTACTTCACCTCCGCCGCGGACCTCGCCGCCCGCTGCCACCGCGCCGCGATCGAGGGGAAATGGTCGACGATGATGCGGTTCTTCGCCGGACCCACGCTCCTCATCATCGACGAGCTTGGATACCTCCCGCTGCCCGGGGAAGCCGCGTCCGCCCTGTTCCAGGTCATCAACCAGCGCTACCTGAAGACCTCGATCGTGATCACCACGAACCGGCCCGTCGGCGCCTGGGGCGAGATCCTCGGCGACACCACCGTCGCCGCCGCGATGCTCGACCGGCTCCTGCACCGCTCCGTCGTGATCACCCTCGACGGAGCCTCGTACCGGCTCCGCAACCACCACGCCGCAGCCGACGAACTCCGCCGCGTCACCACCGGCACAAACCTGCGCTAACCTACCCACGCGACCTGGGGAACTTCAACGAGCAACTCTGGGGAAATTCGCTGAGCGCCGTCACCAGGTACGCGGCGCGGCCCATGCCCTCGTTCAGGCTGGACTGGGCGGCCAGGAGTCCGCCACGGTCTTGCCTCCGCCGGTGTTCTGCCTGATCCCAAGATCGCGTTCAGTGCGCCGCGCGTACCAGGCCTTGAGGACCTGGTCTTGTTCCACGCGCAACCGGGGCCACGGACGCGCGGTGAGGGCCGCGAAGATGTCGCGGGGCTCGATTCGTGGCCGGTCCTGGGCCTTGTGCAGTGCTTGCAGGTCGAGTGGCACGGAGAGCTCCCATCGCATCGTCGCCCAGTCACCGGCGGTGGCAGCAGTACGCAGGCCCACACCGGAACTTGGTGGGGCATGTGGCGCGGTAGCGGCGGGTGTCAGGGGTGATGTTTGTCACTGTAATGGACGGATGTCCTAGTCGGGGGGTCGGGTGTTTGCTGGTGGCGGGTTTGGGGGCTGTGCAGGGACTGTGGGTTCTGCCACTCTGTGAGCGTTTCGTTCCTTCTCCCCCGAGGGTTGGCCGTGGTCTCGTCGGTTGCTGGTCGTGTTGGTGTGCGGTGTGTGGTTGGGGCGGTGTCGTTGGCGTTGGCGTGGGCGGGGTTGCCGCAGCGTGACGCGTGGGCGGAGGACCCGGCACCGGCCTCTCCGCCGGCGGCGAATGAGTTGTCGCGGGGCACGGATGGCCTGGTGGCGTTGGATGGGGTGGTGACGCGCCCGGATTGGGTGTCGGCGTCGGTGACGGCTCGGGCGTCGGGTGGTCCGGTGGAGGTGTTGTCGGAGCGGTCGGTGTCGCGTCGGGTGTTCGTGTTCTCGGATGGGCATGTGGAGGAGGAGGCCGCGGCGGGCCCGGTGCAGTTCGAGGCTGCGGCCACCAGCACGTCCCCGGCGCGGTGGCGTCGGGTGGACACGAAGTTGGTGGTGGATGGGTCGCGGGTGCGGCCGGCGGCGGTGCCGGGGGAGGTGTCGTTGTCGGGTGGTGGTTCGGAGCCGGTGGTGTCGATGACCGGCGCTGATGGTGTGGGCGCCGAGGTTGGCCTGGATGGTGTGGTGTTGCCCGAGCCGGTCCTGGACGGGTCGACGGCGACGTATGCCGATGTGGTGCCGGGGGTTGATGTGCGGGTGGAGGCCCGTCCGGCGGGGTTCGAGTTGGTGTGGCAGGTGACCTCGGCCCAGGGGGCTGCGGCGTTGGTGGCACGCTATGGCAGCAAGGGTGAGGTGGTGTTGCCGACCACGTTGGCGGTGACCGGCGCCGACGCGACTGCGACTGATGGTGGGGTGGCGTTGGTGGATGGGTCGAGGAAGATCCGCTGGAAGCTGCACGCCCCGCTGGTGTGGGACGCGGCGGGCGCGAGGGTGCAGGGGCATGGCGCTCCGAAGGCGGCGAAGTTCCGGCTGGGAACCCGGTCCCAGGTCCCTGGTGTTGTCAAGGGGAAGAAGAAGTCGCGGGGGTCGTTGCAGGTGGTGACGGACGCGGCGTGGTTGACCGACCCGGCGCGGGTGTTCCCGGTGACGATCGACCCGACCTATGGGCAGGTGACCGGTAGCGCGGTGTTCGACACGTTCGTGCAGCAGGGGTACACGACTGACCAGTCCGGCTCGGCGGAGTTGAAGTTGGGCAACAACGGGTCGGGTCAGGTGGCCCGGTCGTTCCTGAACTATGACGGGGCGTTCTTCCACGGGAAGACGATCATGTCGGCGTCGTTGAGCCTGGCGGAGTCGCATTCGTGGTCGTGCACGGCCGCAGCCTGGTCGGCCTGGGATGCGGGGGTCGCGTCGACGGCGACGCGGTGGACCGCGCAACCGACGATCGGTGCGAAGCGCGCGACCTCGACCGAGACCCGCGGGTATTCCTCGGCGTGCCCTGGTGGGCGGGTGTCGATCGACATGACCGCGCAGGCGAAGGCGTGGGCGGCTGGTTCGGCGGCGACGGTGGGGTTGATGCTCCGAGCGGATGACGAGATCTCTCCGACGGGGTGGAAGCGGTTCCACTCCGATGACAGCGCCTATCCGCCGATCATGACGTTGAGCTACAACCGGGCGCCGGGCACGCCGGCCTATCCGTCGGTCTCGAGTGCGGGGACGTACAACGGGGTGCTGTACACGTCGGCGAAGCGGCCGGTGTTCTCGATCACCCGGCCGAGCGACCCGGACGGGAATGGGACCACGATCGTGGTCGGGAAGTTCACCTCGGCCACCGCCGGGTCCCCGACGACGACCTGCCGGAGCACCGGTGGTGCGGCCGGCACGGTCGCGACGTGCAGCTTCACCACTGATTTGAACGAGAACGAGCGGGTCTGGCTGCGGTCGCAGGCGTTCGACGGGTCTGCTTACTCGGCGTGGTCCGCGCCGAGGGAACTGCGGGTGGCGACGCTCGCCCCGCCGACCCCGACGATCTTGTGCCCGTCGGTGAACGGGTCGTGGGGGTCGGATGTGAAGGCTGCGGAGTCGTGCACGGCCACGTTCGAGGCCGCGTCCGGGGCGTCGTATGCGGCAGCGGTGTCGTACCGGTACACGATCGACGGCACCTCGTACGGGCCGGTGTCGATCACCCAACCGACCCCGACCACGAAGACCACGGTCACCTTGCCGAAGACGGTGGGTGGGAAGGCTGGTGGGCACAGCGTGACGGTGACCGCGACCGGTCCGTTGGGTAAGGCGTCGCCGACGGCGTCGTACTCGTTCGGGTACGGGGCGCCGTCGCTGCTGGCGCCGGTCGCGGACCAGACCACCACCGACACGGTGTCGGTCCGCGCCGCCGGCGCGCCGAAGGGCACCTCCACGGTCACGTCCGCGGTGCAGTGGCGGATGGCCGGCGGCACCGACGCCGCCTGGAAGGGTGTGCCGGCGAGCAACACGTTCACCACCACCGCCGGTTCCTCGACCACGGAGGTAAAGGGCCTGTTCGACACGACCAGCCTGATCGGCCAGACCGATGGGTCGGGGAAGGGTCCGAAGGAGCGGGTGCCGGCGGCGATCGAGGTGCGGGTGTGTTTCACCTACGGCTCGAACCCGGCGACCTGCACCGACAAGCGCCGGATCGTGCGGGTCCCGTCCGCGTTCGGGCAGGGTTTCCCCACCGCCGCCGCGGGGCCGGGGCAGGTGGCGCTGTGGACTGGTGAGCTGCAGGTCACCGAGACCGACGCCGAGCTGCCCGGCCCGACCGGCGGGATCAGCGTGTCCCGGACCCATTCCTCGTTCGCCGGGGACACCGACAAGCAGCCGTTCGGTCCGGGGTGGACCGCGAGCCTGGACGGCGGCGATGAGGGCCTGTCCGGCGCCACCTTGTATGACAACACCCTGGTCGACGGCACCCTCGCGCTGGTGTCCGCGGAAGGCGACGTGCTCGTCTACGCCACCCCGACCCGCCGCTCGGTCACAGCCGCATCCTTGGCCGCTACGTATCGGCCGGTCGATGATGACACCGCCGCCAGCGGCATCACCTTGGCCGTGACCGGCACCACCACCGCGACCGTCACCTTGACCAATGAGGACGGCGTCGAGACCCGCTTCACCGGACCAGTGTCCGCCAACGCTGAGACAAAGTTCGTGGTGCAGGACGTCACCGACACCATCACGAGTGAGAAGACCAGCTACGTCCGCGACGCCACTGGGAAGGTGACGGCGATCATCGCGCCGGTCCCCGCCGGTGTGACCGGCTGCGCGGTGGGGGTGCGAACCGCCGGTTGCCGCATCCTCAAGCTCTCCTACGACGCGGCCGGTCGGGTCACCACGATCACCGCGCAGGTCGACGACGAAACCGCGGACAGGCAACTGTCGAGCTACAGCTATGACGCGGCGGGTCGGCTGGTGTCCCAGACCGACACGGTCACCAAGCTGACGACCGGGTACGGCTGGACGGGTGACGCGGCGGCGAAGACGCTGCGCCTGGCGAAGCTCACCCCGCCCGGTGAGGACGGGTACGACTTCAGCTACGCGAACAACAAGCTCGCCAAGGTCACCCGCCCGGTCCCGTCGACGGTGGCGGATCGGGGTGATGGGACCGCGCAGCTCGCCGCGTTCGTGTACGACGCGGGCCTGGGCGTTTCGGACTTCGACCTGGGCCAGTTCGACGAGTACCCCCTCTCCAAGCGCGCGACGAAGGCGTTCGCGGTGTTCGGGCCGGACCAGAAGGTCACGACCGCCCCGGCCGCGGGTGACGCGGCCTGGCACCGGGCGCAGGTGTACCTGACCGACGACGAGGGCTGGACCGTCCACGACGGCTCCTACGGCGGCGGCGCGTGGCAGTGGACCGCGACCGTCTACGACGACCACGGCAACACCACCGACATGTGGGACACCCACGCCACCGCAGCCATCCGCACCGGCGACACCACCGACATCGCCGCGGCGGCCACCCACACCGACTACCAAGACCCGACCGTCGCGCTCGTCAGCGACGTCACCGGCCCGGCACGGTGGATCGCCGACAGCGCCGGCACCCTCATCTGGGCCCGCCCCGTCACCCACACCGACTACGACGAGGGCGCCCCCAACAGTGGGAAGAACCCGGTCACCGGTCAGCCGTACCGGCTGCCCACCACCGTGACCACGCGCACGATCGAGCTCACCGACGCCGGGTGGGTCACCCACGAGCAGCTCTCCACGGTGAGGACCGGCTACGACCTGCCCACCAGCACCGGAAACAAGACCGGCTGGGACCTGGGCCAGGCCACCTCCACCACCACCGTCACCGGCACCGACGGGTCCGGGATCACCCGGGAAACCGTGTACGACGCGATGGGACGCGTGGTCGAGCAGCGCCAGCCCTCCGCGAAGGAGAAGACCGCCGACCCGGGCACCCGGCGCACCATCTACTACACCGCTGGTGCCAACCCGGATGTCGCGGTGTGTGGGAGCAAGCCCGCCTGGGCCGGGTGGGTGTGCCAGACCATGCCCGGCGCCGGCACCCTCCCGGTCGAACGGACCACCAGTTACACCTGGGACGGGCAGGCCGCGAAGACCCAGACCATTGCCGGCGCCACGGTCGTGACCACCGCCACCAGCTACGACGAGAAGTCGCGTCCGGTGACGGTCACGACCACCAGCACGGGCCTGACGGGCTCCACCCCGGTGCCGGCGGTCACCACCAGCTATGACGCCGCCGGTCGGGTGACCGGCATCACGTCGGCGGCCGGGTCCACGGCCATGACCTATGACAGCTGGGGCCGCCAACTCACCTACACCAGCACCCCCGCCGGCCAGGCCGCGGACACGTCGACCACCAGCTACGACGCCCTGGGCCAGGTGGCCAAGGTCACCGACAACCAGGGTGAGGCCCGTTACACCTACGACGGGACCGACGCGAACGGTCAGGCCGAGACCCGTGGGCTGGTCACCAAGGTCGAGCAGACCAGTGGAGGGATCACCCACTCCGCGACCGCCGCCTACGACGCCCAGGGCAAGGTCACCGTGGAGAAGCTGCCCGGTGGGATCACCCGCCGGCACAGCTGGGACCCTGCCGGGGAACTGGTCGACCTCGTCTACTCCGGACGTGGCACCGACCCCGACACAGGCGCCACGGTGGATGACCAGCCCTGGTTCGGCTGGTCCGCGACCACCGACGCGGCCGGTCGGATGGTGAGGGAGTGGTCCACTGATGGTGGGTCGGCGTACACCACCAGTGGGGCGCAGGCGGTGCGGTCGGACCGGTACTACCGCTACGACAAGGCGGGTCGGCTGGTCGGGGTGGATGACATCACGGGCAACCCTGGCCCTGACGGCGCCGTGCCGTGTGTGCGGCGCGGGTACGGGTTCGACGGGAACGGGAACCGCACCAGCCAGACCCGGGCGACCAACAGCGGCTGCGACGACACCGGCGCCACCATCCTCACGCGGGCGTACAACGGGGCAGACCAGCCCACCACCGGCGCCAACAGCCAAGGCGCCTACAGCTACGACCCGCTTGGCCGGCAGACCAGCATCCCCGCGGCGGACACCGCCAACCCGTCGCGTGGTGACATGGCGTTGGGCTACTACGACACCGATGTCGCCCAATCCATCAGCCAGGGCGACGTGCGGGCCACGTTCACCCTGGATGGTGCTGGTCGCCGGTTGGTGCAGGACGCCACCGTCGGCCCCGTGGTCGTCCCCGGGGCCGTGACCGGCACCGTGGTGCGGCACTACACCGACGCGTCGGACAACCCCGCCTGGACGGTCGAGGTCCGTGACGGGGTGGCGACGACCACCAGGTTTGGGGCGTTGACCGGCGAGGGGCTTGGCATCACGTTCACCACCACCGTCGGCACCACCACCGCTGAGCTGGCCCTGGCCGGGCTGCGTGGTGCCGTGAACGCGACCGTGAAGCTTGACGGCACCCAGCCGGCCAGCGGTATCGACGTGTGGAATGACTGGGACGAGTACGGCCAGCCCGCACAACCCGCAACCACCACCGTGGGCGGCGCGGCAGGGGCAGGGTACGGGTGGCTCGGCGCCCATGAACGCGCCACCCTCGACGCGCTCGGCATCACCCTCATGGGCGCCCGGTTGTACAATTCGGCCACGGCCCTGTTCACATCCCTAGACCCTGTGTACGGCGGCAACGACACTGCCTACGGGTATCCCAACGATCCCATCAACAGTCTGGATCTCAATGGAGCCTGGAGTCTTCGAACCGTCCTGCGACGTTCATACGCAGCCGCGGGCGTGATTGCTGCGGTCACATGTGTAGTAGGAACCATGGGAGCGTGCGCCGTCGCTGGCGCTGCTGTCGTGGCAACGAGCGCTCTCTGGAACGGATATCGGGCGCGCAGGGGCGAGATCTCCTGGGGTCGCGCTGCGATTTACGTTGGCGTGGACTACTTGTTCTCACGGTTTAGGGCTGTCCGCGCTGTCCGGACGCGCCATGCGCTGGGTAGGCAACGTTGGGTCAACGGCTCACATCGTCAAGCACGGCGAGTTCGCTGGCGTTACGTTACTCGCATGTCTGTAAATAGCTATGGCTTCAATAGTGCGCGTTCGAATTGGTGATGGGATGCTGGAGGAAGCCTTGTTCGCATTAATAGCAATCGCTGGCGTTGCCCAATTGATCGTCAGTCAAGGGTTCTCGCGATATCCCCGCTTATCATCGGCGGTCTGGTGGCTAATTGCTGGGGCTGTCGCTATCACCGTTCTGGTGCAGGATGAGCGTGTCCGTATTGGGTTGTCACTAGCCCTCGCACTAGGGGCGGCCGCTTTAGCTTTGTATATGGGATTCTTAAGTATCAGAGCGCGGGAAGCGAAACATGACGTTCTTGGCGGTAAGCCGCGCCGGGGCAAATAGGGGTGGTTTTCACTCCCCGCGCACTTCACAGACCCAGACGTGAAGGATGGCCCGCCGACTCGAGCGCGACGTCGACCACCACCGACAACCAGACCGGCCAGGTCTTCGAGGCAGTGATGGTCTCTACCGCCGCCAACACGCTCCAGGGTTCTGGCGAGCTGATCAACGTCGAGGTCGCCGAGGACCAGGCACCCCTGATCGGCACCATGGCCGCCGCCAACCGGATCGTCGTGATCAAGGACTCCGACCAGTGAGCCTCATCCTGCTGACCTCCGCCGCCGGCGCTCCCGGGGTGTCGACGGCTGCGCTCACATCTGGCTGCTGCAGCGCTGGGCCCTCACGCGCGACTTCGCCCAGCTCATGAGCGAGCGTGACCGGTACACCGATTTCGTCGCGAACGCTCATCAGCGGGTCCAGGACGCCACTGAGGAGACCCGGGATCACGCGGAGTGGATGCTCGGGCAAGCGACCAGCGCCCTCATCGACATCGAAGGCGCCATCACAGCCCTCGACAGCGAGTGAATCGGGGGAGTCCTCACCGCATTTTTGGGCGGCGTCGCCGCTGGTCCTGACCGCCTGCTCGCCGCTGCGGGTCTGTCCTAGAAACGGTGTAAGTGGCTCCATCGCCCTGCGGGGCAGGAGGAGTCATGATGA
>NZ_BAAAKI010000029.1:0-829 GCF_039527675.1 Luteococcus sanguinis
AGGGAACCTTTGGGCGCCTCCGTTACCTTTTGGGAGGCGACCGCCCCAGTCAAACTACCCATCAGGCACTGTCCCTGATCCGGATAACGGACCTAGGTTAGATATCCAGAACAGCCAGAGTGGTATTTCAACGATGACTCCACAACCACTGGCGTGGCCGCTTCACAGTCTCCCACCTATCCTACACAAGCTGTACCGAACACCAATACCAAACTATAGTAAAGGTCCCGGGGTCTTTCCGTCCTACTGCGCGTAACGAGCATCTTTACTCGTAATGCAATTTCGCCGAGTTCGTGGTGGAGACAGCGCCCAAATCGTTACTCCATTCGTGCAGGTCGGAACTTACCCGACAAGGAATTTCGCTACCTTAGGATGGTTATAGTTACCACCGCCGTTTACTGGGGCTTAAGTTCACCGCTTCGCTTGCGCTAACAGTTCCCCTTAACCTTCCAGCACCGGGCAGGAGTCAGTCCGTATACATCGTCTTTCGACTTAGCACGGACCTGTGTTTTTAGTAAACAGTCGCTTGGGCCTGGTCTCTGCGACCCTCACCGCTTCCCCACGCACAGTGGTTCACGGATCAGGTCCCCCTTATCCCGAAGTTACGGGGGTATTTTGCCGAGTTCCTTCACCACGATTCTCTCGATCGCCTTGGTATTCTCTACCTATCCACCTGTGTCGGTTTAGGGTACGGGTGACTAACAACTCGCTCACGAAGCTTTTCTAGGCAGCATAGGATCACTCAGTTACCCCATCATGTCTCAGGCATGTGAGCCGCGGATTTGCCTACGACTCGCCCTACACATTTAGCCCGGGACAACCATCGCCC
>NZ_BAAAKI010000030.1:0-910 GCF_039527675.1 Luteococcus sanguinis
AGGGAGACTGGTCAGATCATGTCGAACATCAGGAAGCGTCACACCCCGGAGCAGGTCGTCCGCAAGCTCGGGCAGGGCGACAGGATGCGCGCCGACGGCAGCGACATCGCCGCGGTGTGTCGGGAGCTTGGGATATCCGAGCAGACGTATTACCGGTGGCGTAACCAGTACGGCGGACTGAAGGCCGACGACGCGAAGCGTCTCAAGGAGCTGGAGAAGCAGAACGCCACGCTCAAGCGATTGCTGGCCGAAGCGGAGCTGGAGAAGGCCGCGCTCAAGGAGCTGGCCGAGGGAAACTTCTAGGCCCGGGCAGGCGCCGCGCCGCCGTCTCGCACCTGATCAGGACACTGCAGGTGAGCGAGCGGATGGCGTGCCGTCTGGCCGGGCTGAGCAGGTCCGCGTACCGTCGCCCGCTCAAGGGCGACACGGTCGCCGACCCTGATCGCGCGTTGCGAGACTGGCTGCGCGCGTGGGCGAACAAGCATCCCCGCTACGGGTACCGGCGGGCGTATCACGACGCCCGGGGTGAGGGCTGGGCGGTGAACCACAAGAAGATCCAACGCCTCTGGCGAGCCGAAGGCCTCCGCGTCCCGCAGCGGCGACGCCGCAAGCGTGTCGGATCCTCGACCGTCGACGCCCCGGCGGCGGTCGCACCGAACCTCGTATGGGCGGTGGACTTCCAGTTCGACGCCGACGAGCGGGGCTGCCCGATCAAGATCTGCTCCATCGTCGACGAGCACACCCGCGAATGCATCGGCGGGCTCGCGGAGCGGTCGATCACCGCCGACCGGCTCACCGCCCACCTCGAAGAGCTCGTCGCCGTCCGCGGAGCACCGGGTGTGCTCCGCAGCGACAACGGGCCCGAGTTCATCAGCGACGCGATGGCCGACTGGGCGGGTACCCGCACCGG
>NZ_BAAAKI010000031.1:0-1268 GCF_039527675.1 Luteococcus sanguinis
ACCCCGGACCACCGACCCGGGCGGGAGAGGCTGAAGAGGGGAATGCGCAACAACCGGCACCATCGAGGCCAGTAGTAGCGGTGCCCTCCCGACCCATCCACTCACTGTCGAGATTCGAGGGATCGGGCATGGACGAACACGTCATTATCGGGATGGATCCACACAAACGCACCGTCACGATCGAGGTGATGGACGCCCACGAGCACATTCACGGGCACCGGCAGTTCACCACCGACACCGCGGGCTTCGCCGAGATGCTCGTCTTCGCGCAGGAGTGGCCGCAGCGGACCTGGGCGGTCGAGGGCTGCAACGGCATCGGCCATCACGTTGCTGAACGACTCCTGCTCGCCGGCGAGCAGGTGGTCGATGTCCCGGCGAAACTGTCGGCCAGGATGCGGATGTTTGCGACCGGCCAGGGGCGCAAGACCGACGACACCGACGCCCACTCGATCGCGCTGGTCGGGGTCAGGATCTCAGGCTTGCAGCCGGTGGTCTCCGACGAGCAGGTCGAGGTGCTGCGTCTGTTGGTCGACCGTCGCCGCCGACTGGGCCAGGAACACACCGCGAAGGTCTGCCAGCTCCACCAGGTCCTGCTCGACCTGATACCCGGCGGAGCACCGAAGTCCTTGTCAGCAGCCCAAGCGCGGCGGATCCTCGCCGGCATTCGCCCCAAGGACGTGGTCGGCAAGACCCGCAAGCGCGTTGCTCTGGAACTGGTCGAGGACCTCGAACGGATCTACGCCCGCAAGAAGGCAGCGAACAAGGAACTCGTGGCCCTGGTCCGCGAGACCCGCAGCGCCCTGCTCGACCTGACCGGGATCGGACCATCCGGGGCCGCACGGCTGTTGGTCGAGGTCGGTGACATCACCCGGTTTCCCGACAAGGGACACTTCGCGTCCTGGACCGGGACCGCGCCGATCGACGTGTCCTCGGGGGATCATCCGCACCACCGGCTGTCGCGGGGCGGGAATCGGCAGATCAACCGGGTCCTGCACATGATGGCCGTTGTCCAGTTGCGCCGACCCACCGAAGGACGCGCCTATTACGACCGGAAACGAGCCGAAGGAAAGAGTCCCAACGAAGCCATGAGAGCGTTGAAACGACGCCTGTCCGACATCGTCTACCGGACCTTGCTGAATGACTACGTCGCCCGAGCTGGGGCGGGTTCGGGAGGACACCGGGGCGCGTCTACTGGCTCCAGCGCGGCCGGCTCACAGCCCCACACCGACACTTCGGAGAAGTCACTTCCCGAACCCGCTGAACACGAC
>NZ_BAAAKI010000032.1:0-1482 GCF_039527675.1 Luteococcus sanguinis
TGTTTCGTCAGTACGGGAATATCAACCCGTTGTCCATCGACTACGCCTGTCGGCCTCGCCTTAGGTCCCGACTTACCCAGGGCAGATTAGCTTGACCCTGGAACCCTTGGATATTCGGCGGACGGGTTTCTCACCCGTCATTCGCTACTCATGCCTGCATTCTCACTCGTGTGCTCTCCACGACTGGGTCACCCCGCCGCTTCACCGCGCACACGACGCTCCCCTACCCATCCACACACCTGGATCGAAATCAGGTACACATGTGAATGCCATAGCTTCGGTGGATAACTTGAGCCCCGCTAAATTGTCGGCGCAGAATCACTTGACCAGTGAGCTATTACGCACTCTTTCAAGGGTGGCTGCTTCCAAGCCAACCTCCTGGTTGTCTCCGCAACTCCACATCCTTTTCCACTTAGTTATCGCTTAGGGACCTTAGCTGATGATCTGGGCTGTTTCCCTCTCGACTACGAACCTTATCGCCCGCAGTCTCACTGCCGTGCTCTCACTTCCCGGCATTCGGAGTTTGGTTGATTTCGGTAAGCTGTTGGGCCCCCTAGACCATCCAGTGCTCTACCTCCGGGAAGAAACACACGACGCTGCACCTAAATGCATTTCGGGGAGAACCAGCTATCACGTAGTTTGATTGGCCTTTCACCCCTATCCACAGCTCATCCCCTCGGTTTTCAACCCAAGTGGGTTCGGTCCTCCACGACGTCTTACCGTCGCTTCAACCTGGCCATGGATAGATCACTACGCTTCGGGTCTAGAGCGTGCGACTCAATCGCCCTGTTCGGACTCGCTTTCGCTACGGCTTCCCCACACGGGTTAACCTCGCCACACACCACTAACTCGCAGGCTCATTCTTCAAAAGGCACGCCGTCACCCTTGCAGGCTCCGACGGATTGTATGCGATCGGTTTCAGGTACTATTTCACTCCCCTCCCGGGGTACTTTTCACCTTTCCCTCACGGTACTTGTCCGCTATCGGTCACCAAGGAGTATTTAGGCTTAACGGGTGGTCCCGCCAGATTCGTGCGGAATTTCAGGGGTTCCGCACTACTTGGGGTGACACTCAGGAGTGGACAATTTACGACTACGGGAGTATTACCCTCTATGCTCGACCTTCCCAGGTCGTTCGTCTTCACAGTCCATTTTTGACTCCTTGACCGCCTGACAGGACGGTCCGAATGGCCCCACAACACCGTATGTGCAACGCCTGTCAGCTATCACACACACACGGTTTGGCCTCCTCCGCTTTCGCTCGCCACTACTCACGGAATCACGGTTGTTTTCTCTTCCTGTGGGTACTGAGATGTTTCACTTCCCCACGTTCCCTCCAACAGCCCTATGTGTTCAGGCTGAGGTCGCCGGACATGACTCCGGTATTTCGAGGTTTCCCTATTCGGAGATCCATGGATCACAGCTCGTTTACCAGCTCCCCATGGCTTATCGCAGGTTACAACGTCCTTCATCGGCTCTTGGT
>NZ_BAAAKI010000033.1:0-901 GCF_039527675.1 Luteococcus sanguinis
TGTAGTGGGTGAGGTTCCGGAAGCCGAGCGCGGTGCCGCGCAGGTGTTCGAGCCGGCCGTTGATCGCCTCAGTCGGTCCGTTGCTGGAACCTTGGTGGTCGAAGAACGCGAGGATGTCGTCGCGGCGCTTGGTCAGGGTGCGGCCGAGCTTGGCGACCTCGACCAGATCGGCGGGAACGGCGGATGCGAGCGCGTCGATCAGCCGGGCCATGGCCTTCTTCCCCTCGACCCGGGTGGGGGTGCGGTAGGCGGCGATCATGGTCTGGTACACGTCCCAGGTGGCTTCGACGGCGACGTGCCGATCATCGCCGAACAGGTCCTCGAGGCGGCGGTGTTGCTTGTCAGTGAGCAGGTTGGCGCCGGTGTGGAGGGTTCTGCGGTTCTGGTAGAGGGGGTGGTATTTGCGGCCGCGGCTGCCGTGGAGGGTGATCTGGACGCGGCGTCGGCAGGTGTCGAGGGCGTCACCGGCCAGCCGGATCACGTGGAACGGATCCATCACCGTCACGGCCTCTGGTAGTTCTTCGGTGGCGGCGGTCTTGAAGCCGGTGAAGCCGTCCATCGCCACGACCTGCACCTGGTCACGCCAGGCCTGGTCACGATCAGCGAGCCAGGTCTTGAACGCCTGTTTCGAGCGGCCTTCGACCATGTCCAACAGCCTCGCCGGGCCAGTGTTCTGCCGGATCGGGGTGAGATCGATGACCACGGTGACGTACTTGTCACCGCGGCGGGTGTGGCGCCACACGTGCTCGTCCACGCCGACGACGGTCACACCGTCGAACCGCTTCGGGTCAGCGATCAACAGCCGCCGGCCCTCGGCCAGGACCGCGTCGTTGGCGGTGTTCCAGGAGACGCCGAGCGCGGCCGCGACAGCACTCACCGACAGGTGGTTCACCACCAGCGC
>NZ_BAAAKI010000034.1:0-807 GCF_039527675.1 Luteococcus sanguinis
TGTGACCCACACCTAGTACCCACCGTTTACGGCGTGGACTACCAGGGTATCTAAGCCTGTTTGCTCCCCACGCTTTCGCTTCTCAGCGTCAGGAAAGTCCCAGAGAACCGCCTTCGCCACCGGTGTTCCTCCTGATATCTGCGCATTCCACCGCTCCACCAGGAATTCCGTTCTCCCCTAACTTCCTCTAGTCTGCCCGTATCAGAAGCAGGCTCAGGGTTAAGCCCTGAGTTTTCACTTCTGACGCAACAAACCGCCTACAAGCTCTTTACGCCCAATAATTCCGGACAACGCTCGCACCCTACGTATCACCGCGGCTGCTGGCACGTAGTTGGCCGGTGCTTCTTCTGCGCATACCGTCACTTTCGCTTCGTCTGCGCTGAAAGCGGTTTACAACCCGAAGGCCGTCATCCCGCACGCGGCGTTGCTGCATCAGGCTTTCGCCCATTGTGCAATATTCCCCACTGCTGCCTCCCGTAGGAGTTTGGGCCGTATCTCAGTCCCAATGTGGCCGGTCGCCCTCTCAGGCCGGCTACCCGTCGAAGCCTTGGTGAGCCACTACCTCACCAACAAGCTGATAGGCCGCGAGTCCATCCCAAACCGCCGGAGCTTTCCAACAACCCCCATGCAGGGGAAGTTCATATCCGGTATTAGCAGCCGTTTCCGACTGTTATCCCAGAGTTTGGGGCAGGTTACTCACGTGTTACTCACCCGTTCGCCACTCGTGTACCCCGAAGGGCCTTACCGTTCGACTTGCATGTGTTAAGCACGCCGCCAGCGTTCGTCCTGAGCCAGGATCAAACTCTC
>NZ_BAAAKI010000035.1:0-692 GCF_039527675.1 Luteococcus sanguinis
GGTCCTGGCGCACCGCGCGCTGCACCGGCAGGGCCCAACCCACACCAGCGCCGCGACCGGTGTTCCCGCGCGCACCGTCTCGGCGATCTGGAAGCGTCATCACATGCCCCCGTTGGCCCACCTCGATCCGATCACCGGAGCAGTGATCCGCGGCAGCCAGGCCACCACACGCCGCTACGAACGCGAGCACCCCGGTGAGTTGATCCACCTCGATGTCAAGAAGATCGGCAAGATCCCCGACGGCGGAGGCTGGCGAAGCCGCGGACGGGCCGCGACCAGCACCGAGAGGAACAAGCGGGCAAAGATCGGCTACGACTACGTCCATGCAGCCGTCGACGACCACACCCGGCTGGCCTACATCGAGATCCACGACGACGAGAAGGGACCCACCTGCGCTGGTTTCCTCACCCGCGCCGCTGCCTTCTTCGCAGACCACGGCATCACCCGTATCGAGCGGGTGATCACCGACAATGCCTTCGCCTACCGCAACAGCAGCGACTTCAAGGCGGCAGTCGCAGCCCTCGACGCGAAACAGAAGTTCATCAAGCCCCACTGCCCCTGGCAGAACGGCAAGGTCGAGCGCCTCAACCGAACCCTGGCAACCGAATGGGCCTACCGACAGCCCTTCACCAGCAACCAAGCACGCCGCGACGCCCTTGCCGACTGGCTCACGTTCTACAACACTGAACGAG
>NZ_BAAAKI010000036.1:0-761 GCF_039527675.1 Luteococcus sanguinis
CTCCAGGCTGCCGGCATAGAACACGACCCTGACCTCGTGGTGGGGGTGCCGGCCTACCTGCGCGCCGAGGGCCGGGCCGCCATGCAGCAGTTGCTTGCGCTCCCCGAGCGTCCCGATGCGGTGTTCTGTTTCAACGACCTGATGGCCGTCGGCGCGCTGGCCGCCTGCCGCGAGGCCGGCGTGCGGATTCCTGAGGACATCGCGGTGGCGGGTTTCGACGCCATCGCCGAAGGAGCGTTCACCGAACCGCCGCTGACCACCGTGCAGCCCGACGTGGACCTGCTGGTGAGAGAGGCATTGCGCCTGGTGCGTGCCCGGATCGAGGGCAACGCCGACCCGGCCGAGCGAGTACAAGTGCCGTGGAAGCTCGTGGTGCGCGCCAGCACGACGGGCTGGAACCAGCACAGAACCTTTGGCGGCAATGGCAGGCTGGGAGCATGACCGTCACCAGCCGTGCCCTCGTCGCCACCGACCGCCCCGCCCGCTATGGCAAGCAGCTCATGAGCCACATGTCGCGTCGTGTCGACACCCAGTGGGACGAGGAGACCGGTAACGGCCGGGCCGTGTTCGGGCAGAGCGCGGTTTGCACCTTGACCAGCCAGGACGACGGCCTGCACCTGGAGTTGGTCTGCGAGCCCGGCGAACTGGACCGCCTGGAGGACGTGGTGGGAGGTCACCTCGTCCGGTTCGGCACCCGGGACGAACTCGTTTGCGCCTGGGGGCGCAACGATGGCACCGCTGGGACCACCCAGTCGAAGCCG
>NZ_BAAAKI010000037.1:0-697 GCF_039527675.1 Luteococcus sanguinis
GTCCTAGTCTCCCACAGGCTCCCGCCTGCAGTACCATCGGCTCTGTAAGGCTTAACTTCCGGGTTCGGAATGGGACCGGGTGTTTCCCTTACGACATGGCCACCGAAACACTATGGAGATGTATCGGATAACACGAGCACACACCCAAAACCCTGGGGTCTGGTGGTGCTTACGGGTTCCCGACCGTATCTCGGGAACCACACAGTGGACGCGTAGCATCTTTGTAGGAACAAGCCCTCGGCCTATTAGTATCGGTCAGCTCCACACATTGCTGTGCTTCCACATCCGACCTATCACCCGGTGGTCTGCCGGGGGCCTTACCAGCTTAACGCTGTGGGAACCCTCATCTTGAAGCGTGCTTCCCGCTTAGATGCTTTCAGCGGTTATCACTTCCCAACGTAGCCAACCAGCCGTGCCCTTGGCAGGACAACTGGCACACCAGAGGTTAGTCCGTCCCGGTCCTCTCGTACTAAGGACAGCTCTTCTCAAGATTCCTACGCGCGCAGTGGATAGGGACCGAACTGTCTCACGACGTTCTAAACCCAGCTCGCGTGCCGCTTTAATGGGCGAACAGCCCAACCCTTGGGACCGACTCCAGCCCCAGGATGCGACGAGCCGACATCGAGGTGCCAAACCATGCCGTCGCTGTGAGCGCTCGGGCAAGATCAGCCTGTTATCCCCGGGGTACCTTTTATCC
>NZ_BAAAKI010000038.1:0-1245 GCF_039527675.1 Luteococcus sanguinis
AGCAGGCGGGTCTTGGTGGCGGCGAGACGAGTCAGTTCGTTCTGGATCCGGGTGATCTCACGGGCCATGGCTGCGGGCTGCAGGCTGGCCTTGTGGGCGGCGAGCTCATCTTGTTGGGCGGGGCTGAGGACCCTGGCGTCCAGGAGCCGCTGGTAGGGCGTTCGGGGGGTGTCGTAGAGGCGTTTGCGCCGGCCGACGGTGTCGGTGCTCCATCCTGACGGCTTCTTGGTGGGGGTGAGGTAGTTGAGCCGGTCGCAGACCAGGGGCCAGAGCTGGTTGAGCAGTTCCAGCTCGGCGGGGGTGTCGTAGCGGTGGTGGAATCCGTAGCGGCGCACGAGGTGGTTGTTCTTGGACTCGATGGTGGCCTGGTCGTTCTTCTTGTAGGGCCGTGACCTGGTGAAGAACACGTGACGCTGCCCAGCCCAGCCGACCAGATCGTGGTTGATGAACTCGGATCCGTTGTCACAGTCGATCCCGGTCACGGCGAACGGGATCTGGCCGATGAAGGTGTCGAAGACGCCCAGGACGTGGACGGCGGCGTTGTTGCGGATCGCGCGGGTGAACACCCATCCCGTGACCATGTCGGTGAAGTTCACCGTCCTGGCGAACTCGCCCTTCAGGGTCGGGCCGCAGTGGGCGACCGTGTCGACCTCGAAGAACCCGGGCTCGGCCTCGACCTCGTCACCGGCCTTGCGGACCGTGATCGAGTTGCGCAGCAGCGTCCCGGGCGTGGTGGCGGCGATGCCGCGGAGCGTGGCGGTGTCCCGCACCGGCGCAAGGTAACGGTCGATCGTGGCCGCGCTCATGGCGAGCAACTCGCCGCGGACCTCGGCGTTGTACCGGCCGACCCCGAGCACCAGCGACCCCTCGGCCTCCATCGCATCCAACCAGCCCTCCATCGACACGGCCAAGTACTTCCCGCACAACCCGCCCGAGGTGGCCCACACCGTTTGGAGGACCTTCCGAGCGTCATAGGAGTATTTGAACGGTTTGGCGTGGCGCCGGTCGACCACCGCCACGGTCATGCTCGCCCGCCCCGGTGGTTCACCTAACCTCGCGGTCAGCTGTTGACGGGCATGGTCACGGTTCCAGCCCGTCACCTCAACAACCTGGTCCAGGATCTGCCCCTTGTCCGACTTCGACGCCGCCGCGTACGCCTGCGCGTACTTCCGGGTCACCTCATACCGGGCCGACAACGACAACCCCCCACGCTCCATGCCCCATCGTCGCCATCCACCCACATCC
>NZ_BAAAKI010000039.1:0-2879 GCF_039527675.1 Luteococcus sanguinis
GACTTGGTGGCGGCGCCGAATGCGTATCTGCGTTATCTGGCGGATCGGTGCTACTCGCCTCGCACGATCCGCACCTACGGCTACGGGTTGGTGGCCTTTGCCCGCTGGTTGAGCGTCTCGGGTCACAGTGTCGACGACGTGGATGTCGAGGCGATGCTGGAGTTTGTGGACCATTGCCGCCACGAGCACATCCCGGGCAGGGCCGGTCCGAATGTGGTCGATCTGAATGGACGGCGGATGGACCAGCTCGCACCGGCCTCGATCAACCTGCGCCTGGCAGCGGTGTCGGGGACGTATGAGTTCTTGTCCATGCGGGACGCCGACCGCGTCTCGCCGATCCCGAAGGGCCGCCCGTCGTCGTGGTTCGCCCCTGGTGAGCGCTCGGGGCTGCTGGCCCACACGAAACGACGCCCCGCACCTCGATCTCGGCTTCGGTTGCGTACCCCGCGCCGGCTCCCGCGGGCCTTGTCCGCTGCGGAGTGTTCCGCGCTGTTGGCGAGCCTGCACAGCAAGCGGGACCTGGCCATGGCCGGGTTGATGCTCTATTGCGGGTTGCGATCATGTGAAGTGCTGTCGTTGAGGGTTGCCGACGTCGACATGGGCGCCGCTGGCTGACCGTCCACGGCAAGGGAGCCAAGGACCGTCGTGTCCCGTTCGACACCGACATCGCGGCGGTGCTCAACGCCTACCTGATGACTGAGCGCCCCGAAACCACCGCAGCGGAACTGTTCGTGGTCTCCAAGGGACCACACCGCGGACAGCCCCTCACACCGGCCGGTCTGCGCACGGTATTTCGCTACCACCGCGGCATGGCCGGAGTCACGGCTGGCGCCCCGCATGCGCTGCGCCACACCTTCGGCACCGCCCTGGCCGAGGCCGGTGTCGACTTGGCGGTGATGCAGGCCCTGTTGGGGCATGCCCATGTCGAGACCACCGCCCGCTACATCCATCTGGCCCCCATCCACGTGAAAGCCGAATACGATGCCGCTCGCAGCCGCGCACGCACCCACTGACACCACTGGCCTGCGACCAGCCGAGACCGGCGAGGCGCTGCTGGCCGCTTACCGCGACCATCTGGCCCGCACCGGGCGGGGGAACTCGGCCTACCGATACTGGGCGAGGGTCTTCGTCGAGCGCTGGCCCGACCCGCAGACTTGGGCAGATGAACCGCTGGAGATCCAACTGCAGGCGAACTCAGGGACTCGCCCGTTCATCACGTTCCTGCTGGTCACTGGCCGGTTGCACCCGTCATGGCAGTATCTGGTCCATCGCAAGTTCTCCTCGATCTGGCGCGACGTTGCCGGCACCACGATCGGTGAAGACCTCGACGAGTTCATCACCGCCGCGCGAGCTTGTGGCTACAGCGAGCAGACCGCCAGGGCAATGGCCAGCCAGGTCCTCGCGCGAGTCTTGTTCGCCACCGGCAAGCGATTGGACGATCTGACCACCGCCGACTTCGACGCGCTCAACTTCGCCGGCCAGCAACGAGAGCAGGCCACCGGCCGCACTTGGAAGCACTACCGCGGCTGCGCGACCGCGACCCGCACCGTGTTGTTCCACCACAAGGTCCTGCCCGCCCCGCCGCCACCAGCGCAGACCCGCTGGCCCTACCAGCGGCGCCTGGGCGAGGTCCCCGACCCGATGAAGTCGCTGCTGATCGGCTATCTGGAACGCAAGGCCGTCACCTGCAAGGCCTCCACGGTCTCCGGGCTGACCACCCGCCTGGCCGCGTTCGCCACCTTCGTCACCCGCATCGACGCCACCCTGACGCCGGACCGGTTGGAGCGCTGCGCCCACATCGAGGCCTGGATGAGCTCACTGCCACAGATCACCAGCCCCGCGACCCGACGGCCACTGACCACGGCCGAACAAGCCCGCCGGATCCTGGCAGTCAGCAACTTCCTCACCGACATCACCGAATGGGGCTGGCCCACTGCACCGGCTCGCAAACTGATGTTCCGCAGCGATGTTCCCCGCCTGCCGCAGCCGCTGCCCAGGTTCCTGCCACCCGACGCGGACCGGCGCCTGCAGCAAGCCCTCGAAGACAACCCGGACAGGCTCGCAGCCGACGCGCTGCTGTTGCAGCGCGCCTGCGGGCTGCGTATCGGCGAGTTGCTCGACCTGGAGCTGGATGCCGTGATCGACCTACCCGGCGCGGGGTCCTGGCTGAAAGTCCCTCTCGGCAAGCTCGAGACCGAACGGATGGTCCCCATCGACGCCGACATCCTCACTCTGCTGGACAGGATCACCACCACCCGCACACCTGGCAGGCCGATCCCGCACCCTCGCACAGGCAAACCTGCTGACTTCCTGTTCACCGACCACGGGCATCGCATCGGCTCCAACCGGCTGCGCCACGTCCTCAACCACGCCACCCAGACCGCGAAGATCGGGCACGTCACCCCGCACCAGCTGCGTCACACCTACGCCACCGCCCTGGTCAACGCCGGCGTCTCCCTCCAAGCCCTCATGGTCATCCTCGGGCACTCCTCGGCCGAGATGAGCCTGCGCTACGGGCGCTTGTTCGACTCCACCGTCCGTGACGAATACGAACGAGCGCTCGACCTGGCCAAACAACGCATCGGCGCGCTGCCTCCAACCCCCGGTGAGGACCTCGACGACGGCGTCGACTGGCGCACCACGCCGACCATCAAGACCGCACTGGCAGGCGGCTACTGCCTTCGCGCGCCAGCCCAAGGAGCCTGCAGCTACGCCAACATCTGCGAGAACTGCACCAGCTTCCACACCACCCGCACCTACCTGCCCGTCCTCCAAGCCCAACGCGACGACGCCAGAGCCCTCGCCGACGACGCCCAACACCGCGGATGGGATCCCGAAACCGAACGCCACCTCCGCCTGATCAACCGTCTCAACACCCT